>NZ_CAWMSA010000068.1:108830-138064 GCF_963870205.1 Anabaena sp. CA = ATCC 33047 | reverse complement strand
GTAACTTGGACGGGTGGAGATATATATGGGGCTAACGGGGCGATTTGGAATAATACCGCTACAGGTGTATTTGATATTCAAAGCGATCGCTCGTTTTATCATTGGTATGGTAATCAATCCCAATTCAACAATGCGGGTATCCTCAAGAAAACCGCAGGTACAGGTATAACTTATATCTCGACACTGTTCAACAATACGGGTACTGTGCAGGTTGCTAGTGGCACATTAAACGTACAAAGTGGTGGTACTAGCACAGGGAATTGGACAGTTAACAATGGTTCGATTCTGCAATTTTCCAATAACTATACATTACAGGGAGGAACATTAACTGGAAGTGGTACGGTTATTGGGAATCTATCGAATCTCACGCAAATTAACCCTGGTGACACCATTGGCACACTGAGAATTACAGGGAATTATACTCAAGCTAGTAGTAGTACCCTGAATATTGAATTAGGCGGAACCAGCAATTATGACCGCCTAGATATTACAGGTAATGCCAGCTTAAGCGGTAACTTAAATATTAGCCTACTAAATGGATTTACACCAGTTTTAGGCGATCGCTACACCATCCTGAATTTTGGCGGCAATTTAACCGGTGGCTTTACCAATATTACTGGATTCAACCTGGGTAATGGCTTACTACTACAGTCATTAATCGTCAATAAATCCTTAGTCTTAGATGTCGTTCAAGATGTCAACTATAAACCCGGCATCTTTTCTTTCAGTGCTAACAGTTTCAGAGTCAATGAAAATGGTACGCCTATCAGTGCTGTTACCATCAATCGCACAGGTGGAACTGATGGCATCGCCAGCGTTACTTTAACATCCACCGATGGCACAGCAACAGCACCAGCAGATTATAATAACGCTCCCATCGTTGTCAATTTTGCTGATGGTGAAGCTAGCAAAACGGTGACAATTCCGATTGTGAATGACACCATTTATGAAGGTGATGAAACCCTAAATCTCACCCTAGCGAATCCCGTAGGAGGAGGAACTTTAGGAACACAAACAACCGCCACACTCACAATAGTTGATAATGATTTACCAACAGTTTCTCTAGCAGTTACTCCCACCAGCGTAACAGAAGATAGCGCAACAAACCTGGTTTACACCTTCACCCGCACGGGCAACACTGCCAACTCTTTAACTATTAACTTTAATGTTGCTGGCAGTGCCACATTCAACAGTGACTACACCCAAATTGGGGCGACTAATTTCAACGGCACCACAGGAACAATTACGTTTGCTGCTGGTTCTGACACAGCTACTTTAACCATTATTCCCACAGCAGATAATCTATTTGAAGCGGATGAAACAATTAGTTTAACCCTAGCTGCTAGTGCTAACTATAATCGTGGCACTGTGAATACAATTACAAGCACGATTACCAATGATGATATTCATCCGGGGATTCTGTCTTTTAGTTCTCCTCAATTCACTGTTCAAGAAGATGGCACACCCATTACTGCTGTTACGATTAATCGTACTGGTAATAGCACAGGTGCAGTCAGCGTCACGATTAACTTAACAAATGGCACAGCCAACGCAGGAAGTGACTATAATAATGCACCGATTACAGTTAACTTTGCCGATGGGGAAATTAGTAAAACTGTCACCATTCCCATTGTTAACGACAATCAATTTGAGCCAGATGAAACAATTAATTTAACCCTGGTTAATCCCCAAGGTGGTGCAACATTAGGAACACAAACAACAGCCGTTGTCACCATCATTAATGATGATGCACCCCAACCAGGAACGATTAGTTTCAATACCACCGCTTACACCATTAACGAAAATGGCACAGCGAATATTAACCTAATTCGTACCGGAGGAAGTGACGGCGAAATTAGTGTTACCATCACACCCGCAGATGGTACAGCCACCGCAGGTAGTGATTACAATAATTCACCAATTACAGTTACCTTTGTCAATGGGGAAACGAGTAAGACAGTCACAATTCCCCTCATTGATGACAGTAACTATGAGCCGAATGAAACCGTCAATTTAACTTTAACTAACCCGACTGGTGGCGCAACATTAGGCACACAACAAACAGCCATATTAACCATCATTGATAATGATGCTGTACCAGGGGTAATTGAGTTTAGTGATGCTAACTATGCGATTAATGAAAATGGTACACCAGTAACGGCTGTAACTTTAACTCGGACTAATGGTAGTGATGGTGCAGTTAGTGTCAGAGTTAACCTGACAAATGGCACAGCCACCGCAGGTAGTGACTATAATAATGCACCCATCACAGTTAACTTTGCCGATGGGGAAATTAGCAAAACAGTCACAATTCCTCTGGTGAACGACACACAATTTGAACCAGATGAAACCATTAATTTAAGCCTATCTAATCCCACTGGCGGCGCAACATTAGGAACTCAGACAACAGCACAGTTAACCATCATTAATGATGATGCACCCCAACCAGGAACGCTCAGTTTCAATACAACAAACTATACCGTTAACGAAAATGGTACAGCGAATATTAATCTAATTCGCACAGGGGGAAGTGATGGCGAAATTAGTGTTACCATCACACCCAGCGATGGCACAGCCACCACAGGCAGTGATTACGATAATTCACCAATTACAGTCACCTTTGGTAATGGGGAAATCAGCAAAACAGTCACAATTCCGCTCAATGATGACAGTAACTATGAGCCGAATGAAACCGTCAATTTAACTTTAACTAACCCGACTGGTGGCGCAACATTAGGCACACAACAAACAGCCATATTAACCATCATTGATAATGATGCTGTACCAGGGGTAATTGAGTTTAGTGATGCTAACTATGCGATTAATGAAAATGGTACACCAGTAACGGCTGTAACTTTAACTCGGACTAATGGTAGTGATGGTGCAGTTAGTGTCAGAGTTAACCTGACAAATGGCACAGCCACCGCAGGTAGTGACTATAATAATGCACCGATTACAGTTAACTTTGCCGATGGGGAAATTAGCAAAACAGTCACAATTCCGATTTTTGATGATACGATTTTTGACCCTAATCAAACATTTAAGATCACACTCTCGAATCCTACTAATGGTGTAACTATTGGGAGTCAAAATAATGCTACTGTCACAATCATTGATAATGATAGTCCAACTCTCTCACTTGTTCTCAACGTAGATAAGCTTAACGAAACAGAGACAGCTACAGGAACGATTACCCGCAATACAGAGGATACATCGACTGAGTTAATTATTACCTTAGAATCCAGCGACACTACAGAAGCAACGGTGCCGCAGACTGTAACTATACCTGTAAATCAATCTTCAGTCAGCTTTACAGTGACAGCAGTAGGCGATGAAATTTTTGATGCAAATCAACAAGTAGCGATTACTGCTTCGGCGACTGGGTTCAACAGTGGAACAGATAACATTACAGTCAACAATATTGATTTACCAGATTTAGTTGTTAGTAATATTGTTGCGCCTGTTGAGGCATTTTCAGGACAGTCCATTGAAGTTGTATGGACATTGACAAACCAAGGTAATGCGGAAGCTAGCGGAACTTGGACAGATAACGTCTTGCTGTCGGAAGATGGGGTAGTAGGTAACGATCAACTTTTGGGTAGCTTTAGTTTTACTGGTAGCATTGCGGCGGGAAGTTCTATTGAACGTCGTCAGTTAGTCACTGTACCCTTAACTATCAGTGGCGATCGCACTTTAATCTTACAAACTGATGCGTATAACCAACTGCGCGAGAGTCAAGGAACCGAAAGCAATAATACCACAGTAGACGATCGCCCCCTGCAAATTCGCCTCTCCCCCTTCCCCAACCTGCAAGTATCTCATGTCACCGCTCCCCCCACAGCCTTCTCCAGTCAAGAAACGGTGGTAGAATGGACTGTTACCAATAACGGCACAGGAGCTACCAGCGCACCCTTCTGGTATGATCATGTCTGGCTATCCCTAGATCAGACCTTAGATAATACTGACACTTACTTAGGACAGGCGACTAATGTCAGCTATCTCAACGTAGGCGAAAGTTACACTAACAATCTGACAGTCAAGCTACCTAGAGGTATCGATAGTAATTATTACTTCCTAGTCAAGACAGACGCAAATAATAACGTCAATGAATTTGACAATGAGGACGATAACTTTGGATTTGGCGGCCCCACCGACATTAATTTGACACCACCACCAGACTTCAGAGTTACCACAGTCAACGCCCCGGCTCAAGGTTTTTCAGGACAACCGCTTACCTTAACTTGGACAGTCACAAATGAGGGGACAGGGAGGAACTTAGAGACATTCTGGTATGATGAAGTGTTCATGTCTGCGGATGATGTCCTAGATGCGGGCGATCGCTCTTTAGGAAAGTTCAACCGCAGTGGTACGATTAATTCAGGCTCAAGCTACAATGTCACCCAGACAGTAAATTTACCGATTGGCATTAGTGGCGATTTCTTCTTCTTCGTGCGGACTGATGCAGGTAATCAGGTTTACGAAAATGTCTTTGAAAACAACAACACAGGCTATGACACCACAGCCACCAAAATTAATCCCACACCACCGCCAGATTTAGAAGTTGAATTTGTTGATGCACCCACTACAGCATCAGCGAGTCGTCCCCTAACTATTAGCTATCGCGTTACCAACTTTGGCGCAACTCCTACCCCCAACTCCTTGTGGATTGATAGCTTCTATCTGTCAACAGATACCGAACTAGACCCGAACACAGACCTCAAGCTGGGTGAACGGACTCGCTTTGGGGCATTAGACATCGGTAATGGATACGATAACTCTGCTACCTTTACCCTACCTAATGGCTTAAGTGGTACATATTATGCCTTTGTGGTAACAGATAGCGGCAATACAGTTTTTGAATCGAATAACAACAATAACATTGGCTTCAATAACACAGCAATTAACATTTTATCTCGACCTGCTGACCTGATAGTTTCGGCTACCGCACCAACCACAGCCGAAGCAGGTAAAGCCATCCGGGTAGAATGGACTGTAACTAACCAGGGTATTGGCGATACGGCGGTTACTAATTGGACTGATAGGATAGTTGCATCTAGTGACGCGGTGTTGGGTAATGCTGATGATGTCCTGTTAGCCAGCTTTAACCGCAATAGTTTACTCAATCCTGGTGGTTCGTATTCACGTCAAGAATTAGTTACCATTCCCTTCAACTTAGTTGGTGATTACAACCTATTTGTAGTAACAGATGCCAATAACAACGTATATGAAGCTACAAATGAAGGCAACAACTCAACAGTACAATCCCTGAGCATCACACGGCAAACTCCAGACCTGCAAGTTACAGAGGTGAGTGTTCCCACCACTGCCTTGTCAGGACAAACCTTAACAGTGAACTGGACAGTTAAAAACTTCGGCACAGGAAAGACAAACCTTGATTCCTGGTATGACGAAGTTTTCCTTTCAACTGATGCAGTAATTGATGGCAATGATAGATTATTGGGTAGAGTATACCGTTCTGGAGGGCTAGAAGCATCGGCGGAGTATAGCGTGACTCGCAGCTTTAATTTACCGCTAGACTTCCAAGGTGAATTTTATACTATTGTGCGGACGGATAGTGGCAATTTCGTCCTAGAAACTCCCTTTGAAAATAACAATAACCTCGCAAGTGCTGGTACTACTAACATCGCTTTGAGTCCTGTGCCAGACTTGGTTGTGGCGAGTGTCGATGCTGCTAGCACTGGTATTAGTGGTCAGTTGTTGAATGTGACTTGGACAGTCAGCAACAATGGGGCGGCAAATACAGGTAATCGTTCCTGGTATGATGCCTTTTACTTGTCCCGTGACCAATTCTTTGACCGCAGTACCGATACATATATTGGTTTCCAAGCCCGAACCCAAGATTTAGCAGCAGGAGCTAGTTACACTGATACAGCATCCTTCATGATTCCGCAAGGATTATCTGGGCCATTCTATGTATTTGCGGTTACAGACAGTAGTAACAATATCAATGAACGGAATAGCGAACAGAATAATATTGGCTACGATGGCAACTCTACAGAAATTAGTCTGGCACAACCTGCCGACTTAGTAGTGGGAACAATCACGATTCCGGTTAATGGCGTACCTGGGCAGAATACAACTATCAGCTATACGGTGACAAACCAAGGGGCAAATCCGGCTTTGGGTAGTTGGTTTGATGCGATTTACATCTCTGCGGATAATCAATGGGATGTGGGTGATGCGTTGTTTGGTAGAGTGGAACACGTTGGCAATGTGGCTAGCGGTGGTAGTTATAGTAAAACTTTAACAGCTGCTTTACCTGGGTTATTGCCGGGAAATTATTATGCGATCGTTCGTAGCGATATTCGCAATCAAATTCCTGAATCGAATGAAAATAATAACATCACAGCGTCCCTGAATCAGTTTGCGGCTGATGCGGAAATATTAGACTTGGGAACTGCGGATACTGGCACTTTAGGACAAGGACAAGCGGCTTACTATCGGGTTGATGTCGCTGCGGGTGAAACGTTGCGGGTGAAGTTTGATAGTGCTTCCACCACGGCGGCGAATGAGTTGTATATCCGCTATGGCGATATGCCAACTCGTTCTCAATATGATGTCGCATTTTCAGCCGCTTTATCACCAGACCAAGAAGTGCTGATTCCCAGCACTCGCGGCGGTACTTACTATATTCTCGCTTATAGCAGTGATGTAGGTGGTGGTGCGGCTAATTATAGCATTGAAGCTGATGTTCTTGAGTTTTCTATCAGCAGTTTAGGAACACATCGCGGTAGCAATAAAGGACAAACCACTGTCAAGATTGCTGGCGCGAAATTTACACCAAATGATATTGTCAGTTTAATTGCCACAGATGGAACGCAACGACAAGCTAGTAAGGTTTGGTGGAAGAATAGCACGGAATTATGGGCAACCTTTGACTTACAAGGGCTAAATACTGGAGCTTATGATGTCAAGGTCAATAATAGTCATCAGACAGCGATTTTAGATGATGCTTTCACCGTGACATCGGGGGCTGTTGGTAATCTAGAAACACAATTAGAACTCCCCAGTGCTTTAAGACCTGGACAGGGAGGAGTTGTTACCATTAATTATGTCAATACGGGAGAAACAGATATTCTTTCTCCTATACTGATCCTGAATAGTGAAAATGCTAACTTACAGTTACCTAACGGCGAATTAAAATCCAGATATCAATTTCTGGCTGTGGGTTCCGAAGGCCCGGCGGGAATTCTCTCTCCAGGAGAACGAGGAAGCTTGTCCCTTGTCTTTCAACCTACAATTGGTGCAGGGAATAGCGTTAATTTCAGGTTACAGGGTGTGACGGGAGGAGACCAACCTTTTGATTGGTCAACTGTCAAAGAAAATGCTCGTCCTAGCTTCATTTCACCACAAGCATGGGATGGAATTTGGAGTAACTTTACTGCTGCTATTGGGCAAACTCCTAGCCAGTATTTAGCTGCTGTCACAGATAATGCCAACACCTTTAGTCAACAAGGACAGTCAATTAGTGATATTTCTACGTTGGTTGGGGCAGAACTCCAGCAAGCGAATAATCTTCTGTTAGGCGATATATTAACCAGTCAGGTTGATGCTAGTTCCCCAACCCCCGGACTGAGGCTGAGTATGGGGCGGTCTTTCCAATCTACCTTTGATGGACGGTTAATATTAGGGGAGTTTGGTTATGGTTGGACTCATACTTGGAATATTACCGCCCGTCCTGATCAACAAGGCAATGTTACGCTTCTACAAGCGGGGAATATTCGCCTGTTTGACAAACAAACAGATGGCAGTTACAAAGGGCTAACAGGAGACAATGCCACTCTGTCACTGATAGGCAACACCTATCAGCTACGGGAGAATGACGGCACAGTGTTTGTCTTCCGGGTTGATGGCAAACTTGATTATATCGAAGACCGTAACAGCAATCGCATCACCGCAGGTTATACCAATGACCGCCTGACGAGTTTAACTCATTCCAATGGTGATTTCTTTAGCTTCGCCTATAATGCACAAGGACGCATTAGCCAGTTAACAGATGCAACGGGTCAAATTACCACTTACATCTATGATGCTAGTGGTGAACATCTGCTAAGTGTTACTAATGCTGAAGGTACGGTATCTTACACCTACGATGACAGTAACAACCTGTCCCTAAAAAATGCCCTGCGTTCCCTAACCCAAGGCAACGGTACTGTTTTTAGCTTCGATTATGATAGCCAAGGCAGGTTAATACAAGAAAGTGTCAATGGGACTCCTCAAGCCAGCTATAGCTACGACACCAGCACAGGAATTACTATCACCGATGCCACAGGAGCAAAGTCTCAGATATTGCTGAATGAGTTAGCACAACTCGCTCAATGGGAAGACGCTTTAGGAAGACGCACTCAATACCACTATGATGCTCAAGGCAACCGCATTCAACAAGTTGCACCCAACGGCACAACCTCTGTCTTTAGCTATGATCATCAAGGGAATTTAATCAAAATTGTGGATGCTGTAGGGCAGAAGGTTGAATTTACCTATGATGATCAATTTAACAACCTGTTAACAGTCAAAGATCAACTCGGCAATACCATCACCTATGGTTACGACTCCCAAGGTAATTTAAACTCAATCACTTATCCTGATGGTAGTCAAGAAACCTTGAGCGTTGATAGTCAGGGCAATATTACCCATTCTGTTAACCGTCGCAACCAAACGATTGAATACACCTACAATAGTCAAGGTTTATTAACCCGTAAAGACTATGGCGATGGCACTAGCGCAACGTTTACTTATGATAGTCGGGGTAACTTACTGTCTGCGACTGATGCTGATAGCAGCATTACCTATACTTATGATGCGGCAAATCGCCTGACTAAAGCAACACAGGAAGATGGGCGGTTTGTTGAGTATAGCTATGATACGGCTGGTCGTCGCAGTCGGTTAACAGACCACAATGGCTTGACTGTGAATTACAGCTATGATGCTGATGGCAGACTTCAAAGTTTAACAGATGGTAATCATGCCACCATTGTGACTTATACTTATGACCTGACTGGGCGTTTAGTCAGAGAAGACAATGGTAATGGCACTTATACCACTTATAGCTATGATGCGGCTGGACAACTGCTGAGTATAGTCAACTATGCTGCTAACGCCACAGTTAATTCTCGCTTTGACTACACCTATGATAGTGTGGGTCGTCGTACCAGTGTTACTACCCTAGAGGGAACCACTAATTATGGTTATGATGCCACTGGTCAATTAACTTCTGTTGAACTTCCCAATGGACGGATAATTGAATATCGTTATGATGCGGCTGGAAATCGCATTTCTGTGAAAGATAGTGGTGTAACGACTAATTACAGTGGCAATAATCTCAATCAATACACCTCGGTTGGTAATGCGACTTATAGCTATGATACGGATGGCAATTTAATTAGTAAAACTGAAAATGGCGTTACTTCTACCTTTACTTATGATGTAGAAAATCGCCTGATTGGTGTCACTACTCCTGATGGTACTTGGACTTATGAATATAATGCTTTAGGCAATAGAATTGCCACTGTTTATAATGGTCAACGCACTGAATATTTACTCGACCCGACGGGATTAGTTGATGTAGTTGGTGAATATGATGGTTCAGGAAATTTAGTTGCTGCCTATACGCATGGTTTAGGGTTAGTGAGTCGCATTGATGGCACAAATGCTGTCAGTTATTATGATAGCGATGCGATTGGTTCGACTGTAGGTTTGACGGGTGCGACGGGAATTTATCTCAATCGCTACAGTTATCTACCTTTTGGTGAGGATTTAACAAAAATTGAAACTATTGCTAACCCCTTTGAGTATGTGGGTCAATGGGGGGTAATGGATGAGGGGAATGGTCTTGATTTCATGCGGGCGAGGTTTTATACCCCATTGGCAGGCAGATTTTTGAATCAAGACCCCATTGGTCAACTTGGTGGACTCAACTTGTATCAGTATGCAATTAATAACCCTGTCAATTTAGTTGATCCTTTGGGGCTGGATGCACGGGGATTTGCAGAGGGAATACGGAGAAGGAACGACGCACTATCAAGGATAGGTTCTGATGAAAACGCATTGCAAGATTACCGAAATGCTAATAATCAGATTAGTGAAAATGCTGGTGGTTTCGCTGAACAACTAGGAGGGCCAATATTAAGGAGACCTAGCCCTAAATCCTTATTTAAATGGGGTAAGCTGATCAAGGATCTCTTGGATGGAGGAGGTCTTCTTGAACCAAATGATCAAGATTTGGACTCTGGTAGCACTCCCATCATCCGCGCCATTGACCCCAACGACATCATTGGGCCAGCAGGCTTTGGTGAAGAAAAATGGATAACTGCATCCTCTACCCTGGCCTACACTATCCGCTTTGAAAACCTAGCCAGCGCGACAGCACCCGCCCAACAAGTCGTGATTACGCAACAACTAGACTCAGACCTTGACTTCCGTACTTACCGCGTCGGTGATTTCGGCTGGGGCGATTTGTACTTCGATGTACCTGATAACCGCGCCTTCTATAATGAACGTCTAGACCTCACTGCCACCAAGGGCTACTATGTAGATGTCAGCGCAGGTATTAATGTTACCACTGGCGAAGCCTTCTGGACAATTACTACCATCGACCCCAATACAGGCGAAATCCCAGAAGATGCCCTAGCAGGTTTCCTACCACCCAACAATGAGGATGGTGTGGGCGATGGCTTTGTTAATTACAGCATCCGCGCCCGTCGAGATGTGCAAACAGGAGCAATCATTGATGCTGAGGCGCGAATTGTCTTTGACACTGAAGCACCAATTGACACACCGCCTATCTTCAACACTATCGATGCAGGTAGACCAAGCAGTACAGTTAATGCACTACCAGCGACTACAGACACCGCAGAATTTCTGGTGAGTTGGTCAGGTAGTGATGATAACAACGGTTCAGCTTTAGCTAACTACACGATTTATGTGTCTGACAACGGTAGCCCCTTTACCCCCTGGCTAGAAAACACCACCCTCACCGAAGCTACTTACATCGGCGAACCCGGTCATACTTACGCCTTCTACAGTGTTGCCCGTGACAATGCAGGTAATAGTCAAGCCGTTCCTACCACTGCTCAAGCTACTATCCAAGTTCTGAGTAGTAATGTTCCCCCAGTTCTGGCACTGAATCAGGGTTTAACTCTCAATGAACAAGCTACGGGTGCGATCGCCAATACTCAACTACAAGTTACAGATGTTGATAATAGCACCACCCAAATTACTTACAGGTTAACTGATATACCAGACAACGGCGTACTTTCACTGAATAACACAGCCTTAGCAATTAACGACACCTTCACCCAAGCAGACATCGACAGTAACCTGCTAAATTATACCCACAATGGCAGTGAAACCACGAGCGATAGTTTCAGCTTTACCGTTTCCGATGGGAATGGTGGTACGATCGCTAACACCAGTTTCAACATTACTGTTAACCCAGTCAATGATCACCCAATTTTGGTGAGTGCGATCGCTGATCAATCTGCCACCGAAGACACCGCTTTTACCTTCACCATCCCAGAAGCTACTTTCTTAGATGTAGATGCCGGGGATATCCTCACCTACACCGCTACTTTAGACAACGGTGATGCTTTACCAACTTGGCTAACCTTCGATGCCGCAACCCGCACCTTTAGCGGTACACCAACGCATACTGCATCTGGCAGCTACAACATCACTGTTACCGCCACCGATACAGCCGCAGCCAGTGTCAGTGATACCTTTACTCTCAAAGTCATCAACCTTGTTAACGGCACATCCAACCGTGAAACCCTCTCTGGCACAGATGACGATGACATCATCAATGCAGGGGCAGGTAATGATACGGTCAACGGTGGTGCTGGTGATGATATTCTCGATGGTGGTACAGGTAGCGATCGCCTCATCGGTGGAGATGGCAATGACACCTACATCGTTGATAGCATCCGCGACGTAGTAGTAGAATCCGTCGGACAAGGTATAGATACAGTCAAATCCTCAGCTAGTTACACCCTCACCACCAACGTCGAACATTTAATCTTAACTGGCACAGCCAACATTAACGGCACTGGCAACGCCTTAGATAACACCATCACGGGTAACAGTGGTAACAACCTCCTCAAAGGTTTAGACGGCAATGATACCTTGATTGGTGGTGACGGTAATGATACCTTAGTCGGTGGTGCGGGCAATGATACCTTAACCGGGGGAGAAGGCACAGATACATTCCTCTTTGGTAGCGGTGCCACCTTTACTCAAACAGCCTTCGGTGTTGATACTATCACAGATTTCCACCAAGGCACAGATAAAATTGCCCTAAGTCAAGCCTCTTTCACTGCACTAAATAGTCTAGTTAACAGCAACTTACTAGCACATGAATTTGCCACGATTAACACGACTTTGGAGGATGAAATCGCCATTGCTGGAGTTAGCAATGCCAAAATTATCTACAACTCATCAACAGGCAATTTGATATATAACCAAGACGGTGCAACGACTGGTTTAGGTAATGGCGGCATATTTGCTAACCTGAGTGCTAATCTGGAAGCCAATGATTTCTTCTTACAATCTTGATAATTAGTCAGGTTTAACAATTGTATAATTAGCAAAAAAAAGCACAATAAATATATGTGGAAATTGACAGGTTTAGCAGTGGCAGTAGCCATGAGTTTTCTGACGGCTAACCAAGGGAAAGTTTACGCGGTAGCTCTTCCCAATGGTAGTTTTGAAAGTGGCAACTTTAACAACTGGACAACTATAGGTCAGACAACAGTTGAATCTGCCAGCTTTGGTATAGCACCTGCTAATGGAACTTACCAAGCCGTTTTAGAAACCCTCCAAGATGTCACAGGAATTAGTGCGAGTAATTTAGAAACTTTCTTAGAGTTATCTTCAGGTAGCTTAACTGATTTAGGAGTAGTTGAAGGTTCTGCTATCAAACGAGCCATTACTGTGAATGCTGGCGATCGCCTGACTTTTGATTGGAATTTTCTCACAGATCAAGTGCCAGCAGATCCAGATTATAATGATTTTGCTTTTGTAAGTCTTGGCAATATCAATCAACTGGCTAACACTAATTCTGTCAATAGCTTATCTTTTTCTCGTTTAGCGCAACAAACTGGATATAAATCTTACACTCACAAATTCACTACAGCCGGAACTTATACTTTAGGGTTTGGTGTAGTTGATATGGGGGATGATACAGTTAATTCAGCTTTAGTTCTGGATAATCTCCAAATAACTCCTGTTCCTGAACCGACAACAATATTTAGTAGTTTGATGGTTGTAGGTTTGGGTTCTGCTTTCAAAATCAAATTTGCTCACAAGCGGAAACCGAAAACAAAATAATTGATGAGTCCAGCTTTTTTGAGTGTTGCCGTGGCAGAATCTAGCTGACAAAAGTCTCAGCTGTGAACTGCTGCCATTCAACTCTCAAAAGCATTTATCTACTTGAATAACAGTGCATTGTTAATACCAACTATCAAATAACCAGACATGATGCTGAGAACAAGCACTTTGAGATTCGGGACTATTTTGGTAGTAAAATAATCAAACCCTGACTTAGTGAAGGTTTGGGGGTAAGATTTTCAAGGACATGAATTTGTCAAGTGATGAAAGAATTGGGTAATCAACAAATGGGGTTAGCTGGGGTAAGAATTATATTAGTAGAACCAGCAGGCCCGCTTAACGTAGGTGCAACAGCCCGTGTGATGAAGAATTTTGGACTAGAGCATCTAGTTTTAGTTAATCCCCAATGCGATCGCCTGTCAACAGAAGCGATGAGAATGGCAGTCCATGCCAAAGAAATTTTAGAATCGGCGGTAGTAGTCGATACATTACCCCAAGCCTTAACAGGATGCGTGAGTGCGATCGCCACAACAGGACGCGATCGCTATAATCAACTACCCCTAGAACAACCTAGAACCGCCTTACCTTCACTACTACAAGCCGCCAACCAACCCGCCGCCCTGATATTTGGCAGAGAAGACAGGGGACTGAGTAATGAAGAATTAAACTACGCCCAAAGATTTGTCCGCATCCCCTCCAGCCCCAACTATCCCTCGTTAAATTTAGCGTCTGCTGTTGGTATCTGCTGCTACGAACTCGCACAACCAGCCCAGATAGACGCAACTGCAACTATCACCACCACTGAACTAGCTCCCATAGAATTAGTAGAAGCATACTATCAGCAATTAGAATCATTACTCTTAAAAATTGGTTATCTGTATCCACATACAGCAAGCAGCCGGATGGAAAAATTCCGCCAACTATATAACCGCGCCCACCTGCAAACTCAGGAAGTAGCCATGTTGCGGGGAATATTACGTCAGGTAGAATGGGCAATTAACCAGCAAACTGAGCATTAAAGTCAGCAGCCGATAAGCCAAAGCGAAAAGTTCTGTAGCGTCAGTCTCGTAGTAATTGCCAGTAGAAGATTGACAGAATTATTGCCACAGTATTTAATATGGCATAAAGTAAACACAAAAATGCTACTAAGTAATAGTATTACACTGGGTACACTAGGATATATGGAAAAGAGTCTGGGGACTAGGGACGCATAGGCTAATAAAAGTTCCTTCTGCCTCCTGCCTCCTGCCTTAAACAACAATTAGAGTGGGTTACAAGGAGTAGCAGTGTCAGAGTCAAGTGACAAACTAAAAAATTTCTCGCGGCGACAACCTGTCAACCGTCGCCAACGTTTGCATAAAGTTGAAAAAGTAACATCAAAAAAACCAAAAGTTCCTAACCAGCAGCGTACCGCCAAAGGTTCGGTAGCAGTGACGCGCCTCAAACATCAGGTTATGCCTCCCCCAATGGCGGCTGGTGCTAGGAAGCCAAAACCAGGATTAGTCATGCCGACGGCGGTTAAACCCATACCCACCGTGACTAAGCCAGTGCCACCCTCTCGTGGAAATGTCAAGGGCAAAACAGTACGAGTGCAGAAACAGCCGTTGCCAAAAATGGTAAAACGAGTATCACGGAAAACCCGCTTAAAACCAATGGCGAGAGCCATACTATACATGATCAGGTTGTTGATTGTGGGAGTGGGCATTGGTGCGATCGTTGGTACATTCTTGTCCGTGTTAGATCCTGCAACTCGCATCCCTCCCACCACTTCCACAGCCGCAAATAACCCCAGAACTCAGTCCCCATCAACGGCAAACCTAGCAGCCGGCTTATACCTCACCCAAGAAATTACACCCTTGAAAAATGCCGTACAAGAATTGGCAGCAGCTAATGCCAATCTCAGGCCAGGGGTTTTCTTGGTAGATTTAGACACGGGCGGTTATGTAGATATCAATGGTGATAACAGTTTACCTGCGGCTAGCACCATTAAAGTACCAATTTTGATTGCCTTTTTCCAAGATGTTGATGCGGGGAAAATTCGCCTGGATGAAATACTGACAATGCAGCAGGATATGATTGCCGGTGGTTCGGGAAATATGCAATTCAAACCAGCCGGAACCCAGTATGCTGCTTTGGAAGTGGCTAAGAAGATGATTACCATTAGCGACAACACAGCAACTAATATGCTGATTGCTCGACTCGGTGGTATAGACGCAATCAATCAGCGTTTTCGCAGTTGGGGGTTAACAAACACAGCCATTCGTAATCTTCTACCAGACTTGTCAGGCACAAACACCACCAGTCCTAAAGAATTGGTGAATTTACTGACTTTGGTAAGTCAAGGCAAATTAGTCAGTATGCGATCGCGTGACCAAATACTTGATATTATGCGCCAAACAGAGCGAGATCATCTTTTACCCTCTGGTTTAGGAACAGGCGCAAGAGTATATCATAAAACTGGTGATATTGGTACTCTCCTGGCAGATGCAGGTTTAATAGACACTCCCACAGGCAAGCGTTACATAGCTGCTGTCATGGTACAACGTCCCAACAACGACCCCCGCGCCGAAAAACTCATTAGCTCAATTTCCCGCGCCGCTTACCAACAGTTGACTCAAAATCCTCCGACACCAAACAACACAACTAGCACCATATCCCCGACTAGCTATCAGCCGCCCATCATCACAGCACCAGCACCCGGTATACCTGTAGGCGGTTATCAATCCCCAGCGATCGCCCCTCCAGTGTCTCACAACATGGGTAGCACCCCTGCTGGTTTTCAGACTCCCATCATCAACCCACAATACTATCCCCCAAGATAAGGGATTGGGGACTGGAAAAAAATTTCTGTCATTAATTCTGGCTGAGTAGTTATACTTGGTTTAAACTGCTTTAATCTGAAAGCTACCCCAAACCGTAAAGAATTTTAAATTTTGTAGGCGTAAGCCTAGCCGTAGGCTATACGCGAACTTTGAACTTTGAATTTTGAATTTTGAACTTTGAATTTTTTATGACATCTACCAACCCATCCATTCAGTTTTTTACAGGTATTTTTGAAGAACTTAGTAACGTCAGCTTGCGCCGGGAAGTGCGGACAGGTAAACGTATCGTGGCGA
The DNA here is from genome assembly GCF_963870205.1 of Anabaena sp. CA = ATCC 33047. Taxonomy (NCBI): domain Bacteria; kingdom Bacillati; phylum Cyanobacteriota; class Cyanophyceae; order Nostocales; family Nostocaceae; genus Anabaena; species Anabaena sp. CA = ATCC 33047. The sequence continues at coordinate 121,604 of NZ_CAWMSA010000068.1, read as the reverse complement.
TGACATTCGACAAATTGAAAGCAATAGAAGGATTTAACAGCTTCACCAAACAATCCCTAAACGCCTTGCTATTAACTGATGAAGAAGGTGAAATTAGTGTAACACCTTCTTCCACACGCTTTATATTTGGCGGTGACGAAGGTGATGAACTACAAGGCGTAGAATGCAAATTTGAAATTGAGCGCGATGAGCATTGGGACAGATTCATGCGCTTTATGCACCGTTACGCAGATGCCAATGGTATGGAATACGGGGAAAAATGAGGAATGCAGGGGAAGCAGGGGAAGCAAACTAATGACTAATAACTAATGACTAATGACTAATAACTAATGACTAATGACTAATAACTAATAACTAATTAACATTTTTGATAACGCATTCCCGGTAGTTGTGAAACTAAACCCATCAATTCCAACTGTAATAAAGCACTGGAAACAGAACTAGCATTCATCCCTGTTTGTTGGACAAGTAAATCAAAATGTACAGTATCACAGGCGAACACATCCATTACCCGTTGCAATTCTGGCGATAAAATCGGCAAACTCAATTGTGCTGCCGTTGGTGATGGTGGAACTGTATCAATTTTTGGTATTGCTCCCAACATTTTTAACAGTTCGTCTATTTCTCTGAGAATTAAACCTGCACCTTGGTTGATTAATTTTAAACAGCCTTGGGATGGATAATCATCTAATCTTCCAGGGAGTGCATAAACATCTCTACCAAAATCATTAGCATAGGTAGCCGTAATTAACGCACCAGATTTAACAGGTGCTTCAATCACCAATATGGCACGACTTAAACCGGCGATAATCCGATTACGTTTAGGAAAGTGTGTCTTATTTGGTGGAGTTCTCGCCGGATACTCACTTACGACTAAACCAGCTAGCAAAATCTGTTGGTACAAATCCCGATTTTTGTGGGGATAGACAACATCTACACCAGTACCCAAAACGGCAATTGTTCTTCCACCAGCTTTGATAGCTGCACTATGACTGGCGGTGTCAATTCCCTCAGCCATCCCTGACACCACTGTAAAGCCATTTCTCGCCAAAGCTGCACTAATTAGGCAAGTCCACCGAATACCATAATCAGAAGGTTGGCGCGTTCCCACAATCCCCACTAACGGTTTTTTTCCCCAATTTTCTTGTAGTTCAACCTCACCCCGATAGTATAAAATCGGTGGTGGGCTGGGAGTTTCCAGTAGTAACCGGGGATAATCCGCATCGGCTGGTGTCCAGAAGTGGGGGTTTTCCTGTTGGTGCTGAATAATTAACTGTTCTGGATTGAGACGCGATCGCTGTTGTACTATTTTCTCCAAAGTTTGGAAACCAAAACCCTCAACCTCTCGCAATTCAGCCTTGGTAGCGTTCCAAGCTACGGCAAGCGTGCCGAAATGCTGCTGTAATCTTTGCAGTAAAACCGGGCCAATCCCAGAAATTTTTGACCACGCTAGCCAATATGCTCTTTCTTCGCTCACTTTTACATCCTCGCACCCATTGGGTTTATTATTCCCAAATTTGGGGACTGGGTACTGGGGATTGGTGACTGGGTAAAAGTTTTTCTGCCTCCGCTTCTTCCTACCCTCTCACCTCTTCGACTGAGTGTTTTTGCTTCAAATAAGCAAACACCGATTTATCACCAATATCAGGCGGAATGGCTTGCACTGCTTTTCGTAAGGCAAATACTAAAAATAAAATTGCCCAAGTTCCTAATAAAACTTGTTCCCATTGCGTTGGTAAAATCCCTACCAAATGCCCTAATAATAATAGTGGGACTATGACAGTTAAAACTTTAGTTTCTGCACGATTAAAACAAAACGCTTCCTTAAAATAAATGCCTGTTAAAGCTGCGAAAGTAAAACCAACACCAAATAAAGTTAGGGGTTGATTGTAGACAGTGACAGCAAAAGGTAGACTGTCAAAATGTCCGATAACAAAGGCGGAAATACTACCAATTATCCAAAAAGCTTGCAATATTCTGTGTAATGCTGTCATGTAAATATGTATTGTCAATAAACTCACACCCAGAGCTAAACTGAAACAAGTGTATAAAGGTGTGAGTGCTTGGATGGTGGTAGAATTACTCTGGAATAATACTAAACCCGTACCAATAGCAAAGCACAGAGCCGCTACCATTAACGCCGAACGATAGATAATTACACCTATGCGATCGCTCTGATTAATTGTAAACTCCCCAAACTGACCTTGATAAACTTCCGGTGCAGATATTGTTGGCGTAGTCATAAGCAATTCAAAATTCTCTCATTCAAAATTCAGAGTTCTACACAATAAATCTTCTTCCCTATTAATAGTTTAATCATGAATCACTTCTAGAGAATCTTGCAAATTTATCTGTAACTGCGACTGTGCATTACCACTATTGATAGCAATTTCTACCCAGCCATGACTACCAACTAAAGCGGCTGCTTCCCCACAGGCAACATCGCTGTAAGTTTCACAGCCAGGAATAATTAACTCGCCAGCTTGCACACACCATTTTTTACCTTGTACATAACTCCCTGGAATATTACTCACCAAGTTGCCAAAGTGATCTATATATTGAATACAACCTGCAACACCAGTTGTTGTAGAATGGCACAACTTGAGACTTAGCTGTGTTAAAGTTGCTGTGTCAATTGCTTGTCCTAACTCTTGCAGAGAAACACCACTGGCTAGATAAGCACCGACGGGTGCAAAAATATCTCTACCATGAAAAGTCTTACTAGGTTCAGGGGTGCGCCAATATTGGGGATTTGTCAACTCGACGGCGGCAATGGCTGGAGTTTGAGCTAATACGCCGCTAAATATACCATTATCTGGCCCTACTAAAAACCCACCTGCAAATTCTACCGCGATCGCCCGTCTTTGACTCCCCACTCCCGGATCTACCACCGCTATATGTACTGTTCCCTCTGGAAAGTAAGGATAAGCATTCATGAAGCAAAACCTAGCCGCCGCCAGATTTTGCGCTGGAATCTCATGCGTTAAGTCTACCACGCGCAATTTTGGGTTAATTTGGGCGATTACTCCTTTCATCACCCCTACATACACATCGCGATCGCCAAAATCGCTTAATAACGTCACGAGAGCCTGATTTTCCCACATACCTTAAAAGTAAAACTATATTAAATTAAATTTTTCTGTAACATAGACTACTAAAATTGTGCTATGTTAAGAAGAACAGACATAAAACTTACGCCAGTGTCACACTAAATATCTATATGTAGGGTGCGTCAGCCTGCATAAATAGAGCAAATAAACCTATTTTTGGCTTCTGACGCACCCTACTAATGTGGCAGTTGCGTAAGTCCTCAGACATAAACAGAAAAATTAGAGGTTAACCACTATGAGACAGAATCAACTCGGTGCTAGGAGTGCAGCAACAGATATACACAAAGAGAATATTAAAAGAAACATTGAGCATCGCTTGCAAGTAGCGAAATCTCGTGGTGACGAGAGGCTGATTCAGCAACTAGAAGCTGAAATGAGATATTTTGCCTAAATCAAGTTTTCATTGTTCATAGTGTTGTTGTGTGTACTCCCGCTACGGCGGGTTTTATTGTATCCATACATAGGCAAGTGTGATAAATTTTGCATTGCATGAACAGTTAAACTTGCCGTTGATGAGCCTCAATCTCAGACAGGCTAAATATAACTCACAATCTGCCATTTGCTAGATTTCACTCGCTTACTGAGTTAGGAAAATAACTAATATATGCACAAATAAACCAATAGAGCAGATGGAAGTTTGCATTCGCAAGACAGTAGAAATTTTGGAAAAAGTTCATCAATCAGAGTCTGCGCTAACACTGAAAAACGCAGCCTGTCGTTCAAAATTCTTGATTCATCCCAATTTCACCGCAAAAGTTTGTCTATTCTTGCATGGTTTCACCGCAGGGCCTTACCAATTTGAGCCACTTGGCAAAGCTTTTTTTCAAGCAGGATACAACGTTCTAATTCCCTTACAACCAGGACATGGACGCTCAGGTGACTGGAATCGCCAAAATCCCCCACCACTACCAACCGACATTCAAACTTACCAACAATTTGTGATCGAGTGGTTGGAAATTGCCAAAACCCTAGGTCAACAAGTCGTAATTGGAGGATTATCAACAGGTGGAACATTAGCAGCGTGGTTAGCTTTAGAGTATCCCCAACAAATTGAGTCCGCCTTATTATTCGCGCCTTATCTGGGTAGTCACTATTTCATAACTGATTGGCTAATCAAAACTCTACCAATTTATTTTGAATGGTTCAACAAAAATGCACCCGGCAATTTTGGTTATAACGGTTTTTGTGTGAAAGCATTACGAATATTTCTAGAATTAGGAGAAAAGCTGTTAAAACAAGCACCAAGCCGTTATTCTGCTCCTATATTAATAGTGTGTAGCGAGGCAGATAAGACTGTTAGCCGCTCGAAACAGCAGGATTTTTTGACAATGGTACTTAAGCAGCAACCAAAATCTTGGTATTACTGCTTTGATCATAGTTTAAAAATTAAACATCGCATGATGTCGAAATTAGAAGACAATAATTATGAAGAACTGCTAATTAGCCTTGCTAAAGCATTTGTTGCCAGTGATTTAACTTGGTTACAGTTTCAGCAAATAGCAAAGCGGATAGCTCAACAAGAGGCAGATGAGCAAATCAAGCAAGAATTAAATCTTGATACTCCAACTTTTCAACTACTTGCAGCAATGATGACTCAAGATTTTGGTTGTCATCATCTCAAATGTATCAATCCATGCCAATAATCCGCCACAGCATCAAGCTTTAATTTTGCGACTTTTTATAAATCAAAAATACTGAACCAATCGGGCCTGGATTTTCCACATAAATTTTATTGTCGTAATACAATCCAGGGGACATACCGCCATCAAATAATATGCCTTCTTGAATTGTGCCTAAACAATTATTTCGAGCAATACCTGTTAACACATCATCAAACTGGTGTGGTAATAATTCTTGGTTAATTGGAGAAAACTCAATAATAGAATTAGCCTTAAAATCATTCACTAACAGAATTACATAACCCTTATTAGTAATAGCCGCCATAGAGCGATTAGTCGCTTGCTTACAGGCAAATTCTCCCAAAGCATGACAAATATCTTTAAACTTACCTTGACTATAAAACCTACCATTGCCACCTACTAGATTGTAGTTGAGAATATTAGTATTTCTGCTGCCAATTTGGATTGTCGCCTGTCGCTGTTGCGGTTTACCTCCAGAAATCCCAAAGGAAGAACGCTTATTTTTAAACGCTCCTGAATAGTCTACGCCACGGGAAATATTTAAACCTTGTGGTTTGTTTGCAGTGTCTATATAGTCAGCGTTAATTGCTGCTATTGGTTTTTGTCCATTGAGTTGAGAGTTTTGCTCAGAAATCAATTCATGAAACTGTTTTGGTACGTAATTTCTCCGAATTTTACCTCTAGTATCTTGAGCGTAAATCTGATGAGATAACCCCACATTCACTTTAAAGTCTAACGCTGCTGACCTGGGATTAAAAATAATTACATGATTGATACCTTTGCTAAATTTTTCACCTTTATTATTAGTTTTAAAAAAATCAATACTAAATTTTGCATCTTCCCCAGGACAGGACTTTGTAGCTTTTGGTGTAGCTTTTGTTATAGTTTTTGCGGTAGCTTTTGGACTTGATTGTGCTTCTATCTTTTCACATCCAGATAATAAGCTAACGGTGGTGATCAGGAGAAATAAACCAGAGATTTTTTTAAGATACATAAAACATAAAAACCCGCTACAGCATGACTATAGCGGGGAATAATTCCAAATTTCAAGCCAAAATCATCTTGAATTTAAGATAGCCATTCTACAACAGCTTCTTCTTTGGTATTGGTATTACGAGATGGAGTTTCACGAGTAAACTTCATGTGAATTGAGCGTGTTTGCTCACCATCAGCCGCAACAGCCATAATTGGGTAGTCGATTAAACCATCTTGGAAGGACATTTGGAAGCGGAATGTACCATCGGGATTCAGCTTGATGGGACGACCGCCAATTGTTACGGTAGCATCAGGTTCAGTAGCACCGTAGACAATCAACTCAGCATCAGCAATTAACCAGAACTGACGAGGGCGCATTGGTACGGCGGAAGCGGAGAAGCCTACACCAGACATTCCCACACCGGACATTGTTAAGCCGGAAACGGTGGGAACAGCCCACATCCCTACACCAGAGGGGAAGACGTAGGAACTGATAGCTTGTTCGGGACGGACAGAACCGGGTACGTGCTGCATGGAACCGAACAGAGAACCAGCAACCCGTTGCGCTTCCGCAGATTCCGCCAAGCCAAAGATTTCGTCGTAGATGGGGTTCCCGTTGACTGCGACTGCGGCGGTTTTCTTGGCTGGGGGAACGAGTTCGTAAAAGGTTTTACCGCGTAAATCTTCCTCAAAGTTGACGGTGATGAAGACATCTTCAATCCAGTCAGAAGGATAAACAGGAGGAATATGGACGGTAGCAGAGCGAGCTAGTACCAACCAACGACCGTCAAAGGTACGATAACCGATATCAACTACATAATCGCGATCGCTCACTGGAATTGGTACATACCATTCCCTCGCTAGTTCATCCGCAGGATACTCTTGGATGCTGTGGGGACTTTGGTAATCAAGATTAACGTCGGTGACATCGTAAATCCTTAATGCTAGTTGCTGTCCCCCTTGACGACGCAACTCTTGTTTATGCTCGTTGGGAACATCCCAGTAAGCATAAGCCCACTGAGGATCACGCGGTAACAGCACAATCCGGCTCTCACCATAACCACCAGGTAAATCTGCCAATCCTGCATCAACATCAGCCAGGGAGCCACCAGTACGGTCTTCTTGACCTAATTCAAATTTTGCTGCTTCCACGGTTTCCTGAGCCTCCAGTGAACGAGATGGGGTAAGTGATGCTTTGTTTCTTTGGACTTCTTGAATTGCTGCTAGTAATTGTGATTTACGCATCCGGCTGTAGCGAGAGATGCTATACTCACTGGCAACTTTCCGTAATTGCCGTAGTGTCATCTCTTCTAGCGGTGGGCGTTCTTTCGCCATGTTTTTGGCCTCCAGTCGTGTGAAAAGTCAATGATTTCACTGGGTTAAAAAATGCTTGATTAAATTTCATTCGTCCCAGATGAATTTGTTATTCTTGACTCCTGGTTTTGCCCAGTGTGTTTTTGAGTTAATCGTTTGTTAAATGAGGATCACTCTTGTTCAGTTTCTTACTCATGCCAAAATTAGCACTTTGGAAGCAGAGGAGTGAGCTTTACTAAGTTTGTTAAGTGAATATTAACTATGAACCCTTGCTAGGGATCAAGGGGTGTCAACAGGGTTTTTTACCTATTTCACGCACTTATCAGCCCTTGTGGGATCAAAATGTCATGAAATCATAATATTTACCCTGGGAGCAAAGGCATTTGTGTCAACAATTCATGACATTTTGGCAGTCATGAGTCATGAGTCATTAGTTTTTCTCCTCTGCTGCCTCCGCTCCTCTGCCTCCCCTGCTCCCTCCGCTCCCCTCAACCAAACACCTGAATCCACACAGGCAGAACCAGGAGTAATAAAATCGTGGAGATGATAATGCTACTGACAATCAAATCACGGTTGAGATTGTACTCCTCCGCTAAAATCAAACCGGCAAAGGCTGAGGGCATTCCCGACATCAGAACCATTGCCAAGCGGCGATCGCCTGATAATCCCAAACACCAAGTTGTGAGCAAACCAACTAGCAGGGGTGTAATTACCACTTTGAGAACACTGGGGAGCAAGGCCAGTTGCAAGTTTTTCCACCTTTGCAGTTGAGCCAAACGCATCCCAGTCAACAGAAAAGCCGCCGCAATCACCACATCTACAGAAGCTTGGATTCCTGATTCTAGAACTTCTGGGAGTGGGATATTTTGGGTAAGCTTACCCATCACAAAACCCCACAAAGGCGGTACTGTCAACAGATCCCACAGTTGCATCCACCAGCGATTTTTAGATCGTGTATGACTAAAGTAACTGGCAATTAATACTCCTACCCCATAGGGGCCAATCACATTATGAGTGATGCTGTAAATAACAGCCCAGTTGAGCGCATCAACTTTGATTAAATAGGGTGCGATCGCTAAACCCACAAAACCAGTATTTCCTAACACAGCAGCCAGCAGAAAACTGCCTTTAGTGGCAGAGTCAAGCACAGGTTTAGAAACAGACTCCCCCAAATTCGCTTTGAAAAAGCGGGGGTTAAAATATTGCCATCCCCACCAAACCAGCCATGACACTATTAAACCCAGCAGCAATGCGCCTAAAGTTACTAACGAGGCTTGAATAGGAAAACCTTCTACACCACCCACTGGATGCTGATTGTCTTGACGAGCTAGTGCCACCAATTCCAACGGCACACCCACCCAGTAAAGACCACGACCTAAGAACTTTGGCAACCAATTCGGTAAAAATCTAAAAATTAATAACCCCAAACCCATCCACAGAATTAGGGGCGTATAAGCATGAACCAGAGATTCCGCCATGAATCTTAATAGGAATTTAACTCAAGAACCGTCTCAAGTACAAATGTGTTTGAGTCTTGACCAGAAGCTAGAAATCTAGCAGATCAATACTTTGGACTCTGAACTGGTGACTAGAGACAACAACTTGAGTTTAATTGATTACGATACAAAAATTTACACTTAATTTACAACGGCTGACATACCTTGAATCAGCCACACGCCTTCCCGCCGAATTAATTCATAGCGTACACGTAGGCTTTCGTCAGTATTCCTTCGCAGTCTGCCATTTTCGTAAAATCGGGTGGTTTCCCTGACCATAGCTCCCACGACTGCCCGATTGGGGTCTGTTTCAGATTTATTGATATATTCCACCTTGAGACTGTGGTCATACAGTCGATAGTGGTTTTGCGCTCTCACTTGTTGGGCAATTAACCGCCATTGTGACAAAGCAGAACCAGCTAAAATTTCATCTAAACCACCCAAATCATGATTAGGGCCTAGGGCTGCGGCTTTAGTAGATAGCCAAGTTTGAATCACGTCTCTGGCTGTGACTTCTGTTAGCACTCCCTCTGGTGGTTGTAATGTACTGTTACGGTCGGGAATATCGATTGGTGGTTCATTCAGTTGAATGGACAATTGTTCACCTTGCAAAACAGGTGCAGGGAAAAACCAATTTTTGATCACACCCACAGTTGTGGAGACTAACACCCAGAAAACTAATATCCCAGCCAAAGAAATAAATACTGTCGCCGCTAATCGGGCTTTCCGGTTGACAGTGCGTCTGGGATGTGAGCGAGTCCGTACTTGCTTGACACCATCACCGGGCTTCCGTCTTTTACGCTTAGTAGTTGGGCGTGCTACAGGGGCTTGAGAGGTGTGATTGACATGATGGGTGGCTCTAGCTGCACGTTCCATACCAGACAGCTTCACCTCCGGAGTTTCTGGTTGTGAGGTTCCAGTGTAAGGGGGTATGGGCGCAGTATTTTCTCTGGTTGGCGGAAAATGGGGAGATTCTACGCTGTTGTAGTTGGGAGTTGTTGGTAATTCTTGGTCATCCGTGCGGTTATGATAAACCTGCCGATTTCTCCCACTGGGATGATTTTGATGCAACGGTTGCGGAAAGGACTGGCGATTAATCACCTTCCATTCCTGGGTTGTTTCTGCATCATTAGGTAAAGCTTCTAGGTAAGCTTGTACTTGCGGGTTAGCAAAATAATCTTTTAGGGATGCTTTCTGCCCAGCTAAGTCGCGAAAATGGGGGAAGACTTCAGTTTGTAACCATTGTTCGGTATAAACGCACAAACCCGGCAACAAATCCGGTGAATCTTGAGATTTTTCCCGAATCAAAGCTAAAGTCTCGTATTCCTGGCTGAGTTCTAAAACACGGGTGGCTTCTTCAGTTTGACCCAGTAACAGCGCACATAGGGACTGTTCTAAATGTACATCTTGCCGCTTGGCCAAACGCGTCAACATTTGCTTGGCGTGACGAATCAAAGCGGGTTGACGGTGGGTAAATCCCCGTGCAATGGAGGCGTAGACAGCCAAGTAGGTAGCAACAGCCGAAGGACGCTTACTTTCCCCTTCAAATAGCTTATGTTGTTCAGCAACCGTTAAGTATTTGCGTAGTTGCTGGATAAATCGGAGAAAATCATCAATGTTTAAACCGGATTGATCATTGCCATTGCCATCAATACCACCACGATCATCAAGGATACTTTGTAGTAGTTCCAAACCTTGATGGCGATCGCCAGTTTGTTCTTGAGGTAGTGCCAGTAATTCTAAAATCCGATAAGGGCGTAACTTATAGAGATCAGCCTGAATTTCCGCCTGTACGCTGGTAAACATACCTTCACGAGAGAGCATATCCAGCCCGGCTGCCAAAGACATAGCAGCATTTTCATAATGACCTTGTTGCCATTGCTCACGCCCTAATTCTAAACAAGCCAGAGCAACAGTCAGCAGAATGTCTGAACGTTCAGTATTGTCGAGATACCCTTCCGAGACGAAAGGATTAGCTATTTTGGTTGTTGCTACTCCATTTTGATTACCCAGGTAGTTACGACCAAGTTTTAGTACCAGTTCGTATTCTCCTAGCTCTTGCAGGATTAATAAAGCACCAACTAACTTCTCAGAGGCAATATCGATACTGAGATTTTGCGCCTCAAAATGACCATGACTGCCATTGTTGCCATCTGGGCGATTTTCCACTGCTACTTGAGTAGTAGCGGTACTGTCCGGATCATAGGCGTGAGCAAGATACAGCTGGTCGTAACTCCTACGTTCTTTTGGATCTGATAAAACCACGTAAGCTTCTTCTATAAGTTGTTTCCGGGAAGCAATTGCTGCATCAGAATATTCCCGTCGCGGCAGTTGTACAATGCGATCGCTATATGCTTGCCGCAATTGCTCATAACTTGCCGCTAACGGTAGTCCTAAAATTCGGTAGTAATCAAGCGGAATTCGCACAGCCTACTTCCCCTGCACCGTAATCAACATAATTCACCTAGAGCATCCAGGCGTGTAAAACCGTGCCATAATCTTACAGTGAATAATACCGTGCCGGACTTACACTATAAGTGTCTATTACAACAATTAGTCTTGTTGCTTCCCAAAATGTGTGTCACATTTTAGTCCCAACTTTTGAGTTTCGCCTAGAAAGTTTTGATAATTTGTTTTAATTCTTAGTATTTTTCCTGGCGATAGATGGTATCAGTTTTCGAGCCTGTCCAACTTAACTACTTTAGTTTAGTAGTACAAGTTTTATGCTCACTACAAGTTAAACTTAACTTCCTTTCAGATAAATTTCTGAATACGGTATTAAAGATACACTGTTTCTTAGGATAAGGGCTGCCCGAATAAAAATCAATATATTATCATAATAAAAATCTTGTTGCAACTATATAATTATATAATTCTAATAAATACTTTTCGCCACAATTTTCTCTAAATTGTTCATGGCTATGCAGAAACCAAGCTATCCTAAGTGATAGCATCAGCACTGAAATAGGAAGTAAGAAGCATCAGAAAAAGATTTTAGCTATGAGGGTGAGCTAATCATATATAAATTCGGTAAAAGCGGTAAATTCATTCATTTCTTCTTAAACTTCCCTAAAATTCGGTTTGGTGCATAAAGAGTAGTTGTTGGAGCTAGCAAAACTCCACTGAGAAACAGCAAAATTGCTCAGAGAACAACCTATTTAAAATGGTAAATTTCGATTTGAGGACAGGAATACTAAAAAATAATGGTTCAAGAACGTACATTGCCGAAATTTGATCCAGCCACAGCCCAGATTACAAAAGAAGAAGGGTTAGTGTTATATGAAGACATGATTTTAGGCCGCTTCTTTGAAGACAAGTGTGCCGAAATGTATTACAGAGGCAAAATGTTTGGTTTTGTCCACCTGTATAACGGACAAGAAGCAGTTTCCACCGGTGTAATTAAAGCCATGCGCCCCGGTGAAGATTTTGTCAGCAGCACCTACCGCGACCACGTTCATGCGCTGAGTGCGGGAGTACCAGCTAGAGAAGTGATGGCAGAATTATTTGGCAAAGCCACCGGTTGCAGTAAAGGCCGGGGTGGTTCCATGCACATGTTTTCTGCTGAACATCGCTTGCTGGGTGGCTATGCTTTCGTCGCCGAAGGAATTCCCGTGGCAGCTGGTGCAGCGTTTCAAAGTAAATATCGCCGGGAAGTTTTGGGAGATGCCAACGCCGACCAAGTAACAGCTTGCTTCTTTGGTGATGGTGCTGCCAACAACGGGCAATTTTTTGAAACCTTGAATATGGCAGCCCTCTGGAAATTGCCGATTATTTTTGTCGTAGAAAATAATAAATGGGCGATTGGTATGGCTCACGATCGCGCCACCTCTGACCCAGAGATTTACAAAAAAGCCAGCGTATTTAACATGGTGGGCGTAGAAGTAGACGGCATGGATGTATTAGCAGTCCGAGCCGTAGCCCAAGAAGCAGTCGCCCGCGCCCGTGCTGGAGAAGGGCCGACCTTAATCGAAGCCCTCACCTACCGCTTCCGGGGTCACTCCTTAGCAGACCCAGACGAACTGCGGAGCAAAGCCGAAAAAGAATTTTGGTTTTCCCGCGACCCCATCAAAAAACTAGGTGCTTACCTGATAGAAAACAACCTAGCAGATGAGGCAGAACTCAAAGCCATTGAGCGCAAAATTCAGGCAGAAATCGACGAAGCCGTAAAATTCGCCGAAAGCAGCCCTGAACCAGACCCCAGCGAATTGTATCGCTTTATATTTGCCGAAGACGAGTAAA
>NZ_CAWMSA010000068.1:99713-108749 GCF_963870205.1 Anabaena sp. CA = ATCC 33047 | reverse complement strand
GGGACTGGGGACTGGGGACTGGGGACTGGGGACTGGGGACTGGGGACTGAGAAAGAATTTCTCCCTCATCTCCCTCATCTCCCTCATCTCCCTCATCTCCCTTATCTCCCTTATCTCTCTTATCTCCCTACGCTCCCTCTGCTCCCCTGCTCCCATTCTCCACACCAGATGAGGACTAATCTTGTGTTTAGCATTGCCATTCAACAGCAACAGTACAAAACCTATATTCTGTCTGATGAAACCGCAGGCTCTCATTTAGAAGTAGTGCCAGAACGTGGTGGAATTATTACCCGTTGGCAAGTCAACGGTAAAGAAATTCTCTATCTCGACGCTGAACGCTTTGCGAATCCAGAACTGAGCGTCAGAGGTGGGATTCCAATTTTATTTCCCATCTGTGGTAACTTACCTGATAATTCTTACACGCTCAACGGCAAGCAGTACACCCTCAAGCAACATGGCTTTGCCCGTGATTTACCTTGGCAGGTAGTTGAGCAGACAACTAAAGACAAAGCTGCACTCACCCTAGTTCTCAACAGCAACGAGCAAACAAAGGCAGTTTATCCTTTTGACTTTCAACTACTGTTCACTTATGAACTGCAAGGAAACACTCTCATAATTCGGCAGCAGTATCACAACCTGTCATCTACAGAGTTACCCTTTTCTACAGGCTTTCATCCTTACTTCCTGACTGGGGATAAAACTCAGCTAGAGTTTGCCATTCCTTCCCAGGAGTATCAAGACCAGAAAAGCAAAGAAGTTCATCCATTTAATGGCAATTTTGACTTTAACCGTGATGAAATTGATTTTGCTTTTGGGCAGATTAGTAGTCAAGTAGCTAGTGTGACAGACCATAGCCGTAAGCTGAAACTGATTCTAGACTCAGATGATATCTTTTCCATGTTGGTCTTTTGGACATTGAAAGGGAAAGAATTCTATTGTCTCGAACCTTGGAGCGCACCCCGTAACGCGCTCAACACTGGCGAAAAGCTGACTGTGCTAGCACCGGGAGCTAATTACACGGCATCTGTGAGATTTACGGCAGATTTTTTCTAAAATGCCCTTGACAAATCCCTAGATGATATTGCTATAATGAGAAAGTTGCAAAACGCAACACGGGTCGCTAACTCAACGGTAGAGTACTCGGCTTTTAACCGATTAGTTCCGGGTTCGAATCCCGGGCGACCCATATAAAAGGATAAATCAAGTTTGCGAATTGATGGGCGTTTGGTGGTGCTGCTGCGGGTGCGATCGCATAACTTCCAGCACAAGATAAACCGCCCCAATTCGGTAGGATAGGCTTAGGCTTAACCCAGACACCACCATCATGGTAAAAACACCACCACAGTATTTAACAATTCCTCGTCTAGAAAATGGCGACAAACTCACCCGTTATGAATTTGAGCGTCGCTATAAAGCTACGCCCGATGTGAGAAAAGCCGAATTGATCGAAGGAATTGTCTATATCATGCCTGCTGCTGTGCGTTTTAGAAGTCACGGTCAACCGCATGGTTGGATGCTTACATGGCTTGGTACTTACGAAGCTGCTACACCTGGTGTAGCTTTGGGCGTTGAACCGACTGTACGCCTAGACTTAGATAACGAACCGCAACCAGATGCAGTGCTTCTGATCACACCAGAAGCAGGTGGTCAAACACGGCTCAGTGAAGATGATTATATTGAAGGTGCGCCAGAGTTAGTTGTGGAAATTGCGGCTAGTAGTGTTGCTATTGACCTGCACGCCAAAAAACAAGCTTATCGCCGCAATGGAGTTAAAGAATACATAGTCTGGCAAGTGCAGGAGCAAAAACTGAGTTGGTTTTATTTAGAACAGGGTGAGTATTTGGAATTAGTAGCTGATGATGATGGAATTATGCGAAGTCGGGTTTTTCCTGGGTTGTGGTTAGCAGTCGCAGAGTTATTAGCCGGGAATATGCAGACTGTATTGACTGTTGTCCAAACAGGCTTGCAGTCTGCTGAACATCAGGCTTTTGTCAACAAATCAACACATTGAGTGGACTATCTGGCATCCCAGAATACCAAAACATCTGACACAGACGTAGCATACCTGACAGCAGTCTGGGTCAAGTATAGGGCATCTTGATGAGTAACACCGTAAACTTTTTCAACATAAGCACCCCACAGTAGTTATAATTTCCTATAAGTTGAAAAAACTCTTAAGATTAGCGTAAAGAATACGCTTGTCTCATACCGACTAGCTGAAAATCACTATTAGGAGGACTATCTATGGCGTTGGTACCAATGCGGCTGTTGTTGGATCACGCGGCTGAGAACGGTTACGGCATCCCAGCTTTTAACGTTAACAACCTGGAGCAAATTCAGGCAATTATGAAGGCGGCTGAAGAGACAGATAGCCCCGTCATTTTGCAAGCTTCCCGTGGCGCACGTAACTATGCAGGTGAAAACTTCCTGCGCCACCTGATTTTGGCTGCGGTAGAGACTTATCCTCACATTCCCATTGTCATGCACCAAGATCATGGTAATGCTCCTTCTACCTGCTACTCAGCTATCAAGAACAACTTCACTAGCGTAATGATGGATGGTTCTTTGGAAGCTGATGCTAAAACTCCTGCCAGCTTCGAGTACAACGTTAGCGTTACCCGCGAAGTTGTGAATGTAGCTCATGCTTTGGGCGTAAGTGTGGAAGGTGAACTCGGTTGCTTGGGTTCTCTGGAAACTGGTAAAGGTGAAGCTGAAGATGGTCACGGTTTCGAGGGCGCACTCGACCACTCCCAACTGTTAACCGACCCCGATGAAGCTGTTAGCTTCGTAGAAGCAACCCAAGTAGATGCTTTGGCTGTAGCTATCGGTACTAGCCACGGTGCTTACAAGTTTACCCGCAAACCCACCGGCGAAATTTTGGCTATCAGCCGCATTGAAGAAATTCACCGTCGTCTACCTAACACCCACTTGGTAATGCACGGTTCTTCTTCCGTTCCTGAAGATTTAATCGCTTTGATTAACGAGTACGGCGGCGCAATTCCTGAAACCTACGGTGTACCTGTAGAAGAAATCCAAAAAGGTATTAAGAGCGGTGTACGTAAAGTTAACATCGACACCGACAACCGTTTGGCTATCACTGCGGCTGTGCGCGAAGCTTTAGCAAAAGCTCCCAAGGAATTTGACCCCCGTCACTTCCTCAAGCCTTCTATTAAATATATGCAGAAGGTTTGTGCTGAACGCTATGTACAATTCGGTACTGCTGGTAACGCTAGCAAGATTAAGCAAGTTACTCTCGAAGATTTTGCTGCTAAGTATGCTAAGGGTGAACTAAACGCTGTCACCAAGGCTGCTGCTAAGGTTTAATTTTAGTCAAAGATCAATAGGGGCAATGTTTTGCTCCTGCAAAATTTTTGATATTCATACAAATCTACCGGGAGACATCAAAGTTTCCCGGTTTTTTGTAGGTTGATTGACAGTAGACTTGTTGTATAAATATTTTTTTGTTTCGCGCATACCGCTAAAGCGGAACCGCAGGGAAGGCGCAAAGACGCAAAGGCGGAACTCGCAGAGTAGACGCAAAGGAAAAGGCGGAAATAATGAATTTTGCAAGAAGTCTAATGCTTGCCTCTAAGAATCTAAAATAGAGGAAGTCATTGAGGAGATTTATCAGTTAGTGTGTCTAAAAATTCTGCGAATGACTTAATAAACTTTAGTAACTCGCAAATGGTACAAGTACCATCATCCACAACACTAACATTGGAGGAGTTTCTGCGCTTACCGGAAACAAAACCTGCTAGTGAATACATTGATGGTCAAATTATTCAAAAACCCATGCCACAGGGGAAACATAGTTTAATTCAAGGAGAACTTGTACCAGCCATCAATCTTGTAGTCAAACCTCGGCGTATTGCGCGTGCATTTCCTGAGTTACGTTGTACATTTGGCGATCGCTCCATTTTACCGGACATTGCAGTTTTTGTCTGGAGCAGAATTCCCCGTGATCAAAATGGGGAAGTTGCTAACACATTTCCCATGTCTCCAGATTGGACAATTGAAATTTTGTCTCCTGAGCAAAGTCAAACAAAAGTCACAAAAAATATTCTGTATTGTTTAAAGTATGAGACTCAAATGGGTTGGTTAATTGACCCAGAAGATAAAACAGTGTTTGTTTATCGTCCCAAGCAAGAAACCGAAGTGTTTGATCAGCCAGACTCGCTACTTCCTGTACCATCATTTGCCAGTGAAATGCAACTGACAGTTAAGGAATTGTTTGCTTGGTTGTTAGAGTGAATCTTAGAGGTTGTTTGGAAAGTCATGAAAGATACTGAAAACCCCTCTCCAAACCTCTCCCCTACAAGGAGAGAGGCTTTAAAACCCCCATTCCCTTGTAGGGAAGGGGGGCTGGGGGGTTAGGTTTGAAAGAATTTGATTTTAATAACAATAATTTTCAAATATTCTCTGATAAATACTCTAAATGTTTCTGCATTTCTTCAGCATCTATTACTTCCCAAATTAATATTAACCCCTGAAAAATTTCTCTCATTGTATTTTATCTATCTGCCAAATTTTGATAGTTTTATCAGAACTACCACTGACGAGAATCTTACCATCAGGACTGAGGGCAATGGTGTTGACTTTTTCTGAATGTCCTGTCAGGGTTTGTATGGCTTCACAGGTGGAAATTCGCCAAATTTTAATGGCTGTATCTGCACTGCTACTAAACAGGGTTTTTCCATCAGGACTAACGGCTAAGGATGTAATTTCGTCGGTGTGTCCTGTTAATGTATAAAGCAGTTTACCTGTGATTAAATGCCAAATTTTGATGGTGGTGTCAGCACTACCGCTAAAAAGTAACTGTCCATCTGGACTGATGGCGATCGCTTTCACATCTCCTGCATGACTGACAAATGTACGTAAAGGATCACCTGTCTGGGGATTCCATAATCTAATTTTGGTGTCGGAACTCCCACTGGCGAGAATTGTACCATCGGGACTGATGGCGATCGCATGAACAGCTGAGGAATGCCACAGGGTACAAATGCGATCGCCTTTATGTAAATTCCAGATTTTGATTTTATTGCTACCACTGGCTAAAATCTGTCCATCTGGACTGATAACTACGACATTTACAGGTTTTTGATGTCCTAGGAGTGTATGCAGTAGTTTACCTGTTTTTAAATGCCAGACTTTAACATTACTTCTGGGATGTTCACAACTCCCCACCGCTAGAAACTTGCCATCGGGACTAATAGCTACAGATGAAATTTCGCCGACATTCCCGGCTATAGTCTGAATTAAGTTACCATTCTTAATATTCCAGACATTGAGATTTTGGTCTGTTGAACCACTGACTAACACTTCACCTTCAGGACTAATAGCAACGGATGTAACTTTACCGGAATGTCCTGTGATAGTGTAACCCAAATCGGGAGTTGCTAGGGTGCGTTTGTATTTGAGATGTGCGATCGCTAGTAATAATTTCTCAACTTCCAGAACACTTTGTCTATCGTTGACTGTGAGAAAGTATTCCTTTAACTTGAGTATATATTCCTCATCTTCAATTCTAATAGCTGATTGCATCGCCTCTAGAGGAGTAGCGAATTCTTGGCGTGAGACTTGATGCAAATCCAACCAGGTATTTATCGAGTAGTTTACCTGTTCTTGTGACCAAGAGGGATTAGGTAAATGAGCTAAACTCTGTGCCAATTGTAAAGCTAATTCAGGAATCCAGTAAAGTCGCTCTTTTTCTAAAGCTTGGTAAACTTGCTGATAACCTGTAGCAATCGCCTGGACTGATTGAAAATCAAAAGCGTCTTTTAGTAAGCTGGGTAGTAACTCTGGAAGTAAAGGGGTGACATCATGATGCACCAGATGATGGATATCTGCTACCCATGCGGCTACTAGACTATGACAAGTAATTAATACTTGACAAAGTTGTTGTAAATCTTGTTGATTAACTTGATATTTCAAACCTAATTTACTGATATCAATTCCCTGCGCTTGCCATTTTTCCGCTTTTTCTAAAATAGCTAAATTCACTACATTATCTTGACCAAACGTGTTAATTTCTGTAATATCTTCACCTAAAGCTAATAAATCATCGCGGATTTTTCTCCACTCCAAAGCTCGATTTTTAGCAGCTTGCTGAATCATTTCTCTGTAGGGTATGCGAGAAATAGTTTTATAATAATAATTTGTTTGACCTAAACCCCAATAAGCAATACGAAAATTTAAATAATCTCCGTCAATTTCTGACTCTAAAATTAAAATAGGCTCAGTTTTCAACATTCCAAACAGAGCCTTAATGCTAGATTCACTATGAAACCGCTTACTATCCCAAGCACCAGCTAAAAATTCTATGGGACGCATAGGATTATGGAGGGAGTAGTAATTGTTGATAAACTCCCGTAATCCTTCTGCTAACATTAACTCAATACCAAAAGTTTCATCCTGATTGTGGTCAAATTCATCAAATTTCACTTGTGGAGGTGCCAGGAAAACTTTTAATGGTGTGCGACCATCACCAACATGAGATTCTAAAATTTGTGAAGGATAGAGTCTTAAAGGCCAGCTATCTAGGATTTTATTAACTTCTGGTAATTTGAGAGTTGTATCTCTCTCTTGTTTTGCTAATTGTAATTGTGTTTCACGCTGATAAACTGCTAATTGCTGTTGCAGAAGTTTTTCTTGCTCAAATCCTGTATCTAGAGTTTTTTTAGGTGTGACAATATTGGCAATTTCCACAACTGCTTGAATTGCTTGGGGGATTGGGTATTTAGTTGTATCTAGACTTTCTTCTGTTCGGTTTTGGATGAGGTTGACAACCACTGGTGCAAACTCTATCACTAATTGAATGAGTAGTCTTAATCCTTGCTCCATAAGGGTATTCCTGTTAAATCAATAACTTTAATAGTTTTTTCTTCACTTCAGTATTAGTTAGCCGATAGACATAACTGATACTATCCATTCCACTGTCAATAGTTTTGTCATCCATCTTAAGTTATCTCTAGTTATGGCCTATCCTACTACTTGCCGGAGTCTTTTTGCAAAAATATTTCATTTACCAAAAAATTGCAGTCATAAATGCAAAAAAAGAGAAAGATAGAGCATTTACCGTTTATCCTTCTCTTTAATTGATGAAAAGCTAATTTTTAGTGAAATTCTTTGTGTCTTTGTGTTGAAAAAGTAATTATTTACCACAAAAACACAGAATTGTGATGATAAATTAGAAGCGAATGCCTAACTGTCCATTGACTCCCCGGACAGAATTATAACCAGCACCGACGAAGAAGCGATCGCTCGCACCCACCTGTACACCACCAGAAACCGCCACACCCTTATCTTCAGAATAGTATCCCACACCCACATAAGGAGAAACCACAGGTAAACGCAGAAATTTCAACACATCTACCCCTGTAGCACCATCTGGCCCCACACCTAACTCTACACCCAAATTTAAAGCTCTTGCACCCACAGCATAAGTTGTCTCACCATCCTTACCCCCCACAGAAACCCAAGGTTGGGGGATAACTTGCGCCGCAACCTGACTAGGAGCAAACAAACCTAAAAATCCTAGTGACGTGATCATTAATTTGACGATAATTGCTTTATTCATCCGTTCCTCCTCAACACTACCTAGCAAGCTAACACTAGCCAGAGACTAACTCAGATGTCTAAAAGTTTCGCACTATAAATAGCTGTACGGAGAAACAAAGCAATTATCACCCATTACAACCGGATAAAATACAAACACATCCGCGTACATCCGCGTACATCTGCGTTCAACTATATTTCTTCAACCACTCCCAATAAAAACTCCGCGTTCCTCCGCGTTTCCTCCGCGCGACGGCAGTCGCTACAAGTCTGGCGACCGAACGCGCTGCCTCCCCTCCGCGTTTAAAAATCAAATCCTCTAATCTAACTCGCGCCGACCTTCCAAAGCCCTAGCCAAAGTCACCTCATCAGCATATTCTAAATCACCACCCACAGGCAAACCAAAAGCAATCCGCGTCACCTTAGTAAATGGTTTAAGTAACTGACCTAAATAAAGCGTCGTAGTCTCCCCTTCCACACTCGGACTAATCGCCATAATAACCTCCTGGGGTTTTTGCTGACTCACCCGCCTTACCAAAGCGTGGATAGTCAACTGTTCTGGCCCAATACCATCTATAGGAGAAATCACCCCACCTAAAACATGATACTTCCCTTTATATTCACGAGTTTTCTCAATCGCAATCACGTCACGGGAATCAGCGACAACACAGATAGTCTGATTGTCACGGTTAGGATTTCGACAGATTTCACAAACAGGTTCAGCTGACAAATGAAAACACACAGAACACAAGCCTACCTGTTTTTTCGCCTCAATCAAAGCTTGCGCCAAAGCTTCAACTTCCGATTCTGGGCGTTTCAAAATATGCAAAGCCAGTCTTTGGGCAGATTTTGGCCCCACACCTGGAAGGCGTTGCAACTGTTCAATTAATCGTGCTAGAGGGCGTGCGTAAACCGTGGTCGTATCTCCAGAATGCTTTTACCTTAACTATGATGCCATAAACAACTCACCACTGATGACTGACAAGGAAAGCGCAATAAAAAACGCCCCCCACTTGGGAGGCGTTTCTTATTTAGCGAAAAGCTAAGTATTAGCCGTTGATAGCAGGAGCAGTCAACGCAACGGGAGCAACTTCACCAGCAGCTAAGTCTAAGGGGAAGTTGTGAGCGTTACGCTCGTGCATTACTTCCATACCCAAGTTAGCGCGGTTGATGATGTCAGCCCAGGTATTGATGACACGACCTTGAGAGTCGATGATGGACTGGTTGAAGTTGAAACCGTTCAAGTTGAACGCCATTGTGCTGATACCCAATGCGGTGAACCAGATACCAACTACAGGCCAAGCAGCTAGGAAGAAGTGCAAGGAACGGCTGTTGTTGAAGGACGCATATTGGAAAATCAAGCGACCAAAGTAACCGTGTGCAGCAACGATGTTGTAGGTTTCTTCTTCTTGACCGAATTTGTAACCGTAGTTTTGGGATTCGGTTTCGGTGGTTTCACGCACCAAGGAAGAAGTTACCAAA
>NZ_CAWMSA010000068.1:85216-99646 GCF_963870205.1 Anabaena sp. CA = ATCC 33047 | reverse complement strand
CCACCGAATACACCAGCCACACCTAACATGTGGAAGGGGTGCATCAGTATGTTGTGTTCTGCTTGGAACACGATCATGAAGTTGAAGGTACCAGAGATACCCAAAGGCATACCATCAGAGAAAGAACCTTGACCGATGGGGTAGATCAAGAATACTGCGGTAGCAGATGCCAAAGGTGCAGAGTAAGCTACGCAGATCCAGGGACGCATACCCAAGCGGTAGGACAATTCCCACTGACGGCCTAAGTAGCAAGCACATCCGATGAGGAAGTGGAATACTACCAACTGGTAAGGGCCACCGTTGTACAACCATTCATCCAAGGAAGCAGCTTCCCAGATGGGGTAGAAGTGTAAACCGATAGCGTTAGAAGAAGGAACAACAGCACCAGAGATGATGTTGTTGCCGTAGATTAGAGAACCTGCAACGGGTTCGCGGATACCATCGATGTCTACTGGAGGTGCAGCGATGAAGGCGATCACGAAGCAGACGGTTGCGGCTAAGAGTGTGGGGATCATTAATACACCAAACCAACCGACATAAATCCGGTTGTCAGTGCTGGTGATCCACTCACAAAACCGCTCCCATACGTTAGCGTTTTGACGCTGTTGTAAGGTTGTGGTCATTTTGTTATAATTGCTTGGAGTGTTTACTGATTTATTAGGCGTGATTGCGACTCACGCCTGTTTCATTGACTATACATCCACTTGCGTAGATTTAATGAGCGAACTTAGCATTTCTTAATGATTACACAATTAAATTTACTGCCCATAATCATGAAAGTTAACAATATTCTAGTTGTTAAATCTGTGAAATCATATACTTTATCATATTAAAAATCAAAGTATATATAAGGAAGACTTCCTTCGGGAGCGAATAACCAAACAGCGTAGAAGCATAAAGGAACAAATACCAGTTTGAGAGGCCAGTTGAATTCTAGCTTGAGCCTACCCTGGAAGAGATAATTTATACACATTACCATAGCTAAAATTAGCATCATCCAGGTAATTTGATGGGGGCTAGTATTCAGGGCTTCTATATAGACTTTTTGATTAAATTGGGCATCAGCAGTATGGTTCCAAAGGTGCTGAAATACCCAAGAAGATGCTTGCAAATTTGGGAGACGAAACCAAATCCAGGAGGTAAAAACCATCAATTGGGTTAACAGCCAAGCGATAACGATACCTAGAGGATTTTGCCAGAATTGTGCTAATTTTTCATAGCGATCGCTCATGGCATCAGTCAAGCGATGCACCACTAAAGCTAAACCGTGATAAACACCCCAAACAATAAAACCCCAAACAGAACCGTGCCAAATCCCGGCAATCAGCATAACAATAAATAAATTCCAGCAGGTGCGAGTTAACCCTTGACGAGAACCACCTAAAGGAAAGTAGACATAATTACGCAACCAGTCGCCTAAAGTTATATGCCAACGTCGCCAAAATTCAGCGATGCTAGTGCTGAAGTAGGGAAAATCAAAATTTTCTGGTAGCACTAACCCAAACAGTAAAGCACTACCACGGGCAATATCTACATAACCGCTAAAATCTAAATACAACTGCAAGCCATAGGCAAAAGTAGCCAGCCATAAGTCAGTGCTACCAGCGCGTTGCAGATTACCAAAACATAAATCGACAAAAATGCCGAGGTTATCTGCCAAAATCCCTTTTTTTACCGCCCCCCTAGAAATTAACCACAAAGCTTCTGCAAGTTTATCAATAGTAGGAAATTCCAGAGAGTTGAATTGATTACCTAGATTGTGATAGCGAGTAATCGGGCCAGAAATTAATTTTGCAAAAAATAATTTGTATGTGGCAAATTGCAGAAATTTATTAGTAGCTGGCGCACCACGATAGACATCGACTAAATAGGCAATACACTCA
Source organism: Anabaena sp. CA = ATCC 33047 (assembly GCF_963870205.1). NCBI lineage: Bacteria > Bacillati > Cyanobacteriota > Cyanophyceae > Nostocales > Nostocaceae > Anabaena > Anabaena sp. CA = ATCC 33047. The sequence goes on along the minus strand of NZ_CAWMSA010000068.1, from coordinate 97,763 downwards.
AAGGTGAAAAAAGAAATGCCCAAAGGAGCAACAATTTTTAATGCTCCATCTGGTGAGTTGACTGGGATATCAAAAATTAACTGAATTACACCATTTATATACTTAAAACCCAAGAGAATTATTACATTTATACTTATACCCATCCATAACAATTTCCAGCGTCTGCGGTTCCAATCTATAGTGGCAAATTGCCATTCTTCATTAGATATTTGCCAATCTGTATTATGTTTTCCTGGGGAAGTATTTTTCCCGATTTCTCGCCCTAGCTGAAAGTTAATAAACGTCAGAGTTAATAACAGTGGTATGTATTGAAGACTGAGAGTTGCGTAGAATATCAGACTAGCAATTAGTAAAGTCCATAGCCGCATTTGCTGACGGACGACATACCAATAAATACCCAAAGCACTGAGTAGGAAAAAACAGTAAGTGATAGATATAAAGTTCATGTTTTAGTTATTAGTTATCAGTCATTAGTTATTAGTTATTAGTTTTTCTCCTGTGCTTATTCAGTTAGCTTACTTTACAGGCCAGGGAATCATCGGATCAGTGGCTAGTTTTTGCGAGACTTCGTAAGCACCAAAACGGTTAAGGTGACTAGGATCAGAAAAATATTCATTGGTTTTTGGCCAAAGTTGACTGATATCTCGATAAATAAAATTGGGACTCTTGGCTATTTGTAACATATAGTTTTGAAATTCTTGTTCATGTTGGCGACGAAATGAATCTAAGTATTCGGCGGTGAGAGGTAGATTAATAAAGACTAATTGAATGTTTTGCGACTTGGTAAACTGCAAAACATTTTGTAGGGCTGCATCTTGCTCACCTCCTAGGTTAAAATCCTTATAATCGTTATCGTATTTACCAATAACTCGCGCATATTTTTGATAATATCTCGCGGGATTAAACCGCACAGATAAGGGCAGGAAACCATCAAAATCTACTGCGTGTAATAAAAGATTTTCGTCTGCGGAATTTTCGATTTTAGTTGTTTGTGATTGGTCGTTTTGAGATGCAATTAATACAGGCAAAGACTCTAGTTGTTTTTGGAGTAAAGCTTTGACTTGGTTGCGGTTTTGGTAAGTAGTGGAAACTGTACCCAGAATTTGATTGAAAGCTTGATTAAAAGCTTGATAGGGGTTGATATTTGGCTGTGGTGTGGTATTTTGTCCGGTGGTCGAATTTCCTGGAGTTTCGCTATTGCTAGAGGTTTGAGCTTGCTGCAAGACATATTCATAACCCTGAGATGCAGCGATCGCCTGAAATGTTAAATCTTCACGACCACTATTAAAAGCACGGGAACCATCAGCCCACAAAATTAATTTTGGTAACTCGGATGGTTGCAAAACTTGGCGAATTACAAAGTCTACAACTTGGGCAGTTGCGCCGTTAATGCCAAAATTAAATACATCCAGATTGGCATAACCTTGACGTTTTAAAGCTTTAGATAAAGCCATTGGATCAACTCCCCGCAAGGCACGGGAAGAACCAATAATTAACACATCGGCTGGTTTGCCATTTCTAGCTATGCGCTGTCTGTATAAAGCTAATTGCTCATCTAATTGTCTAACATTAAAACTGGGCAGAGAAGACCGCGCCGCTAACAAAATTGCCGTAGCATTAGCTTTTTTTCTTAAAGGTGCGGCGTTTAAAGTTGGCGGTTGGTTGTCGTCTTCTTGAGTAAAACCAGAAGCATTAAAGGCGGCATTTTGCGGCTGAGAACTACTGGTAAAAAATGCTGTTCTCTGGTTTTGGTGATTGCTTTCCCTCAAAGATGACTTAGCTGGAGAGGATGAGGAGGGTGAGACATTGTTAACCGATGCTGTAGTTGGTAGGGTGCGAGTCACAATGTAACCCAAAATCCAATCAGTTTGCAGAGTCAGCAACAAGCCTAAAGTACCCCAAACCAAAGCAACTTTTAGACCTTGAGAATCAGGAATTTGGTTGACTGATTGATTAGTTTCGATAAATAACTGAGTATTCAACAGCCATTTTTTCCAAGTAGTTGTGGCAGTTTCTAGCCAATCTTGAGCAACTTTGCTGACAAAACTGTGAACTTCTTCTGTAGTTAAATCAGGGCGGAAAATTGCTTCGTCGTTGTCTTGGGTAATTAAGTCGCTGACATATTCAGAAGTAGCCGCAAATTCTGGGGTAGCTTCGGGAACTAAGCGTTGACGCTGGGCTAAATCTACACCATGATGCCAAAAAGGTTCTTTATTACCGGCGCGTCTACCGTAAACCCGCACCCCAGCAATACCAGCGATATTAAGTTGGCGAATAAACTGGGTAACTTTCGGGGCTACTTGCTTGCGACTGGGACAAATGGGTGCATCACACATGATGTGGTATAAATCATCTTTGCGCCGCAGCAGCACCCGTAGACCGCCTGTTTTGAGTCGCCGATCTAAATTAGGATTAAGTAGGCGTTCGAGTAAGAAAATAATAGCAGGTTCATCACCTTCTGCTGCTAATTCCAAGGCTGGGGTAGCCAAAGCCGGATATTCGTTGGCAGGTAAAGTCAACCAATCAATCCATTGTGGTTGTTTGTCATCTGGAGTTTTTTGTCCGTAAATCGTAGCGGCGAGAATAGCTTGCGGGGCGATCGCTTCGAGTTGCTGTGATATCTTTTTGATACATAAGGCTTTATCTGGTGCCGAGGCATCTTCTAAAGAGTTAGCAAGCGGTAGGCAAAAAATATGTAAAGTAGATTCTTGGAGAGAAACTTGGACAGTAATTTGTAAATCGGATAAGACTGCGGTTAACAGCCGGGCGATCGCTTGCACATCACCCCACCGCGCCCATTCCTTCAGCATCACCTCTGGCGGTGTCAAATCAATTCGTAACCGCCAATTATGATTTGTCTCGCCAGTAATTTGGGAAACAATCACCGCATCCTGATAGCCAGCTAACTTTAATTGTCGCAATTGCTGGGCTACTGGTTCGGCTATCAAGGAAGGATCGGGACTGTAATTTGACTGACAAAGTATCCACAGCCGATCAGATGTATTGTCCTCACTAGACTCATCCTGCTTAACTTTTACCCGTACCCCCACACCCATCGCACTCAGGGTTTCACTGAGATAACGGGCGATCGCATTGGGATCACCTCGCCGTGCCAAACTTTCATTAGAAAGAATCAGCGCGCCACCAGGGGCTTTAGCAGCATCCGCTAATAAAGCTAGTTCTACCTGTTCTAAATGGCGATCTAGTTGATTTAAGTAGACTCTGTGGCACCATTGGGGACGATATTCCCCTTTCTTTCGCCCGTAGACGAATACTTGGTATATTGAGGGTTGTTCACTTTTGGTTAAAGCATCTAAATCTGTTTGCTGGAGTGCATGAAGCAAATCGGATAAAGTACGCCAGCGTTGAGGACACTTCTCACCTTCACACAAAATATGAAGGTCATTTCCCCGTAATCGGACTTTTACCCCAACAGAGTTAATCCCTGTTGCTTGGCTTACCCATTGCAATAAGGATTGCTGGCTATCTGATCGTAATTTTTTCATGGGCAGTTAACTCTGAAGCAACACAGTGAGTAGGGAGTAGGGGAGTGGAAGCGAAAAACTCATGACTCATGACTAATGACTTGTTTTTTTATCTATAGCCAGGGGGTTGAACATTTGTGACTTTTGACTGATTGTTGGGGGGTAGTACCTGCACTTGTAAACTAGAACCATAGGTCTATCACATTTTGCTATTTTTTGTTAACACTTTTGTTACCTTTTGGGCTTGCTAACTGAGACAGAATAGTTGTATACGGTTGCAAGTCATACAGATTTTGAGTTTTGCGTTTCATTCTACTCTTTGACCATTTACTAACAACAAAACAATGCCTCCTATTACCCAACAGTCCCAACATGAATCAGGATTGAATTTGGTTGTCTTCAGCATTCCCCAATCTTTCCTTGTACAAATCGGTTCAGCGTCTATACTACTGCTGCTGACCACCGGAAAAGTGACAATAAAAGCCCTAGAATCTTTAGGACAAGCCAGTGAGGAAATATTTCGCGGCGATCGCCTGCCAATTCTTCCCTTTCCAGAGGACAATGAAATAAAGTCACACAGATAAAAATTATACTTGCAAAAAAATGCTCCCCGCGATGTCAACTAAAAACCCAGCAAAATCAACGCCAAGCAGACTGCATCAGCCTTTTGAGTTTTGACTGTAATTTTTGACTTCCGCGTAGCGGCACTAGCCTGACAACCGTTGGACAGCAATCGGCTTTACTAGAGAAACAATATGAGTTCTGTTTTATACTCTTTATCTGAATCTGCCAATTTATACCCCGCCTCAGAATTATTTTTGCGTCGTCGTCTGCAAATCGTCGAAGAATTGTGGGAGTCCGTACTCCGGCAAGAATGCGGGCAGAATATGGTAGAGTTATTGCGGCAGTTGCGTGACTTGTGTTCCCCAGAAGGACAAGCCACAACAGACCAAGCCACTTCTGCTGTGAAGTTGATTGAACAGTTAAATATTAACGAAGCCATCCGGGCAGCACGGGGTTTTGCGTTGTATTTTCAGTTGATCAACATCATAGAGCAAGAATACGAACAACGGCAGCAATTAACCCGCTATTCTGAAGTGGAACCAGAACCACCCCATCGGGAAAATACTCACAATATCACCTATTCCTCTAACCAAAATGAAGATGATTGCACTAGCAATGGTGCAGGAGGAATGGATTGGCTGACCAAAAACGGTGCTTCTAGGGAGCAAAATAAACAAAGAGGCACATTCGCCGCTTTATTTCCCCTATTACATAGGTTGAATGTCCCCCCCCAACAAATTCAACGTTTGATTTCCCAGTTGGATGTGCGCTTGGTATTTACAGCCCACCCCACAGAAATTGTCCGCCACACCATCCGCGATAAACAACGCCAAGTAGTGAAACTACTACAAAAACTAGATGCTGTAGAAAATCACACTCAGAATGGTGGTGGCTATCCTTGGGAAGCAACAGAACTACGGGAAAAATTACTAGAAGAAATTCGCCTGTGGTGGCGTACTGATGAACTGCACCAATTCAAACCGACGGTTTTAGATGAAGTAGATTATGCTTTGCACTACTTCCAAGAAGTGTTATTTGATGGCATTCCCCAATTGTATAAACGCTTCAAGTTCGCTTTGGATAAAACATTTCCTTGGCTAGAACCACCCAGTAAAAATTTCTGTGCCTTTGGTTCTTGGGTAGGTTCAGATAGGGATGGAAATCCATCTGTCACCCCGGAAGTAACTTGGCAGACAGCTTGCTATCAGCGCAAAATGGTGCTAGAGAGATATATCAAGTCAGTCAAACAGTTGATAGAGTTACTGAGTATCTCTATGCACTGGAGCGACGTTTTACCAGATTTGCTGGAGTCCCTAGAGTTAGATCAATCGCAGTTAAGTGAAGTTTACGACGCGCTGGCTTTAAGATATCGTCAAGAACCTTATCGCCTGAAGTTATCTTATGTTCTCAAGCGGCTCGAAAATACCCATGAGCGTAATTTAGCTTTATATAAGGGCGAAACTCCCACCAACGAAGATAGCCCCATGTACCGTTCCGGGGCGGATTTTTTGGCAGAACTGCGGTTAATTCAGCGTAACTTGCAGGAAACTGGTTTAAGTTGCCGCGAACTCGATAATCTCATCTGTCAAGTCGAGATTTTTGACTTTCACCTCACCCAGTTAGACATCCGCCAAGAATCATCTAGACATTCGGATGCTGTGAATGAGATTCTGGAATACTTGCAAATCTTACCCCAATCTTACAACGAACTCTCAGAAGCACAGCGCGTTGAGTGGTTAACTCAGGAACTGCAAACCCGTCGCCCATTAATCTCAGCAGAATTGCCATTTTCTGACAAGACTAATGATGTGATTAAAACCTTCCGGGTAGTGCGATCGCTACAGCAAGAATTTGGGGTGAACATCTGCAAAACCTACATCATCAGTATGTGCCGTCAGGTAAGCGATGTGCTGGAAGTTTTGCTGTTAGCGAAAGAAGCCAGATTATTTGACCCGGCGATCGCAGTCGGTACAATTCAAGTTGTACCATTATTTGAAACCGTGGAAGACTTGCAACGTTCCCGCAGCATCATGCGAGAACTGTTTGAACTACCTTTGTATCGCGCCTTGTTAGCTGGTGGTTACGCCGTACTTAACGGTACTCAAGAAAATCTTCCCCCCTCTCCCCATCTTCCCCTGCCAGCAGAAACTTTTCCCCTCACCCCCGACTTACAAGAAGTGATGCTGGGGTATTCTGACAGTAACAAAGACTCTGGCTTTTTAAGTAGTAACTGGGAAATTCACAAAGCCCAAAAATCCTTACAGAAAATTGCCGAAGAATACGGCGTAAACCTGCGAATTTTCCACGGTAGGGGCGGTTCTGTAGGACGGGGTGGCGGCCCTGCCCACGAGGCAATTTTGGCACAACCAGGGCATAGTATCAACGGACGCATCAAGATTACTGAACAAGGAGAAGTCTTAGCTTCTAAATACTCCTTGCTGGACTTGGCTTTATACAACCTGGAAACCATCACCACGGCAGTAATTCAGGCTAGCTTACTACGGACAGGGTTTGATGACATCGAACCTTGGAATGAGATTATGGAAGAATTCGCCGCGCGATCGCGCCAGCATTATCGGGCTTTAATTTACGAACAGCCCGATTTTATTGACTTCTTCCACCAAGTCACCCCCATTGAAGAAATTAGCCAGCTACAAATTAGTTCTCGTCCCGCCCGTCGTCCCTCTGGCAAAAAAGATTTAAGCAGTCTCCGCGCCATCCCTTGGGTATTTAGCTGGACACAAACCCGCTTTTTGCTGCCTTCGTGGTACGGTGTCGGTACTGCGTTACATGAATTTTTGAATGAAGAACCAGAAGAACACCTGAAATTACTGCGCTACTTTTACCTGAAATGGCCATTCTTTAAGATGGTAATTTCCAAAGTGGAAATGACACTGGCAAAAGTAGATATGCAAATGGCGCGTCATTACGTGCAGGAATTATCGAACCCAGAAGACAAACCCCGCTTTGAAAAGGTATTTGAGAAAATCGCCAGCGAATACTATCTCACAAAGGATTTAGTCCTCAAAATTACCGCTCATAATCGCTTATTAGATGGCGATCCTGTGTTACAACGTTCTGTACAGTTACGCAACGGGACAATTCTCCCCCTTGGTTTTATCCAAGTTTCCCTCCTCAAACGTCTGCGTCAGTGCCGCAATATTGCCACCTCCGGCGTAATTCATTCTCGTTACAGCAAGGGTGAGTTACTGCGAGGTGCGCTGTTAACGATTAACGGCATTGCTGCGGGGATGAGAAATACAGGTTGATGGTTGACGGTTGACAGTTGACAGTTGACTGTTGACAGTTGACTGTTGACTAATAACTAATGACTAATGACTAATGACTAAACATCCTGTTTTAATTTGTACTTTTTTAGCACTCACATCAGGGTTTTTCGGCGGTTATATCGGCGGACAAATCACCTTAATGGCGCATAGCCAAAAGTGTCAAAATCAGCCTTGGGGTTTACAACAAATGTGTCAAGCTTGGATGACACCCGGCGCAACATGGCAAGGTAGTACAAGAGGGATTTGGACAGGGACAATTTTAGGTGCTGTTGCTGGTGGTTTGGTAATACGAGAAAATCGTCATTAGTCATTAGTCATTAGTCATTAGTTTTTCTCCCCTGCTCCCTCCGCTCCCCTGGTTTCCCTGTTCCCAGTCCCCAAAAGCAGCATCACTGGTAATATATACCTATAACTTTTAGAGAAAATTACCATGTCTGCTGAAACTCAAGAAGTAAATTCCACTACTAAGGGTGCTGATGCTATTGATGAAGCGATCGCTAAAGGCATCGATTTTGATGGTACGCCAATTCCTACTGCCAAGCTAGACCTATACAACAAAGTCATGGCATTAGAAGCAAACAGACAACGTAGTGGTGTATCTAATACTATGCGTTCCCGTATTGTCCGCATCGGTGCCAAACATATACCCCAAGCAGAACTAGAGCAATTACTAGCAGACGCAGGTTTCGCACCCCTGAAGGAAAAAGAAATTGCCTTTTTCTACGGCGGTAAGTAATTTTATGCGTAGGCGTAGCCTACGCATCATGTTGAGGCATATTTTCACCGTTTTGAGCAACTAAGTCGCGCGGAGGTGGAGTCAATGTTAGACATCACACTGAAACAAACAAGGGTTTATCGAGAAATTAAGGAAGAAGGACGAGAGGAAGGACGAGAAGCGACGGCTAATATTATTATCCGACAGCTAACGAAGCGATTGGGAGAAATCCCCCAAGATGTGCTTTCTGTGGTTGCGGGTTTGCAATTACCCATGCTGGAAGAGTTGGGGGAAGCGTTGCTAGATTTTAGCAGTGTAGCTGATTTACAGGCTTGGTTGCAGGGGCGAATTAGTTAAACATACCAAATGCTTAGAAGCTGTCCTGATTGTCTCCAGACATTGCTTGTGATAATTTTAGTATTCTTGCGTAGGGTGTGTTAACGCAGTAACGCACCTGATTTATCTCATAGGCAATACATGATACCCATTGATAAATTTAACGTTCTACAGGAGGCTGTCTCACCAGCCAAACCAGCGTACCGCCTGTAATTGCACTAAAAACTGTAAAGGCTAACCTATACTAAATACAACGATATTTTAACTGATTTATCAAGGCGATCACTGTTAAAAATTAACTGGGAATAACTCAACTTAAAATACTTCTATTATTTATATTTATGAGTTAAATTGTAAGTGGATTTTAGATTTCGCTGATGGAAGCATCTAAATGGAAATACTTATTGAATCTACGAAGGAATTTGAACAAGATTTAGATAAATTTAGCAATAAAGATAAATTTAAAATTATTAAAAAACTCAACCGTTATGTTGAGTTACTATCAAAAAACCGCAATATTTTAGAAAATCAAGCTTTTAAACTGAAAGAAATTAAGCTGAGTGATGATTTTGATTCTTCTCTTTATGCCTTAATTATCAATAAAGATATCAGATTAATAGTAACTATTGACGATGACCCAATTTTTGATACAACAGTAATAACATTATTCAGGGTTGTCAACACTGAAGATGCTTGCAAAGCATATAGTTCAGTTGCCGAGTCTCTCTACCAAGACTTTAGCGTTAAATGCCGAGAAATTGAGGTAATTTCTAGTTAATGTCACGGATTAAACCCCTCTTAGATGAGCATGGTGTTATCCACGAAGCTATGGAGATTTTACCAGATAATCTCAAAATAGATTTTCTAGAAGCTTTGGCTGAATTAGAAGATAATGAATGTCATAGAACTAGAAATTTTCCCAAGACAAGACTGCGTAAAGTGAAGGGAATTAAACAAGCAATATACCGTGCTGATATTGATAAGTTATCTGGCTGGCGGATTCATTTACAATATATTGAAGGTAAAATTCATTTAAGTGACATTATCGAAGGTCAACGTCATGATGATGTGATTGAAGTGATTAAATCGAAAAAATATAGATATGAGTAGTTTAGTGTTAAGAAAATAAGGACTAAAGTTAGTTAGTAGGGTGCGTCAGGATGAAGATTTTCTTGGTATAGCCAGGGTTTATCGTACTGACGCACCCTACATTTTGGAGATTTTTTATCTGGAAGTGCTTAACTACGAAACTTGCTAAGAAAATAAGGACTAAAGTCCTTACTACGAACTTTTTATTAATTGGGAATGCTACGTTTAATTCACGCCTTTACCAATCACTATATAACTAGATATCACAAATAATTAAAAAATTCTCCTGGTACTAATGTGAGTTCACCAGATTTAAACCGAGCAATATCTATCCACAGTGCTGTATGCTGATGATGTTCAGACTCAGAAAATACTAAACTTTCTAACTGATAAAATTTAGCATCAGCGAAATCGCATTGATAAAGTTGAATTATTTCATGTCCTTGTCTACCATTGTATATAAATATATTTTCTATACAACCTAAGTAGCGAATATTAGTTAACTCGGCTTGAATTTCTTCTTGAAATTCTCTTTTTAAAGCTTGTAAGCTAGTTTCGCCAAAGTCAACACCACCACCCAAAGCACGGTAAAATGTTGATTGTTTTACAGGGTCATAACCTTGAGATACAAAAATTCTTTGTTCATGCTGAATTAGTCCCAATGCTATCACCCTGATCATACTTTCTTTACTCATTTATGTGATTAATTATCGTAAATGGAGTAAGCGCGGGTGTCACTATCTACGACTGGCCAATCTTCATTTTCGCCGCCAATATACAATTGTTCAATGGTGACGTATTCTTGACTGAGTTGGGTGAGAGCATTGATTAAAATATCTAAAGCGATCGCATCACTTGTTCCTAAGTCAAACCAACAACGCGCCCATTGTCCATCATACTCAAATTCACCCATGTTGTGCATGAGTGCCAGTAAGCTTTTATCATAGCCTTGAGCGTCATAATCCATATAACTTAAATCGAGTCCAGTTTCCTGAACTTGCAGATTTTCGGCGTTAAATCCACCTAATTTACCTAAGTAAAACCAAGAATTAAACACCTCTTCTACATATTTTCTTTCATGTTCCGAAGGGATTGTACTAAACTTCACCCAAATCCAAACATCAAACGGATTAAATTCACGAAATTGAATGTGCATATTAGTCATTAGTCATTAGTCATTAGTTATTAGTCATTAGTTATTAGCTTTTCTCTCCTGCACCCCCTCATCCCCCTCATCTTCCTCATCTCCCTCATCCCCCTGCTTGCCTTCATCTACTTGATAGGTTTAAACTATTAACAGCACTCTTGCGTTCGCGTTCAATTTGTTTAACCAACTCTTTGGGGAGTTGAGATTTTTTGGTTAAGGCTTTGTCAAAGTTAGCGATCGCATCTTGGATTAATTGCTGACTTTTAGCTTGTTTACCCTGTTCTTTGAGTATTTGCGCTTTTAAATAATACAACTCTGGGTTGCCTGGTGCAACTTTTAAGGCACGGTTAGCGTAACGTAAAGCTTGAGAGTATTGTTTCAAATCTCGATAGGCGATCGCAATTCCCCGCACTGCTAAATACTCAGGTGCAGCATTGTTTTCTAACCGTGCAATAGCTTCATCTGGACTCGCAAAGGGTAAACTCACCGCCAGCATCAAATCCATGTAACCCTTGATTAAATTCAATTCAGGGTCTTGAGGTGAAATCGCTTCTGCTTGCTCTAAATATTGATAAACTTGTCTTAGCCGACTCAACGCTTTGGGTGCGCCTTTGATTGTTCCTTCACGGGTGAGATCAACTGCACCTTCTAAAAAATGACCTACGGCAGTGTATATACTACCACGTAAGTTGTCATTAGTCAATAATTTCTGTCCAGTTGCTAGAGTTTTGCGGCTGTAATTATCTAGACCTGCCAAATCTCCATTAATGTAAGCTAGAGAAGCCTTCATCGCATAAACTAAAGGTTCATCTGATTCGGTTGAGGCTGCTTGTTGGAGATAACGCTGTGCGGCTAGATAATCGCCATTGTAAAAAACTGCTTTAAAAGCTGCTTCTGTATTGTCGCCAATTTTACGAGGTGCATTAGTGCGGAAGGGATCACCGGCGAGAGTGGGATTTACTCCTAAATTGAGAGCGATCGCCACGCCTACAGTCATTTGCGCTAGCCTTGTTAGTTGGGGAAGTCTCCGCCTTGGAGAATCAAAAAACTTTTTAGTCATTACCAGCCTCAGAAAAATTGCGGTTGAAATTGTTTTATCTACTACTTAAAATATGCTAGAGAACCCACTAAAAAATGCGTATTGTGCGTTTACAATACACAAATCAATTAGACTTGAGTCAGTTTTACAAGTTCCCTGATGATTTGTAGCGATTAATCATAAGTAAATTTGCCACAATAATAAAAGAAAGATGATTCTGACTGCTGAAATGGGAATTTCATGAATAATGTTCTATGAACCCTTGCCGAATTTTCCAGTGGTTCTAGTTGTAGTTAATCTTAATTAGTGAGTTCTGCGCCAAATTTTTGGTAATCTTAACAAATGCTCTATCTCAGAAATTTAACTTATCATCCCACAGCTTGCCCAACAGCGATTCTCAAATCTGTGAACTTGGAATTACCACCCCAACAGCTAGGATTGATTATCGGCCCTAGTGGTTCTGGTAAAAGTACCTTACTAGAGATATTATCTGGACTAGCTGAACCCACATCAGGCGCGGTTTTTTGGCGAGAACAAGAACTTATATCAGAACAGTTGCAACAATTAGCTGGCTTAGTATTTCAGTTTCCAGAAAGACACTTTTGCGGTGGTACGATTTTAGAAGAACTGCGTTTAGGACATCCCGAACTAGGAACTGAGCGTGTCAGACAAGCATTAAGCGAGGTAGGATTAGAGCATTTATCATTGTCTGCGGCACCTCATGCTTTAAGTGGAGGGCAGCAACGACGTTTAGCCTTAGCGGTGCAACTGATACGCCAACCCAACTTATTATTGTTAGATGAACCGACAGCCGGGTTAGACTGGTCAATGCGACGGCAATTGGTAAATTTATTAGCCAAACTCAAACAAGACTGGACACTA
>NZ_CAWMSA010000068.1:0-85086 GCF_963870205.1 Anabaena sp. CA = ATCC 33047 | reverse complement strand
GGGACTGGGGACTGGGGACTGGGGACTGGGGACTGGGGGGTAGAGGAGATTTTTACCCCACAATTCTTTAATTTTGAATTTTGAATTTTGAATTTTGAATTGATATAATGACTAACACATTGCCAGGAATGGCAGAAATTTGGCAAGAAACTCTTAATTGGCAACCTACCGAAGAACAGCAAGCGAAATTTCAACAGCTTTATGAATTAATTTTAGAAGGAAATCGCCAGTTAAACTTAACTCGTATCACTGAACCTCAAGAATTTTGGGAAAAACATCTATGGGATTCATTGCGGGGAATTGCACCACAGCAAAAACTTATTTCATCACTTGAAGAAGGTGCATCTGTAATTGATATTGGTACAGGTGCAGGTTTTCCTGGTGTACCCATTGCCATAGTTGCACCTAACTCTACAATTACCCTAGTAGATTCCACCCGCAAAAAGATTAACTTTATCGACACAATATTAGATAAACTTGCCCTAACTAACGCCAAAACTTTAGTTAGTAGAGCCGAAGAAATCGGACAACAAAACCAGCACCGCCAACAATATGATATAGCATTAATTCGCGCAGTTAGTAATGCGTCAGTTTGCGCCGAATACACACTACCATTACTCAAACAAGGTGGTTTAGCAATAATTTATCGTGGTACATGGACAGAAGAAGAAACTCAAACCTTGCAAAATGCAGTCATACAACTAGGTGGAGAAATAGAAGCAATTGAAAACTTCTCCACACCCCTCACCCATAGCATTCGCCACTGTCTTCACCTGCGAAAAATTGCCACCACACCAGCTAAATTTCCCCGCACTGTAGGAACACCCACCCAAAAACCCCTCTAATACATCATTCTCAAACAAACTCCGCGCTCCTTTGCGTTTACCTCCGCGCTCCTCCGCGTTTCAAAATCAACTCTTTCCAACCTCAATACAAAGGTATACTCAAACCAAATCCTGGTAATACATCTTCACCCGATAACGCTGTAGGCAAATTTCGCAATTCCACATCTTGTCCTAAACGATAAACTTCAACTTGCTGCTGTTGAGGATTTATCAACCATCCCAATTTTACCCCCGCATCCAGATATTCTTGCATTTTCTGACGCAGAGTTTCTAAATCATCTGTTGCTGACCTTAATTCAATGATAAAATCCGGCGCAATAGGGGGAAATTTACGTTTTTGTTCAGGAGTTAAAGCTTCCCAACGTTCTTTTTTAATCCAAGCTGCATCAGGAGAACGGTCAGCACCATTTGGTAATTTAAATATAGTAGAAGAACTAAAAGTATAACCGAGTCGAGTTTGACGATTCCAAATTCCTAAATCAATAATTAAATCTGCTTCTCGATTGCCACTTTCTCCACCCACAGGTGGCATAATAATTAATTCTCCGGTAGATGTGCGTTCAAATTGAAACTCCCGGTTATTTTGACATAACTGATAGAACTGTTCATCGGTGAGGTGAACGGTGTCTAATTTTAATGTCAAAGGACTGATAACCATACAAAGAGCCTGGTTAGTAATGGCGATAGATAGATAGTATCAATGACGGCGAACAACCGCCCATAAGAGTAAATTAAATTAATTGGAATTGCCCACCCTACGGTGATTGAGAATGGTGCAGGATATCCATTAACAATATCGCATCCCCTCAACCTTTGTTAATCAAGTCAGTCGCTTCTTGCTAACCCAGATACTCCAACATGATCATACAAAACAAAATCACCAAACCTGGGTTAATCTTGTCTAAGTATATATACGAATTACATAAATGCTTGTATATGTATAATTTAATAAGGGAAGAGTATTAAATTAATATTCCAAAATTACTTGATTCATGAAACAACCGTTATTTAGTCAAGTGTCTAGAGCTTTGACACAAACCGTCACCCTAGCTTCCCTGACAGTATTAGCCACAATTGCAACAACCAACCAACCAAGCTACGCTAGAGGTGCAACCTTTTACTGTAGTAAAAGTCAAGGTGTACCAGTCACCTTTGCCCGCACTCAAGATGGTAGAAAAGTCACAATAATTCGTTGGACTTCTAACGCTTACTTTCCACCACCTTGGACTGCTCAACGTCGCTGCGTAGAAGTATCTAAGAGATTTCAAAGAAGTAACGACAAAGGTACACTGAAAAATATTACTACCGGGATGCTGAGAGGTGAACCTGTAGTTTGTGCTGGTACTAGCCAAAATTCACGCTGTACAGATGACAATTTGTTATTTACTCTCAAACGTGGCATTAATCCCAATGCTACACTACGTAGACTCTTAGACCGTCGGGGTTTAGCTGCTGGTAATACACTTCATGAAAGTGCTAGCGACACAATTAATATTAACTTCGAGGATTACATAAATAATGCCACAGTTGAATCAGATTAAATTAAAATGGTTTGGCGCATATTAAAACTTGTCGCCTGTATTGGTGGTGTGTCACTTTTGCTATCAGCCTCCGCAGAAACTAGCCGCATTTATGCTGAAAAAACTAGCATTACACCACCGCCTACTCAATTCTCAATAGAACAGTTGCAGGAAAAAGCATCCGCAATTACTGTGAAGATATTATCAACAGAATTCTTGGGTTCAGGAATATTATTAAATACGCAAAATTCAGTTTATACAGTATTAACTAATGCCCACGTTCTGAGAGCAGATAATCCGCCCTATCACATTCAAACACCAGATGGTCACATTTATCAAGCAGACATACAAAAGAATGTGAATTTTCACGGTTATGATTTGGCAATACTGCAATTTACCAGTCTTAAAAAAGCCTATTCTGTAGCGGCGTTGGGTGCTTCGCCAAAAGTGGGGGAGGAAGTATTTGTTGCTGGGTTTCCTGTGGAGGAAAAACCGCAGGAAATTAAATTTTTGTTGACTAGAGGTAAAGTATCTCTAGTATTAGAAAAACCTTTAGAGGAAGGCTATCAAGTCGGATATACCAACCGTCTAGAAAAAGGAATGAGTGGAGGGGCTTTGTTGAATAAAAGGGGTGAAGTTGTTGGTGTGAACGGAATGCACGCTTATCCTGTATGGGATGTTCCCTCTGTATTTGTTGATGGTTCGCAAGCACAGGAAAATTTACATCAGCAAATTATTAGTTTGAGTTGGGCTGTACCAATAGATCAGGTGATGCAAATGATCGGAAAATTTCAGAAGTCTAAGATGTCTAATGTAGAGACGTTTCATGAGATGTCTCTACTGGAGATTGGAGGCTAAATTAATGAACTATCAATATACACTTCCAGCCGCAATCATAGGTTTATCAATAGCTTTTGTACAGCCGCAAGTCGCCACGGCAATCTGTAGTAATAAACAAGTAGATGAGATAGCCGAGAAAATCACGGTATTAATTGACAGTAAAGCACCTGGTTCTGGGGTAATTATTAAGCGACAAGGAAATATTTATACTGTTCTCACCGCTTATCATGTTGTGAATAAACCAAATTTTAAATATGAAATTGTCACACCAGATAATCAACGCTATAAACTCAATTATCAGACTGTGAAAAGGTTAGATAATAAGATAGATTTAGCCATTTTGCAGTTTACTAGCAACAAAGATTATCAAGTTGCTAAATTTGGTAATTCAGATAAGTTAGCCAGAAGAACAAAAGTTTATGTGGCTGGTTTTCCTCACAGGACATCAGGGGTGAAAGTATCTGTTTATGATTGCCGTAATGGACAAGTAATTGCCAATGCTACTCAAGCATCTATTGATAATGGCTATAATTTAATTTATGACAATCCTACACTTATAGGCATGAGTGGGGGAGCAGTCTTTAATGATCAGGGAGAAGTGATAGGTATTCATGGTAAAGGAGAAGAATCAAGTGATGTTGCTCTTGATAAGATAAATCCTGCAATTGCTATTGTAAAATCAGGTAGAAATGCAGGTATTCCTATTAATACTTTTATTAGGTTGTCGGCAAGGAATGGTATGGATGTGGGTGTGCGGTTGCCTGATGCACCGAAGAAGACAGGATTAAAGGCGGATGATTATTTGGCTTTGGCTGCGGATAAGTTTGGCAAAGGAGATTATAAAGGTGCGATAGTTGCTTATAACGAAGTTATTCGCCTTAATCCTAATAATACCGAGGCGTTTTTGTATCGGGGTTCCACCTACTATACTTTAGGAGATAAGCAGGGGGCGATCGCTGATTACAACCAAGCTCTCAAGATTAATCCTAACTATGTTCAACCCTACATCAACCGGGGAGTTGCCCGTTCTCAATTAGGAGATAACCAGGGGGCAATCGCTGATTTCAACCAAGCTCTTAAGATTAATCCTAACTTTGCCTTAGCCTACAACCACCGGGGAAATGCACGTTCTCAATTAGGAGATAACCAGGGGGCAATATCTGATTACAACCAAGCTCTCAAGATTAATCCTAACTATGCTGGAGCCTACATCAACCGGGGATATGCCCGTTCTGATTTAGGAGATAAGCAGGGGGCGATCGCTGATTTCAACCAAGCTCTTAAGATTAATCCTAACTTAGACTTAGCCTACATCGGGCGGGGATTTGTCCGTTATGAATTAGGAGATAAGCAGGGGGCAATAGCTGATTACAACCAAGTTCTCAAGATTAATCCTAACTCTGCCGATGCCTACATCATCCGGGGACTTGCCCGTTCTGAATTAGGAGATAAGCGGGGGGCAATAGCTGATTACAACCAAGCTCTCAAGATTAATCCTAACTATGCCAATGCTTATCACAATAGAGGAATTGCTTATGCTTCTTTAGGAAATAAATTTCAAGCAATATCTGACTTACAGCAAGCTGTGAAACTTTATCAGCAACAGGGGGGCAATGAAAAATTTTTAAGAAATGCCCAAGCCAAAATTAGAGAATTACAACAACGGTGAAATTTAACTAATTAATAATTATCTGGCGCAGAGACGCAGAGAATGAGGATGTCTGAATCAGTATTTATAAAATGAAAGTATGAACAGGATTTATGATTGAGATCGATTTTATCCGCGTTTATCGGCGTTCATCTGCGTTTAATTTTTTCCAATTTAATGCACTATTTTAGTCTAGACAGTCCACTATGGTGGGTTACGCTGTCGCTAACCCACCCTACAAATATACAAATAAATTTTGGCTAATTAATTTCTAAAGATTTAATCATCTTCTCTGCTGTTTTTACAAACTCATCATAATCATCTATTTTCGCTGTATAAGTAATTATATAAGTTTTGTCACCTTTGAAAGTCATAACCTGCATATTCTTTAAACTATCCTTGCCACTTTTACCAGTGAAGATTAATTGTCTAGCTTCTTTATTTGCCAGTGTTGTTTTACTTTGAGTAAGAATCTTACCTCCTGCCAAAGTATTGTTAATTTCTTTAATATTGGATGCTTGCAACTCATCTAATGTACCAGAAAACTTATCAACAGTAATTGTCACGTTTTCTTGAAACTTATCTACATCACGTTGTTTAGGAGATATAAAAGTAACCAATTCGCCAGTAATTGGGTTTTCTAAATCTTGTCTATCCCAGGTTTTTGGATATTTTATCTTGATTCCATATTGAGAATTTTCATATAAATTGAAATCGTCTTTGGGAATCAAGAAGCTGATTAAGCTGATAAATACAGCCATTCCTAAGCCTAGCAGTAACTTCCAGTTTATAGGCTTTGGTGATAAGCTTTTAACGGCTTGTAAAGCTTCCTTGGCTGTAGGGTAACGCTGATGAAAGTTATAACTCACCATTTTATCTAAAATTTTTGCCAGTTTTGGACTGACATTTACGTATCTACGCCAAATTATTTCTCCTGTTTTTGCATCTTCTTCTAATTCGTGAGGCAGTACACCTGTTAGTGCTTGAATAGCAACCATCCCCACTGCATAAACATCACTGCTGAGTTGTGGTTTACCTCTTTGTTGTTCAAGTGGCATATAGCCAGGAGTACCAATAATTAAAGTAGAAGTAATTTGTCCCTGACTATTAACTATCTGTGTGCTAATTTGTTTAACTGCACCGAAATCAATCAGAACAATTTTATTATCTGACTTATGACGACGAATATTGCTAGGTTTAATATCTCGATGAATAACTTGATGTTTATGTACAAATTCTAATACTTCTAAAATTTCTATGAGAAGTTTAATCACATCAGATTCACTCATTTGTTTACCTGATGGTAATTCATCGCTCAAATCATGACCTTCTATATGTTCCTGAACTATATAAAATTCCTGATTTTCGGCTATGTGGGCTAAAAGTTGGGGAATGTGTTGATGCTTTCCCAAAGTTTCTAGCATTACTGCTTCTTGGTCAAAAAACTCTTTAAGTTTTTTCAAAGTTATTGGGTCTTTACTGGGTGGTGTAAACTTCTTGACAACACAAATCGGGTTTCCTGGTCGTTTGGTGTCTTTCGCTAAAAATGTAGTCCCAAACCCACCTTGTCCGAGCTTGTTAATAATGAGGTAACGGTTGTCTATAATCTTGCCTCTCATACCAAAAGCCTCTCTGTATACTGGCAGTTATGCCCCCATTTTATGTTAATTATGGCACACATTTTGTTTTTGGGTACATAAGGTATGATTGATAAAATTAAAACCAGGACTCCAGTTTAATTACTTTAGCACTTCCCGTAGGCGTAGGCATCAATACTAAAGCCTCTCCCCTACAAATGTCGAGACTTTGCATCCAAGTCTCGACATTTGTAGGGGAGATTCACGGGGTTAGGTTTTTCAGATGTTAATGTTAGCAATAATACTTTTAAAACAATCTCTTAGCCCTTATCTATAAATACGTTATCATCAATCTAAAAATCATCCTAGAGGTTAAGTAAAATGACACAGGAATTAATCGACCTCAGAAATAGTATTTTACAAGGACGTTATGAGGATGCTTTGGCAATTGTTGATGAATTGGAAGGGATGAGTAAACAAGCCAATCTCAGACAAATTCAATCTTTTTTGAAAATTTTATTGATTCATTTAATCAAAAATCAAATAGAAAAGCGTCTAACAAATTCTTGGGCTGCTTCTATTCGTAATTCAGTGAGAGAAATTCAAAAAATCAATATTAAAGATAATAAAAAATCTTATTATGTCAATCAAGATGAATGGGAGAATCTGATTGAGGAAGAAGTAATTGAAGATGCGATCGCTGATGCTAGTCTAGAAGTAATGAACGGTGCATATAGCCAATTTCAACTAGCTGATTTAATCAATAGAAACGAACTAATGCAGAATGCTGTAAAATTTTTGCTACTCACTTATACTTATTCACCAAAAGAAGTACCCAGGATGGTTGTAGAAACATTGACGCAATTACCTGGGGGTGAAAACTGGGGATGAAAATTTTAGCTCCCCGACTTTTCAAAGAAGTCGGGGAACTGGTTAACTAAAATTAACCGAAATGTTTGATAATTGCGTCGGCAAATTCAGAGCATTTGAGGGGTTCAACGGGTGGTTCTAGCAATCTAGCTAAATCATAGGTGACTTGACCGTTAGCGATCGCATCCCCTAAACCTTTCTTAATCAAGTCAGCCGCTTCTTGCCAACCCATAAACTCTAACATCATCACACCAGACAAAATCACTGAACCAGGGTTAATCTTGTCTAAGCCGGCGTGTTTGGGTGCTGTGCCGTGGGTAGCTTCAAAAACGGCGCAGGAATCGCCAATATTTGCCCCTGGCCCCATCCCTAAGCCGCCAACAATCGCAGCAGCCGCATCAGACAAGTAATCGCCGTTTAAGTTCATTGTCGCCAGAATTGAATACTCATCTGGTCTGGTTTGGATTTGTTGAAAGATACTATCAGCAATCCGGTCATTTACCATGATTTTATCTTTCCACTTGCCGTTACCGTGAGTTTCCCAAATTGCATTAAGAACTGTTTCAACTTCCTTGACAATTTGAGCTTTCTTCTCTTGAGTCAGAGCATCAAAACCAGGATCAATCAACCGGGCGTTTTCTTCCAGAGAAATATGAGGATTTTTCTCTTTGTTGCTTAAAATCCAAGATTCCCTTTCTGTGACGCACTCTTGACGAAATTCCGTAGTTGCTAATTCATAACCCCAATCACGGAAAGCACCTTCAGTGTACTTCATGATGTTACCCTTATGCACCAGAGTTACTTGTTGCTTGTGTTTGGGTAATTGCAGGGCGTGTTTGATAGCGCGTCTGATTAAACGCTGAGAACCGGTTTTGCTGATGGGTTTAATCCCGATACCCGCATCCAGAGGAATTTGCTTTTTACCGTGTTCTGGGGTAGCGGGGATGAGTTCTTTGTTGAGGATGGAAATTAGGCGATCACCTATTTCACTGCCTTGCTTCCACTCAATCCCTAAATAAATATCCTCTGTATTTTCCCGATAGACAATCACATCTAGCTTTTCGGGGTTTTTGTGGGGTGATGGCGTACCAGCATAGTAACGACACGGACGCACACAGGCGTATAAGTCAAAAATTTGGCGTAATGCCACGTTTAAAGAGCGAATACCACCACCCACAGGAGTAGTCAAAGGCCCTTTAATAGCGACACCATACTCTTTAATAGCTGTCAACGTATCCTGCGGCAAATACTGATAAGTACCGTATAAATCACAAGCTTCATCACCAGCGTAAACCTTAAACCAGCTAATTTGACGCTTACCCTGATATGCTTTTGCTACCGCCGCATCTAGAACTTTTTGCGTAGCCGGCCAAATATCAATACCCGTTCCATCGCCCCGAATAAACGGGATAATGGGATTGTCTGGTACAACAGGCTCACCATTTTTGAAAGTAATTTTTTCTCCAGTCGTAGGGGGGTTAATCTTTTCGTACATACTTTACAAACTCCACAAAGATACGCAACCAGTTACAAGATGCTGTTTTTCCAGGCTGGCAAATTTTACTGTAGATATTGGGGATTGGGGACTGGGGACTGGGTACTGGGTACTGGGGACTGGGTACTAGGAAATAATTTCCCCCTCATCCCCCTCATCTCCTTCATCCCCCTCATCTCCCTCATCTCCCTCATCTCCCCTGCACCTTCCTCGCCTAAACGCCTCTAACCTCTGAATGTGCAGATTTTCCCCCTATTCCCCTTGTACAGCATTTGGGGATTTCAGTATAGGATTCAGTGAAACTGCCGCAATTTTGTACGATCAAAAATAGTAAACTACTTTTCGCTATCATTGCTTAATCTTAGATTGAGCCAGATAGCCAACTGCTTCTTCACTGACCGCTAACACGAGTAATGGCATGACAGACCCAATGATTCTATCAGGCAATGCTAAGGACATCGACTCCCTCCGAGAAAAGTTAATCGCTGGGTCTATGCAAGTTCAAACACAAATCATCCCACAATTAGCTGATTTGGGTAATCAGGGATTAGATGTGTTGATGGAATTTTTATTGCAACGTCGAGACACCCCAGCGACTTGGGTTGATGGCAAAGCCTACCAAGTTATCTACAACTCTGATGCACCTCAAGCCCAAGAGTTTCTGCAAACTCATTTTTCTGAAGGCATTGTACCTCTAAAATCAGACGCAGGGATTAATTATAAACCTTTGCAACAATTACTAGCTGCTCAAGATTTCCAAGCAGCCGATCGCGTGACAATTGAAAAAATGTGCGAGTTGGCAGGCCCGACAGCAGTCAAAAGAAAATGGTTGTATTTTACTGAGGTAGACAATTTCCCCACCGTAGATTTACATACGATTAATAATTTGTGGTTAGTTCACTCTGAAGGGAAATTTGGTTTTTCAGTCCAGCGAGAACTTTGGTTGAGTTTGGGTAAAAATTGGGACAATCTCTGGACGAAAATTGGCTGGAAAAATGGTAATAACTGGACAAGATATCCCAATGGCTTTACTTGGGATTTGACTGCGCCTAAAGGTCATTTACCTCTCTCAAATCAATTGCGGGGTGTGCGTGTGATTGCTTCTTTATTTGCTCATCCTGCTTGGTCTAAGTGAAGGGGGGAGTGGGTTCTAGGGAGTGGGTTCTGGGTACTGGGAAGGGAGATGAGGGATAATGACTAATGACTAATGACTAATGACTAATAACTAATAACTAAATCTCAAATTAAATCATGGCCAGAGTTCTTTTAGAAGATATCAAGCGTAGATTTAACAATGTCACCGCTATTGAGGATATTTCTTTTGAAATTCCTGATGGTGAGTTTTGGGTTTTAGTAGGCCCTTCCGGTTGTGGTAAGTCTACAATTTTACGGACAATTGCTGGTTTAGAAACTGCCAGTTCTGGCAAACTTTATATTGGTGATCAGTTGGTCAATAGTGTCCCAGCTAGACAGCGTGATGTGGCGATGGTGTTCCAAAATTACGCGCTGTATCCGCACATGACGGTGGCGGAAAATATCGCCTTTGGGTTAAAAATGCGGCGGGTTGACGCGAAAATTATTCAAGAACGAGTCGTAAATGTGGCGCGATCGCTGTCTTTGGAACACTTACTTGATCGTAAACCTAAACAGCTGTCTGGTGGTCAACAACAACGGGTAGCATTAGGACGAGCGATCGCCCGCGAACCTCAAGTATTTTTATTAGATGAACCTTTGTCTAATTTAGATGCTCAATTGCGAGATGATACTAGAGCCGAATTAAAACAATTACATCAAGAATTAGGCGTGACAACTATTTATGTCACCCATGATCAAGTCGAAGCTATGACTTTAGCCGATAAGATTGTGGTACTCAATCGGGGAAGAATTCAACAAATTGGCGACCCCCAAAGTATTTATGCTCGTCCTGCGAATCAAATGGTGGCTACTTTTTTAGGTAGTCCACCCATGAATATTTTACCCGCAATCTATAAAAATGATGGTTTTGATGTGGGTGGTCAGTTAATAGAAATTCCCGCATTTCTCAGAGAAAATTTACAACTACCTCTAGGTCAAAGTATTGATTTGGGTATTCGTCCCGAACATATTGCTATTAACAATGATTCAGAAGTTAACAATCCACAACCAGGAGTTTTATTAGTTGATGTCAAGGTAGTAGAACCTTTGGGAAGAGAAACTTTAATTCGTGTGGGTTTACCTGGCGCGATGACACTTTTGAATATTCAGGTGGGTGGTGATGTGCGTCCGCATCCAGGCGATCGCCTATCTTTAAAACTAGATTTAAATCAGTTGTTTATCTTTGATCCCAAAACAGGAGACAGAATTTTACCTCAAAATTAACTCTAGTTGTGTTGTCAGCTAATCATGCAAGTCGCTAGTTTGGGCGGACTTAATACAGTTGCGCCCATCTAAGTTAGCGGCATACAATGCTTGATCATTTTTAGCTAAAGCGTTCACCTGCTTTTATGTAATATCATGTCCGTTTGAATAGTTATCATATCTGTTGGGGTGGGGAACAGGGAACAGGGAACAAGAAAAGAGAAAAGAGAAAAGGGAAAAGTTCAGCATCGAAAACTTATCATAAGTAATTAGCCGGACATGATATAACTCAGCTACATGCCGTTAAAGGCTGTAACGGAATTTCTATGCACATCTCACAACCCTTGCCATTTTCAGAAATACACTTAATTTTGCCACCATGTTCTTTGACAACAATTTGATAGCTAACAGATAATCCCAAACCCGTACCTTTTCCTGGTTCTTTGGTAGTAAAGAAAGGTTCAAAAATGTGCGATCGCACATTTTCAGAAATGCCACAACCATTGTCAGCAATACTAATATTAATAGTATGCTGTTCTATAAGTTTTGTAGAAATCTTAATTTGAGGGGTGAAAATGATTTTACTCCTAGATATTTTATGTTCTAGAGCATCAATAGCATTATTGAGAATATTCATAAAGACCTGATTCATCTGGGCTGCATAGCATATAACTTCAGGCAAATTACCATATTCTTTAATAACTTCAATTACCGGATAATTAGGCTGGGATTGTAGCCGATGTTGTAATATTAATAAGGTACTGTCTAAACCTTCATGCAGGTGAACAGGTTTCATATCAGCTTCATCCAGTCGGGCAAAAGTACGTAATGACAAGACTAACTGAGAGATGCGCCCTGCACCCATCTTCATGGATGCCAGAATTTTGGGTAAATCATCAGCAATAAAATCTAAATCGAATTCTGATATTTGCTCTTGAACTGTAGCGGTTGGATGGGGATAGTTTTTTTGGTATATCTCCAGCAATTTAAATAAATCTTCTGTGTGTTCATTAACGTAGGGTATATTACCGTAAATGAAACTAATCGGATTATTAATTTCGTGTGCTATACCAGCGACTAATTGACCCAAGCTAGCCATCTTTTCACTATGAATTAATTGGCTTTGTGTTTCCTTTAACTCTTTGAGTGTTTGGGCAATTTCTTCCTTTTGACGCTGAGTTTGTGCGAGTAATTCGGCTTGCTGAATCGCTACTCCCAACTGTGTGCTGACTTGAGTCAGCAAATAAACCTCATCTTCTTGCCAATCGCGCATTCCAGTATTCTGGTAAGCTGCCAGCAAACCCCAAAGCTTTTGACCGTGATAAATGGCAATAATTACATAAGCTTTTGCCTGATAAGCTTCTAATACTTTCAGGTAGCAGTCGCTAAAACCTGCATTGTAAATATCATTACACACCCGATAAACTTCACCTTTAGTGAAGCGACCACCTTGGGTATCTTGTAAATAAGTATCTATGACTGGGGTTTTAGCTAAATCTTTGGCACTACATTCGCTGATGTTGTCTTGTAATTCCGGTCGTCTGAATTGTTCATCAATCAGGGAAATCCAACCCTCACCTACAGATTCATACACAAATTCCCCACTCCAATCAGGATTGAAGCGATAGATAGCGACGCGATCAGTATTGATCAGCTTTCTGATTTCTGCGGTGGAGGTGCGGAAAATGGTTTCTAAATCAAGAGACTGGCGGATTTTTTCAATAGCGATCGCTATGGTTTTTTGCCACTCTACCGCTTTGGCTTTGGCTTTGACTTGTGCTAGTTGTGTTGATTGTGCTTTGACTTGTTCTATGTAATCTGATTGCTGCAAAGCAATTCCTAAATATTCAGCAATGAGTTGCACAAACTCAATTTCTGATGTGTCCCATTGTCGATAACTACTACATTGATGTACACAGAATAATCCCCAGACATCTTTACCTTTGATCAAGGGAACAGCGATATTGGCACGTACTTGATATTTCTCTAGCATCTGAAGGTGACAATTACTAATTCTTTTGTCAGAAATATCAGTTAATGCTTTAATAAGACCTTGCTGATCAAATCGAGTAAAATCTTCAGAAAAAGAATGCTCCCCAAGTTGAACTGTGAGTAAAGAACTACATCCATCTGCCACATCTTCATAGATAAATTTTCCTTTGCATCCCAACTCAGGAGCAAAACGAAACACCACTACCCTGTCAGCTTTCAGAATCTGGCGCACTTCCTGTACCGTAAATTTAAATATGGTATCTGTGTCCAAAGACTCACGAATCCGAGTGATTACTCTAGACAATACTGTTTTCATCTCAGACTTATATTCCCCTTGCTGTAATTTTAGTAGTGGGATTTGTATCATGGAAAACTTACTCACTTTACGTGACAATTCCAAAATTCAGTAGTTTCTATATCAGGATTCCCTTTAGCAGAGTAAAGATAACTGTTTTTAACATTCATCTGTCTCATGGCGTAGTAAAGATAACCTTTCGTAATATTCATCTATCTCAAGATAGAATAAAGATAAACCTCGGTTGTGTTTATCAACGACAAGTTAATGGTTACTACGGAATTAGAAGCCGGGAAGCTCCAAGAGCATAGGGGAAGCTACACTTTTAGCAGTGCCGGTTTTTAGTGTCATATCTTGCACCATTCTCCAGAAGCTTAAGGTGGGCATTGCTAAACGTAAAACTAAAGCTTTGAGCAACTTCCAAGCAATGCCCACTCTACAAACTACTGTAGAGACGTTGCATGCAACGTCTCTACATTATTATTTGATGCAACTTCATAGAGAATTGGTATGACTACGAACTTGTTCTGAGTTCATAAGCTGTTTTGTACTGCCAAAATTTAGGGACACGGTGTTGATTCACCATGTCCCTACCAAACGAAATATGATTGAAAAAACTGCGCTGTGTTGACACTCGTGAATTATCGCCGCTTGGGGGTGCTGCGTCGGAGTTCACGTTTTTCGTTCTCACGAAGACGGCGATCGCGCCAGTCTGCCAAGGTTAAATAACCCACGCCACCAGTAACTAGCACCAGTAGCACCAAGGCAAATAAAGCCAAAATACTCAGGAATGGACTTTCCACAATTCCTCTACAGTCCGTTACGTCCCCATACTACCATTGCAATTGACCAAGTGAACACAACGAGGAGTGATACCCAACCTAATGTCAAAATCGCCATAGTCTTACTTTTGGAATTATTTACAAAACATCTCTAATATTTATCATACTGGGGACTGGGTACTGGGGATTGGGTATGGGGCAATTTTCTGATTTTTGTCCGCATTTGATTAAGACGTGATTTATCGCGTCTCTGCAAGGTAGTTTTGAATTATTCAAGATATGAACCAAATTTTCAATCAGCAACTCATGGCAGAACGGTTAGAATCCCTCAAAGCTGGAATTATTGGGGGTTTGTCTTTGGGTTTGGCTTTCTTAATTACGAGTCTGCTCAATACCCTAGTGTTGGCAAAGTATTTTACAATACTTGTAAGTCTACAAACAGATTTTAATTGGGATTGGTGGCTGAGTGGAGCGATCGCCGGTTTTTCTGGTTTCCTATTTGGTGTCACCTACCGCTATATCATCCGCAAAGATGATAACTCACATTTAAAATCTGGTGGTGTGCTGGCTTTTGGCTTGGTGCGAGGCTTAACCCAAGTAGAGTTAGGCTTAAATAGTAGCAGTACAGTGTTACCCTTTGTAGTCTTGGCTAGTGAAAGTATATTGTGGTTTGCTATTGCGGCGATCGCTCTTGATATCTCTATGCAATTCGCTTTTTTAAAACCTTTTAGTAATTAGTCATTAGTTATTAGTCATTAGTCATCAGATGAAAACAGCAAGTAATCATTATTTTTTGATAGTTGATTTAGAAGCTACCTGTTGTGATCAGGGGACTATTCCTAGTCAGGAAATGGAAATTATTGAAATTGGTGCGGTGATGCTCAACAGGAATACATGGGAAATTGATTCAGAATTTCAACAATTTATTCAACCTGTAAGACATCCTCAACTTACAGCTTTCTGCACTGAATTAACTACTATTCGTCAAGAAGATATAGAGCAAGCACCAGAATTTCCTGAAGCGATTACACTATTTAAATCCTGGCTGGATTTATTTCCTCATCATATATTTTGTTCTTGGGGAAATTACGATAAAAAACAATTTATTCAAGATTGTGAATTTCATCATGTTCCTTATCCCTTTAGTGCCGAACATATCAACATTAAAAAAGAATTTTCCGACTATTTAGGTGTTTCTAAAGGATTCGGCATGGCAAAAGCATTACAACATCTCGGACTAGAATTACAAGGTACACACCATAGAGGTATTGACGATGCGCGTAATATAGCAAGTATCTATAGACAGATAAAAACAAAAAAAGTCAATAAATAAAAGTTACTTGCTGCTGAAATGTTCCCCTAAATGATAGGATTTGGATTGTATTAACATCAACAGCAAATCCTATTCTTTTGAACTTTGAATTATATATGACTCTAGCACTAGGCATGATTGAAGTTTATGGCGTTCCCACAGCAGTAGAAGTGAGTGATGCCATGTGTAAAGCTGCCCGTGTTAGGTTAGTAGGATATGAAAATACTGATTTAGGAAGAATTACGGTGTTAATTCGCGGCGAGGTGGGTGAGGTAAACGTGGCTGTTAAAGCGGGATTAGAGGCGATAAAAAGAGTCAATGGCGGTGAGTGGCTAGCCGATCACATTATACCCCGTCCCCATGAAAACTTAGAATATGTTTTACCCATTCATCGCAGTGTGAATGTAGATAATTTCAGTGCAGATATCCGTTTCCCTCCTCCGTTGTCAGCGTAAGTAAGGACTGGGGACTGGGGACTAGGAAAAATTAGGGAGACAAGGGAGATTTTTTCCAATAATTCTTTAATTTTGAATTTTGAATTTTGAATTTTGAATTCCCCGAAGGGGTAGACTAATGACTAAATTAATCTCTCGTATGGAGGCGGTACAGTCGCCGATTATTCCTGTGGTTGGGGAATTAATTAAAAATTCTCCTGGTACAATTTCTTTAGGACAGGGTGTAGTGTCCTATAATCCGCCATCGGAAGCTATTGAACTGTTACCGCAATTTTTAGCTGAACCTGCGAATAATTTATATAAAGCTGTTGAAGGTATTCCGCCTTTATTGAGTGCGTTGGCTGATAAATTGTCAACCTTTAATAGCATTGAAATTAATACAGAAAATTGTATTGTGGTAACTGCGGGAAGCAACATGGCGTTTATGAATGCTATTTTGGCTATTACTTCCCCAGGTGATGAAATTATTTTAAATACGCCTTATTACTTCAACCATGAAATGGCGATAACTATGGCTGGTTGTCGTGTGGTGTTAGTAGAAACTGATGCAAATTATCAACTGATTCCAGAGGCGATCGCACAAGCTATTACACCGAAAACACGGGCAGTTGTCACAATTTCACCGAATAATCCTACAGGTGTGGTGTATCCTGAAAATGTGTTACGCCAAGTGAATCAAATTTGTGGCGATCGCGGAATTTATCACATTAGCGATGAAGCCTATGAATACTTTACCTATGATGGCGTAAAACACGTTTCCCCTGCGTCGTTTCCTCACAGTAATCAGCATACAATTTCCTTATTTAGCCTTTCCAAAGCTTACGGTTTTGCAAGTTGGCGTATTGGTTATATGGTGATACCTAAAAACCTGCTGGTTGCTGTTAAGAAAGTGCAGGATACAATATTGATTTGTCCGCCAGTTGTTTCTCAATATGCAGCCTTGGGAGCATTGGAAGCCAAACCAGAGTATTTACAGTCAAATATTGGTGCGATCGCTCAAGTCAGACAATTAGTTTTAGAATACCTCCAGCAGCTACAAGGCTTATGTAACATCACCCCTGCTGACGGTGCTTTTTATTTTTTCCTGAAAGTGCATACCCAAATTGATGCTTTTGAATTAGTCAAACGACTCATTCAAGAGCATAAAATAGCAGTCATTCCAGGTACAACCTTTGGAATGGAAAAAGGTTGCTATTTACGAGTAGCTTATGGTGCATTGCAAAAAGATACAGTTCAAGAAGGTATGGCAAGATTAGTACAAGGTTTAAAAACAATTTTAAGCAGTAAATAAACCTCAATTGACTTCTTGACATATCGATTATATTCACCTTATACTTTGCGTCTTTCCGCCTACCGCAAGCGGTTCCGCATTAGCGGTATGCGCGAGACAAAAAAATATAGAACATCGCTAGTTATGATATAAAAAAAGCTTTATTTGCTAAAATTATTAAAATATAAATCATAAATAATTGTTAGCAAAAATCAAAATGACAACAGCATCTAACATTTTTTTAGTAGGAGCTAGTCGCGGTGTTGGTAGAGAAATTGCCAACTACTTAACAGCACAAAAGTTAAATGTTAAATCACTTCTGAGAAAAGAAACTTCTCGTAGTGAACTTGAAGCAATGAATATTCAAGTTGTACAAGGGGATGCTTTAAATCTGGATGACGTAAAACGCGCCATGCTAACAGATGAACCCATTCACGCTGTTATTAGCACCTTGGGAGGATTACCCACAGACACAGAAAAACCAGATTACCCAGGTAATAAAAATCTCATTGATATTGCAGTTAAAGCTGGCGTACAGAAGTTTATTTTGGTGACATCTATTGGTACTGGTAATAGCGTCGGTGCTTTATCACCTCAAGCTTTAGCTGCATTGCAAACAGTTTTAATTGAAAAAGATAAAGCCGAACAACACTTAATAGCTAGCGGACTCACCTACACCATTATCCGCCCTGGTGGACTTAAATCAGAACCAGCCACAGGTAATGCTATTTTAACCGAAGACACGCGCATTTGTGGGAGTATCCACCGCGCAGATGTGGCGCAATTGGTTTGTCGCTGTTTAAATTCTGAGAATGCTAATAATAAAATTTTGTCAGCAGTAGACAAGAATATGCTGTTTACAAAAACCGAATTTGCAGAATTTAGTTTGAATTAATAATTATGTTTGTAGTAAGAGGCTCTAGCCCTTCTTTTAAGGACTAAATTCCTTACTACAAACCTTAAATAATTTACTTCCTAATTACTCGCCAGATATTTGTAAACACAAAGTTCTTTTACGCGCCCCATCTAACTCAAAGAATAATACTGATTGCCAAGTTCCCAAACCTAATTTACCATCTGTCACAGGGATAACTTCGCTATTATTTAGCATCATTGCCATCAAGTGAGAATGAGCATTCATCGGTTCATCTTCTGGCACAACTCTTAAATGCAAATCATTATGTAAATAACGGTCTGATGCCGGAGCTAGTTTTTCCAAAAATACTTTGATATCTTCTAATAGTCTAACTTCATCCTCATTAATTGCCAACGCAGTTGTGGTATGGCGAGAAAATACTAAAACTTGACCATTTTTAATGGTAGTAGACTCTAGAAAGTCTTTGATGTGAGGTGTGATGTTGTGAATATTAATCCCTGGTTCGGTGTCGATTTCAATTAATTTATTAAAAATGGGCATAAATCTGAAATACAAATTTTTAGAGTATAAAGTTTCGGATAAAAAATATTTTAAGTCAAATGTTGCACCATGCTCAATCAGAATAGGTGGGCATTGTCAACAACATAAAATTTAGTCTATTAAGTAAATAGGCAGGAAAATTTATCAGTATGTAACGAAAAATTAACCAGAGCGATGAGAGTTAAATTTGACACGTTGACTACTATAGTTTCCTCTTTCCCCTCTAGCTTGAATACCATCAATCACGGCATAAGCAAGGTCTAGCTCATCATCAAACATTCTGCCAGCTAGTTCGACTTGTTTAAGATGTTGCCACTCTAACTCAATGGGGTTGATTTCTGAACAATATTTAGGTAAGAATCAACACCTCATCATTATATGAGCTATACTCAGATATGCTCAACGTTGCTCAGGTATTTCGCTTTCAGAGCAAAACTCTTCCTTGTTCGTTTCCAAATCACGAGAGATCCAAGAAAAAAATGCCCAGCTGGCGCGTTCGCCCCCAGGGCGAACGCGCCAGAAATATAGTCGTTTAGCAATAATATCTTTAATAAGGCTGGGCATTTTTTTCTTGGCAAGTGCCCACCCCTTTTTTTTTGACTACCCGTCTTAATCTGTCGGGACTCAATTTAACTCTGCGTTCTCTCTCTAATTTTTGCGCTAATTGATAACTGTTGTATGTGCGTGGTTCTTGTTTGAGGGTTTCTTCCAAAAATACTATGTCTTCTTCTTTCCATCTTACTTTCCCCCCACGAACTGGTAATTCCCATAGACCTTTCAAACCCTGCTTTTGCCATCTGTGTAAAACCTGTCTTATTGTCTGTGGAGTCCAATGGACATACGCTGCTATTTTTTCCACATACCAGCCATGCGCGTTTGACCTGATTACTTCTGCTCGGTCTTTGACTTTCTGTGGTACGTCTGCTGTTTTCAAGTTTACAAGGGTTCGCTCCTACTCCTCCCCAAAATAATGATGATCATGTTTATTTTTACCTAAATTTTATTCGCAGCTTCAAAACTCCAAAGCCTTGTTTTACTAAGGTTTTGGGGTGCTTATCACCCCGTGAACCGCGACCCGTCTGGGATCAGCTGCCCATCAGTGCCTGGGCGAGCCCGATGTAGAGCGGTATTCCCAAGCCAATCGCAACCGGCGTGCCGACGGCTGTGGACGAGCCCACATAGGCGGAGGGATTAGCCGACGGGATACCGGCTCGTAAAGTGGGCGGTCCTGATATGTCTGAACTGGAGCAGGCGATGACGGCCAGGATCACAACGCCACCAAGGCTGAATCCCGTAGTGACGTGGGCAATCATGCCGAAACCGAAGGCTATGAGCCCATGCAGTAGCGGTGCCACTAAGGCATATACGGCGTACCACTGAGCCACCTTGCGCAGCTCGCCAAGCCTTGCCGTGGCCTCCATACCCATTACCAGCATCAGAATTGAAAGTAGGCCGCGGAAGAGGGGCTCAAAGAAGCTTTCAAAGACACTTTCCGGGCGGGTTAGCAGACCTAGAGCGATGCCGAGCAGCAGTGCCGATAGGGCAGATCCCTGGAGGCTTTCCTTCACGATGGGCCATATCCTGACTCGCTTGTCTGCGGTACCGCGCTGCTTGCTGAGATAAACGCTGGCCAAGACGATTGCAGTCACGAGCGCTGGGATGTCCATGAAGGGATAGAGTGCGGCGGCCCAGGCCTCGTATTCGATGCCTTGCCCTTCCAGTAGAGTCAGGGCGGCGGCGAGGGTAGAGCCACTCACGGCACCGAACAAGCCCGCGGTCGCAATGGCATCAACGGTTTTGACATTCGGCAGCATGGCCAACGTATAGCGCCCGATGAACACGATCAGTACCCCCATTGCTATGGCGAACACTGCGGGCAATAGCATCTCCACCAGATTGGCATTGCGGATCGCAATGCCGCCGCTCAGTCCGACTTTTATGAGCAGCATGAAGACAATGAACTTATAGATCGCATCTGGAATTTCCAGTCGGCTACTGAGGGCGGCAACGATCATACCACCAATCAGAAAGCCGAGTGTCGGGGACTGCAACTGCGCTAGGAAGCGCATCAAGAAATCGGAGAAGAAATCCACTAATACCTCCTTCAGCCTCCTCTAACGAGGAGCGATTATTGTGATAAGTGAGCTTGAAAAAGTAAGGGTGAAGTGCTTCACCCCTACAGCACAGGTTTTACGAGAGAACCTGTCAACAGGGTGTTCAGAAATGGCCGCTCTGCGAACGGAGACGGAAGGTGATAGCTGTCCTGCACCACCCTCTATGAATCCTGATCTATCAATACTTGAATCTCTATAGTGTTTGAGCGTATCATGAAATCCATAGATTTTTGCGTTCTCTAACATGGATTTGAAATGTAATGTCAAATTCAAATCATAAGTTTTTCTTTTGATTGGCGATCCCTACCTTTGGTTAATGTGAATTGCGATCGCTCAAAAACCTCGAACACTTCTTAGTCGACAGCGTTCAACAACTAAATTTCTGATATCTCACTTTGATCTGGGCTAGACCAGATCGAATATTTGGCGATCAGCTACAACCGTATTCGCGACCTAGAGCCGTTGACCCCGTTGAGCCAGCTACACAGCTGATTTATCCTCACCCCCTTACACACCCCGGTCGCAGAAACGACCGCCTTGGCTAGATTGGTCTAGCTGACCTGGTTGGATCTGCGGAGCACTGAGATCCGCGATCGCACCTGCCCTGTGTAACCAGAGAGCGTCTGTCTCTTTTTGCCGACCGATTCCATAGACCCATCCGAAACCCGTGCAGATATTGCCTTAGCTAACCCGTCTCTGTGATGAGGCGCACCATGTATGGTCGCCTTGAGGCCCAATTACGATGTCTCAAGGAGAATACCTCGCCCCTAGGATGGCTCATATCAATCCACTTGCAATACGGGTAACTCTGTTGGTGGGGTCGGCTCTAAGGGGGGACTGTAGCGAGCGGCGTTAATCCAAATTACTGAAAGCAGTAAACCAACACCGCAACCGATCAAGAAGATCCAACCGTGGGAGGGTTCTAAAACACACAGCAAGCGGCGATTACTGCCATACACTTGCACGACCCACCCCTCATCCGTATCCAACTTTGGCTGTGACTGCCTCCATTCAAACTTATTCATTGTTTTCGCTCCATGCTGATTGTGTGTATCGCTTACAGGCAGCTTGCCTGTATCTCACGGAACACCTGAAAATCTACCTGTGTGATGTGTGTAGCGGCTTCAGAACAGTGGTTGTGTCTTTGAGCTGCTTTCGCTGAATTTATAGATATAAGCCTATATTTCAAGCAAACACCATATTTTTCAGTTTATGTAATGCCTGGCTAACAAGCAACATTTTTGACAAAAAATTGCCTCAAACTTGCTGAATATTTTGATAACCGAAACTTATCATGTAGGACGATTTGCCCAAAACTCCCGTAATTTTATTCGGGAGATGTAGAGCGAACGGGTGTTAAAACAACCGTCAAAGAGGAATCGCCCTGAGTAACAACTGTTTGATAGTCCATTGCTGTGACCTGCTCAATAACGTGGCACTCACCTCTGATCATCAGTGCCTCACCTCTTGACTGATCGATGGTATGATGCTAATGTGCTCGCTATGGCAAGCGCGCTATTATACAATGTGTATACGAACGCGATGGTATCCCCTTCGTCGACTCGGATCAGCGCGATAGCGCGCGGTGCTGCCGTTTTCCTGAGTTTCTGTGTAGTTCAATGACTACACGCGTTAAGAGGTAACCCACATGACCCAGCAAGCCAGCAAGCTCGTCATCGTCACGGAAAAGTTGCTGCTGAAACAGATCGTCAAGATCATCGACGAAGCCGGGGCTACCGGTTATACGGTGGTGGCCGCTGGCGGTAAAGGCAGTCGCAACGTGCGCTCGTCTGGACAACCCAGCGTTTCCGACACCTACTCGAATATAAAGATCGAGGTGCTCACCGCCAATCGGGATATGGCCCTGAAGATTTCGGATGAGGTCGCAGCGAAGTTTTTCGACGATTATTCGGGCATCGCCTATCTTTGTGAGGCGGAGGTACTGCACGCGCACAAGTTCTGACTCAAAACCACTTAGTAGTGCAGAAAACTCTGTCGTCCACGGTCATCACCTTTGAGAACTCAATCCGAGAGTCTCATGCCTGCTGATAGTGCTTCAGGGCATAGACTTTCGGAGGAATTCGCTAGGGCAGTGGGGTGAAGGTGGGCAAGGGCAGTCGTTGATCACACCGCCGAGCAATCTCTCGAAGCCCCAGTTGCAGAAAACTCAGCCCCCGCTCACCGTGCCAGTCGAGTTGAGAACGGTTTCCGGCCTGAACCAACAGCATCCCCACGACGACCGCAATCAGGTGGGCCATGTCGAGGAGCATGATCAGTGACGTTAGCCGTTGGGGACTTCCAGAAAATAAATTATGCCCTTATCCAGAATGATAATCATTCTAAAGGAGGACGGAGGTGCTGCCGTCGGCAGCACCTCTGCCCCCCCTTTTGTAGTAATTTTAAAATGACTGTGTTTTTGAGTCTGGCAAGCAATATCTGTGTCAATAGTATTAACTGATTCCCTAATTCTTCAGCTAAAACTGAATTGACACTCCCCAGCCTAAAGGCGTGCTGAACTTTTTGGACTTTTTGCGGTTAGCTCGGTTTAACTGTTTTTCTGACTTACGGTAAAACTGGGGTGATGGTTCTACATTACCTTTATTATCGGCAATGAAATATTTTAATCCTAAGTCAAGTCCCACAACTTGATTCGTGGGTTGAGTTTCAAGTAGGGGCGAACGGCCGTTCGCCCCTACAATATCAATCGCAAATTGAGCGTAATACCCATCAGCACGACGTACTAAACGAACGCGCTTAATTTGCTTGATGTCGTAATAGTTAAGGTCGTAAGTCCCTTTTAGTTTTAAAGTTCCAATCCCCTTCTTGTCAGAAAACGTTATGGCTTTTCTAGTTTCTGAAAGCCTCCACCCAGTTGATTTATATTCAACCGAACGACAATTTTTCTTAAACTTCGGAAAGCCTTTTTACCCTTTATCTTTTTCTTGCAGTTATCGTAAAATCGAGCTATCGCTGACCATGAACGTACCCTACGGGAACGCTACGCGAACAGCAGCAGATTGTCTAGCCATTGAGTTAAGTTCATCAGCAAAAGGAAATTCAGCAGCCAATACCGCACAATATTTATTCAATGCGTACTTATCTACCTTTGAATCCTTGTTGTCCATCCAGTAGCGCAAGCACTTGTTTTGAATGAATTGGCTAGTACGAATTGCTTCGTCTATCGCTCTGTATTGCTTATCCTTTCCTTTGACCTTGAACTCGTAAACAATCATGGATTTCTCCTGACGGAGACGCTACGCGAACGACCACTTAACCACATACTTATGCTAACACAAAGAGTATAAACCCGTCCTAGAAGGACGGGGTTTTCAACCCAAATTTTCGATAAATTAGTGATGAGAAAAAATATCCCCGACTTTTTCAAGAAGTCAGGGAAATGTGGACAGCAATTAGCGGATTTTTAACCGAAGATACCAGCAAAAAAGTCAATGGTTTCCTTGAGTGCTTTGATGAAGACATCAATTTCCTCGCGGGTGTTGTAGAAAGATAGGCTAGCGCGTGCGGTGCCTGGTAAACCTAAGTGGCGGTGTAATGGTTGTGTGCAGTGGTGTCCAGAGCGAATAGCTACGCCTTCTTGATCTAATAATGTAGATAAGTCGTTGGCGTGGATACCTGCAACGGTAAATGCTGCTAAAGCGGCTCTACCTTCTCCTTTGGCATCGGGTTTAGGCCCGTAGATTCTGACTTGGGGAATTTGTGCTAATTGTTGGAACAAATAAGCGGTTAATTCTGCTTCGTAGGCGTGGATTTTATCCATACCTATATTAGTAAGATAATCTACTGCTGCACCGAGGGCGATCGCTTCCCCAATTGCAGGTGTACCAGCTTCAAATTTATGCGGCAATTCTGCATAGGTAGAATGGTCTAAATACACCTCCGCAATCATTTCACCACCGCCTAAAAATGGTGGCATTCCCTCTAGTAATTCCAACTTACCATACAAAAAGCCGATACCAGTCGGAGCGCACATTTTATGCCCAGATGCTACTAACCAGTCACAGCCAATTTGCTGGACATCTACAGGTGTATGGGGAACACTTTGACAAGCATCAACTAAGAATTTCGCGCCGTATCTGTGAGCAATTTTCGCAATCTCTGCCACTGGATTAATACAACCCAGTGTGTTAGAAACATGAACTATAGAGACTAATTTAGTTTTTTCGGAAATCAGTTGTTTAAACTGTTCCAAGTCAAAAGTTTCTTCTGGTGTCAATTCCACAAACTTGAGAACTGCACCTGTTTTTTGTGCCACAAATTGCCAAGGAACAATATTACTGTGGTGTTCCATCACCGACAAAATAATCTCATCCCCAGCTTTTAAATTGTTCATTCCCCAGCTATAAGCGACGAGGTTAATGGCTTCGCTAGCGTCGCGGGTAAAAACAATTTCTTGACGGGATGCAGCATTGATAAATTTAGCGACTTTATCCCGTGCGCCTTCATAAGCGTCGGTGGCTTTAGCACTGAGGGTATGCGCTCCCCGATGTACGTTAGCATTATATTGCTCGTAGTAATCGCGCAGAGCATTTAATACAAATAAGGGTTTTTGTGATGTCGCCGCATTATCTAAATAAACCAAGGGTTTATCATTGATTTCCTGATGCAATATCGGGAAGTCAGCACGGACTTTATCAGCAAGGGTTCTTGTAGGAGTGTAAGTCATTGGTAGTTAGTCATTAGTCATTAGTCATTAGTCATTAGTCATTAGTTGGGAATAGGGCATGGGGCATTGGGTAATAGATTTTACCTTGTCTACCTCATCCCCCTCATCTCCCTTATCTTCCTCATCTTCCTCATCCCTGTTTCCAGGTAGTGACGGTGTGGAGTAATTCTTCTCGCAAGGAAGCGACTGGGATGTGGTTGATGATTTCGGCGGCGAAGGCGTTAACTAATAACTTGCGTGCGTCGTTGGCATCAATACCTCGACTTTGCAGATAGAATATTTCATCGTCTTCTAACTGACTGACTGTTGCACCGTGGGCGCATTTGACGTTATCGGCGGTGATTTCTAGTTGGGGTTTGGTGTCAACTCTGGCTTTTGGTGAAAGCAGCAAGTTGCGGTTTAACTGGGCTGCGTCGGTTAACTGTGCTGGTTTGGGAACGAAAACCTTACCGTTGAAGACAGCGTGAGCGCGATCGCCTACAATACATTTATGTAATTGCTTACTTGTACCATAGGGATGATTGAGTGCGATCGCACTGTGAGTATCAGCCACCTGACTATCAGCAATCATTGTCAAACCGTTGAGGGTGGTTTCTGTTTGCTCACCAGTTTGCAAAATCTCTAAATTATGCCGTGATAACTTACCACCCAAAGTAATGGCGTGACAAGTATAACGACTGTAACGTGCTTGAGTCACAGCAGTTTTGCCAATGTGGAAAGCTTGTTTACTTTCCCTCTCTACTCTAGTGTGATTCACATGGGCATTATCAGCAATAACAATTTCCGTAACTGCATTGGTGAGGTAAACCCCCTCTGCGTCTGGAGTAGTCTGATAATCTTCAACTACACTTACCTGTGAACCAGTTTCCGCCACCACTAAACACCGGGGTTGGGAAATTGTCGCTGTTTCACCAGCCACAGTCATAAATAATAGATGTATAGGCGTTGCCACGATGACATTTTTCGCCACCAATACAACCGCCACATCAGATATCCCTGCCGTATTGAGTGCAGTAAATACCTCTAATGCACCCTCAGCTTGGGCTAAATGTTGCTGTACCCGTTCCTGTTCAGGTAGAGACAACGCCGATAAATTACCGACAACTACACCACTCGGTAAATTAGCAACTGCTGACAACTCCGGCGCATAAACACCATTGACAAACACCAAACGGTTATCGCCCGCGTTTTGTAGAGACGTTGCATGCAACGTCTCTACATTCAATTTATCTACAGCGCGACGAAATTCTACTTGGCGTAACTCAGACAAATCAGTAAACCGCCATTCCTCCTCACGGGTAGTAGGGATAGTAGAATGACGCACCCAATTTGCTGCGCGATCGCGTAATTCTTGTAACCACCCCTCACTTGCTGGTACAGTTACCTGATTTAACAACCCAACCAAATAAGCATCTCTATCTAACAGAGTAGATGTCACACTGACAGCATCCGAGTTAGGAATGGCACTAGGAGAAACTTGTATAGTCATTACACACCCACCCCAACAGCAGATTCTTCTAACAGCCAGTCATAACCACGAGATTCTAATTCCAGAGCCAATTCCTTACCACCACTGGTAATAATTTGACCCCGTGCCATCACGTGGACAAAATCAGGAACAATATAATCAAGTAAGCGTTGGTAGTGAGTAATCATAATCGTGGCATTTTCCGGGCTAGTCAATTGATTAACACCATGAGCCACAATTTTCAGCGCATCAATATCTAAACCAGAGTCAGTCTCATCCAAAATTGCCAACTTTGGTTCTAACAACGCCATTTGTAGAATTTCATTGCGCTTCTTCTCACCGCCAGAAAAACCTTCATTCACACTGCGACTGAGGAAAGCGGGATTCATCTTCACCACTTCCAACTTTTCCTCAATCAAATCATCAAAATCGAAAGCATCTAACTCTTCCAAACCTTGAGCCTTACGACGGGAATTATAAGCCACCCGCAAGAAATCCAAATTGCTCACGCCAGGAATTTCCAAAGGATATTGAAACGCCAAAAACACACCAGCCCTAGCCCGTTCTTCCGGCTCCATTTCCAGTAAATTCTGCCCCTGGAAAATCACCTCACCACCAGTCACAGTGTAAGCTGGATGTCCTGACAACACCTTAGAAAACGTACTCTTACCAGAACCATTCGGCCCCATGATGGCATGAATCTCACCATAACGCACCTCAAGATTCACACCCTTCAAAATCGGAGTACCATCAACCTCAGCCGTCAAATCCCGTACCGACAAAACAACTTCACTATTTTCAACAATCATGTTCTCTCTCTCTTCTCTCTTCTCTTCTCTCTCTTCTCTCTTCTCTCCGCGTACCTCCGCGTTTCCTCCGCGCACCTCCGCGTTTAAAAACAGGTACTAACCAACACTACCTTCCAACTTCAGACTCAACAACTTATCAGCCTCAACAGCAAACTCCATAGGTAGCTGATTAAACACATCCTTGCAGAAACCGCTAATCATCATAGAAATAGCATCTTCCGCAGAAATACCACGTTGAGCAAAGTAAAACAGTTGATCTTCCCCAATCTTAGAAGTAGAAGCCTCATGTTCCACCTTTCCCGTATGATTCTGTACCTGAATATAAGGGAAAGTATTCGCCTGAGCATTATCCCCAATTAACATCGAGTCACACTGAGAATAATTTCGCGCCCCTTCAGCCTTGGGATTAATCTTCACCAAACCCCGGTAACTATTACTAGAATTACCTGCGGAGATACCCTTAGAAATGATAGTGCTGCGGGTATTTTTCCCGACATGAATCATTTTCGTTCCGGTGTCGGCTTGCTGCATATTGTTAGTCAACGCCACCGAGTAGAATTCCCCGACAGAGTTATCACCGACTAACACACAACTGGGATACTTCCAAGTAATTGCCGAACCAGTTTCGACTTGTGTCCAAGAAATTTTAGAATTTACACCTTGACACAAACCGCGCTTGGTGACGAAGTTGTAAATACCACCTTTACCGTTAGCGTCGCCGGCGTACCAGTTTTGAACGGTGGAGTATTTAATTTCCGCATTGTCGAGGGCGACGAGTTCAACTACCGCCGCGTGCAGTTGGTTGCTGTCGTACATTGGTGCGGTGCAACCTTCCAAGTAGGAAACATAGCTACCTTCTTCTGCGACAATCAAAGTCCGTTCAAATTGTCCTGTATCGCCGGAGTTGATGCGGAAGTAGGTAGACAATTCCATTGGACATTTCACGCCTTTGGGAATGTAGACAAAGGAACCGTCACTAAATACCGCCGAGTTGAGGGCGGCGAAGTAGTTGTCAGCAATGGGGACAACGCTACCCAAATATTTCTGCACGAGTTCTGGGTGTTCCCGCAGTGCTTCGGAAATTGAGCAGAAAATAACGCCGTCTTTGGCAAGTGTTTCTTTGAAGGTGGTGGCGACGGAAACGCTATCAAAAATCGCGTCTACGGCGACGTTGGCGAGTCGTTTCTGCTCAGATAGGGGAATACCTAGTTTCTCGAAGGTTTCTAGCAGGGTAGGATCTACTTCTTCTAAGCTGTTGAGTTTTTCTTTTTTTTGCTTAGGTGCGGAGTAGTAGATGATATCCTGATAATTAATTGGTGGATATGTGACGCTCGGCCAGGTTGGCTCGGTCATTTTCAGCCACTGGCGGTAAGCTCTGAGACGGAACTCCAACATGAACTCCGGTTCATTCTTTTTGGCGGAGATTAAGCGGATAACGTCTTCGTTTAGTCCACGCGGAATCGTGTCGGTTTCGATATCCGTTATGAAACCGTACTTGTAGGGCTGGTTGACTAAGGTTTTGACAGTAGCACTCATCGCTAGTGGTCTCTTGTGTTCTGTGTGTGGTTCTCTTTAAAGATGGAAGACGGGGAGTATTGGGTTGCTTCCCATCTGATTTAGCCTAGTGGTTAAGCGGCTGTTACAATTAAAATATAGACTAAAACAACAAGCTTGTTGTTTAATATAATCTTATTGTACGCTAGATTAACAACAACAATGTTGTTTTAGTCAAATTTTCTGAAAAAATTTTTTTGGACGTTCGCGGAGCGTCTTGTAGAGAAGATGGCGACCACTCAACAGTCCTCAACCAAGCAAGAGATCCTAGAATATCTCCTAAAAAACTCCCAGGCGACGGCGTTCGACCTCGCAGAAGTTTTAGATGTTAGCCCGCAAGCAATTCGTCGTCATCTCAAAGATTTGGAGGCGGAGGAGTTAATTGTTTATTCCTCAATACAGGTGGGGATGGGGCGACCACAGCACGTTTATCAGTTGAGTCGTCAAGGGCGCGATCGCCTACACAAAGGAGTGAGCGATCGCCATGGTGATTTTGCCGTGTCGTTGCTGGATACCTTAGCCGCAACGGTAGGACAAGACCAATTTAAGACAATTTTACAAAAACAGTGGGAACGCAAAGCCCAAGAATATCGCGATCGCGTAGGTAACGGCGCATTGCGAGAACGGGTAGCGAAATTAGTAGAACTGCGAAAAGCTGAAGGTTTCATGGCGGAATATCACCCTGTAGATTCTCCTGACTCAACACAGGCAGAACAGTTTATTTTCATGGAACATAATTGTGCAATTTCTAATGTCGCTGAGTCATTTCCCACTGTTTGCGGACACGAATTAGAAATGTTTGCGGCGGTGCTGCCAGATTGTACAGTTGAGCGTACCCATTGGCTGATCAACGGTGAACATCGTTGTGGCTATCTCGTGCAAGCCCGCAAATAAGAATAAGATATGTAAATTGGTTGTTATTTTCAGTTTAAGTTATCAATCATCGTCAATTGGTCAAGGGTTTTACCAATTATCGGCTAATATAGCAATTCACAATCAAGTGAAGATCAGTCAGAATTAAACGCAGATGGACGCAGATATAGCTTGCTTCTCTTACGAGACGCTACCGCGCTCGCGCAGCGTATCCGTAGGATTCACCCGCAGGATACGCAGATAAATTGATACATCATGAGACTAGAAAACGCTATATTAGCGAAAGTTAACTTTTAACTTTTGAATTTTGAATTGTTTATGGATTTATCATCACAACAACCATCAACTCAATTTCTCACTTTAGAAGAATCAGCGAAAGTAGACGCGGCTTTGTTGTCTTCTCCTGAAAAGTTTTTAACAAGATTAACTATTTCTTCTCTCAAACTGTTAAAACATATTGCCCAAGAGTATGGTGTTGCTATGGAAGATTTAACAACACAGCAAGTAATAGCTTGGTTTGAAAAAGACGGCAAAATTAGGAGAGAGGAAGGAATAGAAGCGGCTTATTTAAAATGGTAATTAAATCAACATGACATAAATCCCCGACTTCTCAAAGAAGTCGGGGATTTGGGCAGGGCGGAATATGTAGAACTTCTGCACTAACTTTGATAACTGTGGGAGCGAGGACTGCGAACACCTACAGCCGCACCGATCAACGCTGCCACTAAACCTAATAAAGAACCGAAGACAAACCACCATAACGCCCTAGAAGTCGCCGCCGCAATATCGCGAGCTTGTTCGGGAGTGACGTTAGGTATATTCTGTGGTAAAACTACGCCTCCTGGTTGTTGTACTTGGTTGATTACTTCCCCAGCGTTATAAGCTGCAACACCAAAAGCTCCAGACACGCCACTTGCTAATAGCCAGGAGCTAAGTGCTAAAGTGGTAGCCCATAAAATCGCACCGTTGAGCAGTGCGGTATTGCGATTCATGGGGCCACAAGCACGGGTTGTAATCCAACCGCCAACGAATAGGGAAATTAATAGCGCAATGGTTGACCAAATCCCGACATTACCAGCAACG
Source organism: Anabaena sp. CA = ATCC 33047 (assembly GCF_963870205.1). Classification (NCBI taxonomy): domain Bacteria; kingdom Bacillati; phylum Cyanobacteriota; class Cyanophyceae; order Nostocales; family Nostocaceae; genus Anabaena; species Anabaena sp. CA = ATCC 33047. Next base: position 53,846 of record NZ_CAWMSA010000068.1, on the reverse strand, counting down.
CCAGGTGCAATGCTACGAGGCGCACCGGAGCCGGCAATGCTTCCCGCGCCAATGGCGGCAAATGCCGAACTTAAAATCAATTGCGTAGCTAAAGCAACTAATACACCGGAAATTATCGGGCCCCAGCGCACACGATCATGATACTCGGCTACTCTGCCAGCGATCGCACTTTCCGGTTGTATAACATCGTCACCTACTCGATTTACGTATGACATAAGTCTATTTTCTCCATTGCTACTTTACTCAAGTAAAGTTTTTTTCAAGTTAGTTATATTTATGCTTACGTTTAAAATTAAATGGCGAATTATAGATTTTAATATCTATCAGCAGAAAGAGTTATTCACTCTATCAAGAGTCGTAAGAAATCAGTCTATTTAACTATTTTCAAATAATTGAATTTTGCCAAATTAGGCTATCTTATTTGGTATTATTCACTTTTTCTCAAAACTTACTCAATTCTGTTTTGTAAATTTTTCAATACTTTCAATAAGGAATCATAATTAGTTTTTCATAAATAATTTAAATTTTTGGTCATAGATGATGAGTGATACTGACCACAATATTACTCATCAAAAATTCTTCACAGCTATAACCAAAGATATATAAATACAGAGACAAAAACTAACGCAATTTCACAGCAGTACCTGTGGCAGTAATCAGTAACAAAACTCCTGATTGGTCAACATTAATCGTCCCCGTGTCAATTTCGATACCAATAACAGCGTTAGCACCTAAACGCAATGCACGTTGTTCTAATTCTTCGATGGCTTTTTTTTGTCCCTGCTCAAATAAACGCTCATAACTACCAGTGCGTCCACCAATCACATCCCGAATCCCAGCTAAAAAATCCCGCAGGAAATTGCTACCATAGACAACTTCTGCCGTGACAATGCCCAAATATGATTCGATGACTGCACCTTGAATCACATCAGTTGTGGTTAAAATCATAATTTATCCTCACAAATTGCGGATTAGCTCATGCTTATGTATAATTGCTGTCAGTGTTTTCTAGCGAATTGTGTGGTCAATCAAGTAAATTTTGGGAGTTTAGCTTGATTTTAACGAAAAAATAGACAAGAAAACATGAATATTTTTGGAGACATTGATAGAAAAATTCGCTATATATTTGAGCAAGGATGAATTTGTGTATTCCCAGAACATTAGTAAATCATCAAGTCCCTATATACATAGCATTTAAACTTTTTCTAGTAATAGTTAGCAGACAAAATACTGACCAAATAATCTCACTGAGTTACAAGGGATAATCGAACTGAGAAATGATGTTGAATTTGTACTATAGCGATTTTCATCTTCATGAGCTAAAGTTGCATTGATGGTGGACGGCGGTGAATGAATTATACTGATAGCTTGCCTAATTGCCCAATGCTGTAATAGTTGCTTGATTCCAAATGAAACCTAAAAGTTCCCTGTGAAACGAGGTGAAGGTATTTACGGATTATTAATATTTTATAAAGTCAGGCAAACTACAGGTTGCAAAAATTGATATTTTTGTTTTAATGTACAAGCAAAAAGTTGATTATAATTTCAGGAAATTTACTGTGTACAAACGCATAATGTTAATATTGGGTGTTTTGTTGTTAGGAAGCAGTGTTGCTAGCATCCCAACAGTGGCACAGGCTCAAACTATAGTAGCGCAAGCTAGTAAACCAGAATTGAAAGAACTTTTGGAGCAGGGTAAACAGCTAGTAGACGCGGGTGATTATAATGGGGCGATCGCTGTTTACCAACGAGCAGCAGCCCTAGATAATAGGAATGCGAGAATCCATTCGGGTATCGGCTACCTGTATGCACAACAAGGGAATTTTCAAGCGGCACTAGCAGCATACCGCCGGGCGATCGCACTCAACCCCAACAATAGTGATTTTTACTATGCTGTAGGTTTCATCAAAGGTAATATGGGTGATACGGCTGGAGCGAAAGAAGCTTACCGTCGTGCCATACAACTCAATAGAGGTAATATTAACGCCTATATAGGATTAGGTATCACCCAATCTCGCCTAGGAGACTACAAAGCAGCTAACTGGGCGTTTGAGGAAGCCATTAAACTGGATAGGAACAACGGTCAAACCTACGAATTTATGGCTGTAATGTATAAACAGCGTCGTCTACCCAAGCAAGCCACTAATTTATTACAGAAAGCCCGTGACTTATATCGCCGGCGCAATGACTCGGATGGTGTAGCCAGAGTAGAAGCGATGCTACAAGAATTAGGCGGCTAAAAATTAATTTAACTGCCGTCCAGTCAATTCTACAAAAATATCTTCTAAATTAGAAGGACGTACCATCATCCCAGTTTTATTAGTCTGTTGATTCAGATAATTGTTTGCTGCTTCCAAAGACGGGAAAAACAAATATTCCCATTGGCGCGCCCTATCACCTGCTGCGTTGGTAACATCCAATTGTTTCATGACCAAACCTTCACCATGTATAGAGCGTAATTGTTGTAGCGTGCCTAAAGAAATCAGTTTACCACCATCCATAATCCCGATGCGTCCTGGTTGAGTCGAGCCAAAAGCATCACAGAGAAATTCCACCTCATCCATATAATGAGTAGTTAATAGTATCGTCATTCCTTGGCGGTTCAAATCTCGAATAATTTCCCATAGTCGTCGCCGAGTCTGGGGATCTAATCCTACCGTTGGTTCATCTAAAAATAAAATTCGCGGTTGATGTAACAAAGCCCTAGCTATTTGTAACCGCCGTTTCATACCCCCAGACAAGGTTTTAACAAAATCGGCGTAAGTCCCCACCTATAAGAATGGAATGTGGGGATATAAGTCGGACGACGACGATAGCATCTTTGAGCAATTTTTCCGTAGGAAAGACTGTCAAAGATGTATGAGAAGTCGTCAAATCTACGGTAGAATACAGATGGTTGACAACCCACCCGACCGTATTGAACAGACAGGCTAACTTCAAAGTAGGTGTACGAACCTTGCCGCAGATAAATCGGTAGATCGGGGAATCTGAAAACCTAGCTGGTTGACCATTGTCGTAAATCCAAGGCGAGTAAGACGAAAAGCAATCAAACTGTCCCAGGAAGTGGGATGGCGGCGCGGGTTCTTCCTTGAGAAGATAAAGGTAGCAATACCAGAAACGCTGTGTAAGACCAATCTGTACTTGTACAAGGAGGCAATGGCGAATGAGACGCGAAGCCGCAACTATAGCGTCAGCTTAGTTGGGGTACTTCACTTCAACATACTCCAACCATTGATTAATTAATCGTTGTCGTTGTGAGTTAGCTATATGATGTAGTCTGCCGTGCAATTCCATGTTTTCCCAGACAGTCAGTGTCGTCAACATCCGAATTGTAGTGGATTTACCTGCGCCATTAGGGCCAAGCAGAGCAAATATTTCTCCAGCCTCGATGCTAAATGACAGGTCATTTACTACAGGCACTTGGTTATAAAACTTGTAGACGTTTTCTAGCAGAACAGCAGCAGACATGAAGACATTGATTACACAGTTTCATTACTATAGACTACCATTTTTGACTACAAACCCTCAGTAAAAAAACTCTGCGTTTCTCTGCGTCAACTTTGCGCCACTTTGCGTTTAATTATGCTTGTAATTCTTGATTCTCCCAACAAGAAACACTGGAACTAGAGGTTTCAGTGTGATATGTGTTTTTCAACGCACTCCAACTACTAGCAATTGGCATTCGCCAGCCTGTACCAAAGGCGCGGTCAGTAATTTTTAATCCTGGTGGTGCTTGTCGGCGTTTGAACTCAGCCCGTGCTAACATTTGGATAATTCTGTCTACAACTACAGAATCATGACCGGCGGCGACTATTTGCCCTACTGATTGATGTTGATTAATTAAGCGTTGCAAAATATCGTCTAAAATTTCGTAGGGTGGTAGAGAGTCTTGATCAACTTGACCGGGTTTGAGTTCCGCGCTTGGTGCTTTGGTGATCACGTTTTGAGGGATGACTGTTGAGTGTTGAGAGTTTAGCCAGTTACAGAGGGAATAAACGCGAGTTTTGGGAACATCAGCAATTACGGCTAACCCGCCATTCATGTCACCGTAGAGGGTACAGTAACCCACTGCCATTTCTGACTTGTTGCCGGTAGATAATAATACATAGCCAAATTTATTGGCGATCGCCATTAATAAGTTACCCCGAATTCGGGATTGAATATTTTCCTCAGCAATACCAAATTCTGTCCCTGCAAACAAATCAGCCAAGCTGTGATCAAAACCTTGCATTAATTCGCCTATGGGTATAACTTGTGTTTGTATCCCCAAATTTTTGGCTAATGCTAAAGCATCACTGATGGAATGTTCGGAACTGTAGGGGGAAGGCATCAGTACACCTAAGACATTTTCTTTACCAAGGGCGGCCGTGGCGATCGCCGCTACCAATGAGGAATCTATCCCACCACTCAAACCCAAGACGGCTTTAGAAAAACGGCACTTTTGGGCATAATCTCGCACCCCCAAAACTAAAGCGTGCCAAATTTCTTCATCTTCTGAGGTGTATTCTGGGACAACAGAACTTAATTTTAAATCCCGTTGCGCTGCGTCAAATTCTACCGTCACTAAATCGCTGGTAAAACCAGGCGCACGACAAATTACTTCACCTTGACGATTTAAAGCAAAACTAAAACCATCAAAAATTAAGTCGTCGTTACCGCCAACTTGGTTAGTATAAATGATCGGTTGTTGGAAACGCACAGCACTATGTTTGAGCATTGCTTCTCGACTGCGTTGCTTACCGACTGTGTAGGGTGAGGCTGATAAATTGACAATCAAATCCACACCTAAAATTGATAAGTCAGCGACGGGATTAGCTGCATAATGCCGTTTACCCCAAAATTCTTCATCGTTCCATAAATCTTCGCAAACTGTTACACCAATATCAATATTATCTAAGGTGAAATAGTTAGCTTCTAGTCCTGGTTCAAAGTAACGATTTTCGTCAAATACGTCATAAGTTGGTAAGAGTCGCTTATGGAAATATTGCTTAATTTGTCCATTTTCTAACAAAGCGATACTATTAAATAAAGTTTTTCCGCCTGTAACATGGGCTTTTAAATTTTGGGCGACAGTCCCAACTAACACAGCTAAATTAGCGGGTAAATCTCTCGCTAATTGCTGTAAAGTAACATTCATAGCTGCGACAAAACTGGGATTTAATAATAAATCCCTGGGGGGATAGCCACATAAAGAAAGTTCTGGAGTTAACAACAACCGCGCCCCTGTTGCCACAGCTTGCTGTGCTATTTCCAGAATTTTTTGAGCATTACCTGACAAGTCACCAATTATAGGATTAAGTTGAGCGATCGCAATTTTCATAGTTGAGTCATTACTTATTAGTTTTTCTCCTCTGCTCCCTGTGCTAAATAAACACTAAAGGCTTATCTTTAAATGGGGCAAAAGCGTCAGCATCAAATTTATATAAAGTGGCGGGACGACCAGCACCTCTTGATACTTTGATACCTGTATCAGATAAGAAGCCTAACTTCAAGAGACGGGCGCGAAAATTAGAATAATCAGCGAAATTATCCCCTAAAACTGTGGTGTATAATTGATATAAATCATTTAAAGTAAACATTTCCGGTAAGACTTCAAAAGCTACCGGACTGTATTCTAATTTATTGCGTAACCTTCTATGTCCATAAGCCAAAATTTCCTGATGATCAAAGGCTAATTTTGGCACTTGCTTGACTGGATACCAAGCAATACCTGTCACGCCATCAGCGATTAGTTCTGCTTCTTCAAATCTGACTAGGGCAAAATAACTAACTGATAGATAACGCACACCATAACTACCAGTGGCTTCTCTGGGGTCACGTTTTGGGCCGCCAAAGGTGTATAACTGTTCTAAATAAAGATTATTGACTCTAATTTTCTCTGCCATAATGCGATAAGCAGCATCTTCTAAAGACTCTCCTTGACGGACTAAAGTACCGGGCAGACTCCATTGATTTGAAAATGGTTCTTGCTGCCGCATGACTAACAGAACTAACAGACGATTCTGGACAGTATCTACAGAGAAAATTACATTATCAACACCTACTTTAAAATCAGCCAAAGGTTGTTGATTTAACAAATTTGAACTTTTTTTGTGATTGCGGGCGGGCATTTGTACAAACGCTGTTGATTGATATAAGCAGCTATAGGGGGAATTAGGGCTGCGGTGTTTCCATGTTCACGATACGCTGTAGAGGAGACATCTAAACCAGTTAAACTGGCGATCGCAATTTTGCCTCCCAGTGCTTTTACGGCTTCTAAGCTAGATTCATCTATCTCATATCCCGGTCGCGGTACAATCAACAATTGCACTTGCTGTAATAATTCTTCAATTCGATACCAGCGCGGTAGCTGATGCAATAAATCTGAACCAATTACTAAGGTGAATTCGGCATCATCACCCCAACGTGATTTAGCTTTATCTAAGGTTTCCAAGGTTCTAAAACTACTTAATTCCTGTTCTAAAGCTATATTCTTGTGGGGTGCTTCGATATCCGTAATCAACAAATGCAGCATTGCCGCCCGATGGGGTAATGGTGTCTGATGAGATTTAAATGGATTATCAGCCGCCCACACTGCTACCCAATCATAACGCTCAGACAACCACCGCAGAATTTTTTGATGTCCTGCTGTTGGTGGATCTGCGCTAGTACCAAATAAAGCAATTTTTTGCATCATAGTTATTAGTTATTAGTCATTAGTCATTAGTTATTAGTTATTAGTTTTTCTCCCTCATCTCCCCACTCCCCTGATTAACTCTGCCAGTGTGGGGGAAATCTCTACTGTTAAGGTCATAGGATGATTTAGTTGTCTGGTTTTTTCTGGTAAACTGGCTACGGAAGCGGTGGTACGTTGGCGAATTTCGGCTAGGGTTTCTAGTGGTTGCAGTCGTTGACCTTGTTTGACTACTAATTGCAATAGGGGTTGTTCTCCAGGTAGGGGAGTTTCGCTGATTAATCCTAGTCTGTCGGCTGTAATTTGATTGTCGGCAAATGTCCGAAAAATTTGCTTACGTCCGGGATAGGTGACTTTACCCGTGGACTTTTTCATTACCGGGATACCGTCAATTTCTACGAGTTTATACACTCCATTCACAGGTGAACCGGTAACTAATTTCGTTCCTAGTCCATAGCCATCAATTGCTGCACCTGCGGCTTGGAGTCTGGCAATTTCCCATTCGTCTAAGTCACCGCTAGCAAAAATTGTCACGTTGGGAAGGAGCGATCGCACCTGTTGAGATAAAGTGATTAAGTCTCCAGAGTCTAACCTGACTCCTGTTAACTCCATCTCTCCCGCGTTAACTTTTACGGCTAAATGTTCTGCCGCCGCGACAGTATCATAAGTATCAATTAACAATGGCGCACCAGGAAAATAACGATGGAATGCTGTAAAAGCTTGTTCTTCACTGCCTTCCATCGCGGATAACGCCATAACCAAGGCATGAGCCATCGTACCACTAGGCTGTTCACCCAGTTGTAGCGCGGCTAACACATTGGAGGTGGCATCTAAACCCCCGGCTAAAGCTGCCCTGGCTGCCCACAATGAGGCTTGGGGACTAAATGCCCGTCTCGTGCCGAATTCTAAAAGTCTAGCCTTCTCACCTGCGACATCCCGCAGACGTGCCGCCCTGGTTGCTATCAGGGTTTGGTAGTTGAGGGTATTTAATAGATAAGTTTCAACTAATTGCGCTTGCCATAAAGGTGCTTCTACACGCAATAATGGCTCATTGGCAAAGACTGCTGTTCCTTCTGGTACTGCCCACACATCCCCAGTAAACCGTCCTTCAGCCAACAATGACCAAAAGCGAGGGCTAGCTTGGGCAAAAATCCCTGTTGCTTGTAATGCGGCTATCTGTTCGGGACTAAAGCGCAGGTTTTCTAAATATTCCAACGCTTGCGCCAAACCCATTGCAATTAAATAGCCAAAACCCTCTGGCACACGCCTGACGAATAACTCAAAGCAAGCCCGTCGTTGTTCCACACCTTCACCAGTATAACAAGCTGCCATTGTTAACTGATAAAGGTCTGTGAGAAGGCTGTATTCTGCCGCAGAGATATCTAATTTTGGTTTCTGGTGGCTATCCCAGACCGGGAAAGGTGACATACCAGAGCTTCCTTACAAAAATGGTTGCTTGTATTATGGTAGAATTTACCATAACGTCTGTCAAGTATAAAAATTATAAACAGCAAAACCCTAACTATTCCCTGATCCTTCCTGTTCCCTCGACCGCAGCACATTAGTAGGGTGTGTCAGATGTTAAACATCTGTGTTTTTACCCAATTATCGCGGCTGACGCACCCTACACGACACTTAGCCCTCGTCGTCAGGATTGTTTTGTTAGGCTGCATCCGGCCTGGACTCGTAACTTTGTCGGCAATATGTCATCAAACCATTAATTAACTTTTTTTAATGGTTAATTTCATTAAAAAGAAAATAACCAAAATCACCCAGGATTGACGCAACTGACACATTAGTAGGGTGCGTCATCGGAAAATCTGCCAGATGAGAGATTGATATTTACGGAAATTAAATATTTAACATCAAAATACAAACTTATCAGCAAATTTAGTTAAGTTCTGATGTTTTCTTCTGTAATTTTACTAAATTAATGTAAAAATAATACGTATTGTTTAAGACAAACTATCAAAGGAAAAAATTACTACAGCAAAACCAGACTACAAATCATAATTAAACATTAACTAGCGTTATCAGGGATGAATGGGATGAATAGGCTGTCCTTTTATGTAATAGTGTTACAGGGTTTATTTTTAGGCATCACATCTGCAAATGCTCAATCATTACCTCATGGTGTAGTCCAGAAAATGGTTGATAACAACCAAAAAACAAATGTAGCAAAAAATACAAATAAACAACTGTGGGTAATTGAGCCAAATCAACAGGTACAAAATAAACCGTTTTTTTGGGTAGTTAAAGATACTAAAAAATCAGGGGAACAACCATTATTAAAAGTGGGTAAACCGACAGATAATCCGGTAAAGAAACCTGAGAGCGCAACTAAACCAGAGAAAAAAGATGATGGGGAAGAATTTGATACAGTAATTAAAGATACGGAGAAATCAGCAGGATTATTTACTATATATCATCATCAAGAAAAGAATAAAATTTATCTGGAAGTAAAACCAGAACAACTCAATAAAAATTATTTAGCGACTGCAACCTTGGAATCTGGGATTGGTGAAGAGGGAATTTATAGTGGATTGCCATTACAAGACTTTTTATTTTATTTCCAACGGGTAGATAAAAACTTATATTTTGTAGTGCGGAATGTGAATTTTCGCACACGGGAAGGTGATCCACAAGTGCGATCGCTCGCCCGTTCCTTTAGTGATTCGGTTCTCTATGCTTTGCCGATTAAAAGTATTCATCCCCAACGCCAAAGTTTACTGATTGATTTGGGTGACTTACTACTGACAGACTTATCAGGATTAGCTCTGAGTATAGGTATGAGTGCCAACACAGATCAATCCTATTTTGGTGATGCGAAAGTTTTTCCCCAAAACTTAGAGGTGGAAACAATTTTGACTTTCTCAGGTAGTAGTAATCAAGCAAATCCAATGCAGGGTTTTACAGCCCTGCCTGATAGCCGTGGCTTTACTTTGCGGGTTCACTACAGTCTCTCGCAATTACCAAACAACAATTATCGTCCCCGATTAGCTGACGAACGTGTGGGTTATTTTATCACTGCCTACCACGATTTATCTGAACATGAACGCGATGAACCGTTTATCCGTTATATTAATCGCTGGCATTTAGAAAAAGAAAATCCCAACGCACCGATATCTCCACCAAAAAAACCGATTGTCTTTTGGATTGACAACGCTGTGCCTTTAGAATATCGCGATGCGATTAAAGAAGGCATACTAATGTGGAACAAAGCCTTTTTGAAAGCGGGATTTAAAGATGCGATTGTAGCCAAGCAAATGCCAGATCATGTTACCTGGCATCCGGCAGACATCCGCTATAATACGATTCGCTGGATTAACACAGTGGATGGTTATTTTGCGATGGGGCCATCTCGCATTAATCCTTTAACTGGGGAAATTTTAGATGCAGATATCTTAGTAGATGCCGGCTTTATCCGCTATCTCAAGGGTAACTATCGTCAACTCATCCAACCAAGTCAAAGCAAAACTCGCACTTCTTTATCAGGATTAATCCGCGATCGCCAGCTTTGTAATTATGGTAGAACTACCAAAGACAACAGCACAACTGAGCCAAATAAATTTTTGCAACGGTTAGCCCAATTAAGCAGCAAGTATGATGTGTGCTACGGCATCGAAGCAGCTAATCAATTTGCTTTTGGTTCGATGGCGATGTCATTACTACAAGACAACGTACCCAGCCAAAAACAAATACAACAATACATCCATGAATATTTACGTTTAATTATCGCCCACGAAGTGGGTCATACTCTCGGTTTGCGTCACAACTTCCGGGGTAGCACTTTCCTACCACCAGAAGCGATGAATAATCAGGAGATTACCAGCACTAGAGGTATGACAACTTCGGTGATGGATTATATTCCTCCCAACATTGCACCCCCAGGCACAAAGCAGGGAGATTTTTTCCCCAGCATCGTCGGGGTTTATGATGAGTGGGCAATTCAGTATGGTTATACCCCAATTCTAGCCGCCAACCCCATAGCAGAAAAGCCGATGCTGCAAGCGATCGCTAACCAATCTGAGAAACCGGAGTTGAGTTATGCTACAGATGAAGATGTCTATGGTCTTGATCCAACTGCCGATGCCTGGGATTATAGCAGCAACGTCCTAGTTTATTCACAGTGGCAACTAGATAATTCGCGGTTGATGTGGGAACGTCTGAATAAACGTTTTCCGTTAGCGGGTGATAGTTATAGTGATGTCAGCGATCGCTTTAATACAATTTTGAATAACTATTTTCGCAACATCTTCTACACTACTAAATATATAGGTGGACAATCATTTTACCGACTGCATGGTAGGGAAAGAGTATCTACTAAACAGCGATTACCATTTGAATCAGTCCCCCTAGAAAAGCAACGACAAGCATTAAACACACTACAAAAATATGTATTTGATGAGAAGGCTCTAAATTTTCCCCCGGAATTGCTGAATAAATTAGCACCTTCACGGTGGCTACACTGGCGTAGTTTTCCGCAGATGGGGCGGTTAGATTATCCCATTCATGATTTAGTATTGCTCTTGCAGGGTGCTGTTTTGCGGGAATTGCTAGCAGGCGATCGCCTCTCCCAACTTAAGGATTTGGAACTGAAAAACCCACCAGAAAAATCACTGACGTTACCAGAACTGTTTGATACATTGCAAACCGGAATTTGGACAGAGGTACTACAACCAAAAGGCGGAAAACTCAAAATTACCAGTTTCCGCAGAGGATTGCAAAGAGAATATTTAGACATTTTAATTCGTATGGTATTACGGCAAGAATACGTACCAGAAGATGCACGCTCGCTAGCATGGTATAAACTTAGACAATTGCATAGCAAACTCCAGCAAGTAAACACCCGCGACGCATACACCAAAGCCCACATTTTGGAAACCCGCGATCGCATTGAGAAAGCTTTAAATGCACCGTTGCAGGGGAATTAATCACCCTTGAAGACAGATGTAATTTTGATGTAATTGCAACTCCTACGTGAGTAGTGCGATCGCCTTCCCACTGTCCTCACAATTTCCTCACATTTTTTGTCTAACCTTAAGATAGCGATTCTTGTGTAATCGCGTGTATTGCCTCCTGATAGTCAGTTGGGTTGCACAGAAACCTCCGTCAAGTCTCAAGTACAGAATTCACACAACTGGCATATTACTAGGGTGCGTCAGATACCAAAAATACGTTTATTGACAGCATTTAAACAGTCTGACGCACCCTACAAGATTCCTAAAGTATCGTTTTTGACTCATAAGATAATCTCACAGAAACCCGACTGGTAGTATTTACAAGGAGTTTTGATTACACACGGAATTACTCATCTTGTAAAACAGTCACAAAAAGAACTTTTTTCATAAACCAGGTGTAACAATATGCTGCAAAAATTTTCTCATCGGACAGAAGCCGGACAGCTATTAGCTGCTAAGTTGTCAGAATATGCCCATCGGGACGATGTTCTGGTTTTGGCACTTCCCCGTGGGGGTGTACCTGTAGCTTACGAAGTAGCTAAAAATCTGGATGCACCTTTAGATGTTTGCTTGGTGCGGAAACTCGGCGTACCAGGACATGAAGAATTAGCGATGGGTGCAATTTCTACAGGTGGGGTACGTGTGATTAATGAGAATGTTGTTGATTGGTTGCGAATTCCCCAAGAAATTATAGACGCTGTAGCAGCCAGAGAAACCCATGAATTACAACGCCGCAATCAACTTTATCGAGGCGATCGCCCCTTACCAAACATCACCAATCGCACCATCATTTTAATTGATGATGGCATTGCCACAGGTGCCACTATCCGGGCAGCGATCGCCACAATCAAACAACAACAACCCCGCGAATTAGTTTTAGCCGTTCCCGTAGTTGGCACATCCACCTATGAGGAACTAGCCCCAGCATTAGATAAACTTGTCTGTGTATTGATGCCAGAACATTTATCTGCCATTGGTATCTGGTACGAAGATTTTTCCCAAACAACTGATGCAGAAGTTTGTCACCTACTCGCCAGGCAAAAACAGTTGATTGCTAACGGCTCATAACAGGAGGTTGAGTTTATGAATCCGATATTGACACAACATCCCCACGAGTATATAGTATCAGTCTCAGCAGGTGAGGTCAACCTAGAAGGCAACTTATTCATCCCAGAAGGTGCCACAGGCATAGTTTTATTTGCTCATGGCAGTGGTAGCAGTCGCCATAGTCCCCGCAATCGCTATGTAGCCGGAGTTTTACAACAGGCGGGACTGGCTACTTTATTAATTGACTTGCTCACGGCTGAAGAAGAAGCCATTGACATCCACACCAGACATTTACGCTTTGATATTGGGTTATTAGCATCCCGGCTAGTAGGGGCAACAGATTGGCTGGCTCAACATCCAGAGACGCATAATTTAAACATTGGTTACTTTGGCGCAAGTACAGGCGCAGGTGCAGCTTTAGTAGCAGCCGCAGCCCGTCCAGATGTTGTCAAAGCTGTTGTTTCTCGTGGGGGACGGCCTGATTTAGCCACCTCTGCATTACCGCAAGTCAAAGCACCGACATTATTAATTGTCGGGGGTTATGATACGCCAGTAATTGCCATGAATGAGAGTGCTTTAGCACAGTTGCGCGCAGAAAAAAGCTTGAAGATTGTGCCTCAAGCTACTCACTTATTTGAAGAACCCGGCAAATTAGAAGCTGTGGCACAACTGGCGAGTGAGTGGTTCACAAGTTATCTCAAATGAAGTTGCATCCAATCAGTGATGGATGTAGAGCTGACTTTTCACGTTATGTGGAAAAGCTAACGTGAAACCTCACCCCCTAACCCCCTTCCCTACTAGGGAATGGGGAAAACTCAAAGCCTCTCTCCTGGCAGGGGAGAGGTTTGGAGAGGGGTTTTCCATATCCCGTGAAAAGTCAAATGTAGAGACGTTGCATGCAACATCTCTACAGTAGATAACAACAAATAAACTTCCAGATTCCAGATATTTCTGGAAGCTACCTATACAATTAAGTAAGAACACTCAGAGATTGATATCAGGATGAGTCGTTCTAGAAGTTATTTGTGTCATGGCTTGTGAACTTCTTAATTGGTTGTGCTGTTTGGGCATATAAAGGTTGGGTGGGGGAACTGTATCCCCCAGATACTCGTGCTACAGATTTTCTCTATCTCTACAGCCGTCGTTTTTCTGCTGTAGAAGGTAATACTACCTTTTATGCAGTTCCTAACCAAGAGACTATCAGCCGATGGGCGGCTGAAACACCTCCAGGCTTTGAATTTTGTTTAAAATTACCACGGGAAATTACCCATAAAGGCTTACTCACACCTTACATACCTGCTGCTTTAGAATTTTTAGCAGGGATGCAGCCTTTAGGTACACATCTCGGCCCCATATTTGCCCAGTTACCGCCCAGTTATAGCCCAGTATTAATTGATGATTTGGCTAAGTTTTTAGAAGCTTGGCCGCGTCAAGCATCACCATTAGCATTAGAAGTCAGACATCCTGACTGGTTTAAGGAACCTCACACCAGTAAATTGACACAGCTTTTAGAAAATTTAGGCGTGGGCAGGGTGTTACTAGATTCGCGTCCAATCTATACTGGCAAAGATGACCCCCAGTTTAAATCAGAACGACGCAAGCCTAAAGTACCCTTACAATTCAGCGTTACAGCACCTTTTAGTCTAATTCGGTTGATTTGTCATCCTCAGTTGTCAGTCAATCAGCCGTTTATGGAAGAGTGGGTTAAACAGATTCAACAATGGTTGCATTCTGGAGTCAAAATTTATTTCTTTATTCATTGTCCCTTAGAAGAGCGATCGCCTCACACCGCCCGTTATTTTCAACAGCTATTAGAACAGCATGGTGTAGCAGTTCCGCCCCTCCCCTGGAATCAACTAGACTCTCCACCTAATCAACTAAGCCTCTGGTAAAACTGGGAAATCGGAGGCAGCAGAGGCAGCAGGGGAGAACCACTAAGTAACTAATCACTAATAACTAATGACTATATAGTAATTTCTGTCTAATGGCTGAGAAATTATACAAACTAAACTCATGAATTTTTAACTTTTGTCTGATATTGGTTCAATACTAATATCAAAACACGCGATAATAGTTATCATAATACTTTGTTGATAAAAACTTATTCACTCGTATTTGTTTTAAAAAAAGGGGTGATGCCCCTCTTGCAAAAATTCATCCAACACGGTTCAACAAACCAGAAAAGTCATTTTGTTGAAGCGATAGTTGTTTAAGCTGTTATACCCAAGGAGGTTTAGATGAGTCGTCTTCTTTATGAAAGTGCAGTTTCATACAAAGGATATCTCATCATCCCATTTGTTTTTGGCAAAGCAGACCAATACGAAATTTATTCGTATAAACTCCTGTCAGAAATAGGTAGGAAAAGTCAATTTCATCAAGCAGATAATCCGGCGGAAATTTACGGTAATAGCATCAGCAATATTATAGAGATTGCCAAAGAACATATCGACCAAAATGCAGACTTTATCAGTCAAGGCGACAGCTTTCAATCTCGCTATGTTTACCGCCAAAATTTAATTATTCTCTTTGAAAGTCACGGTAAACATTTCTACGACCATTATCTCCCAGAGTTGTTAAATAACATTGCTGCGCCCAAATTATTTACATCTAAATATGACTGTCTCACATGGGTTCAACAAGGAGTTGATGAGCAATATCTACGCCAGAGGGTGATGTAGGAAGCAGAGGGCAGGGTGCAGAAGGCAGAGGGGGAAAATCCCATGCCCTGTGCATCAATGCCTAATCCCTCATTCCTTGAGCAGCAGGTAATATATAGAACCCGTGCTGACTGTAATACCAGCGCGATCGCCTGCTACATCTCCATAACCTAAGAAATAATCTACCCTGCCAGGCCCTTTGATGGCACTACCTGTATCTTGATCTAGCACAAAGCGGCTAACTCTCCGGTTGACTAATTGCCCACGGCGGTTAGGATAAGGAAACGTGCCATTTATTACAGCTAAAGCACCAGGAGGCAATAAAGCTTTATCTGTCGCTATGGAACGTTCTGGAACTAGCGGCACGCCTGTACTACCTGTAGCGGGTTCGCCGTTAGTTTCCTTAAAAAATATGAACCGTTCCCAGCGTGGTAAATAGTTATCCATCGATTGGGGATTTTTCTGGAAATAGCTAATAATCCCCGGCATATTTAGCTGTTCTTTCGAGAGTTTACCATCTTGAAACAGCAATCTACCAATACTTGTCCAGGGGTAATCAGTTCCACGCGCAAAACCTACACTCGTTTCAGTGCCATCAGTTAGCCGTAGCTTGGCTGAACCTTGGATATGAATCATGTATGCTTGAAAGCGATCGCGTAACCAAAACATCTCTAAACCCTTTAATCGGCTTTTATTCCCCAACAAGCCGTCTACCCCTTCTAATTCCTCCCGTTTGGGGTGGGGTTTCGTCCATTGGTCAAAGTCTGACGGTACGCGATAAATGGGATACTTATATTCTGCCGTCGGTGTGCGACTAGCTTGATAAATTGGTGCATAGTAAGCCGTAAACTTCACCCTACCCTTACCATCATCACCCACAGACTTATAAAAAGCAAATTCCCGCTTGACATTTGCTTGCAGTTGTGCAGGAGTCTTAGCCGTAGCTACCAATTGGCGGAAACGTTGTAAACTGCGGCGTACTCTATCGCGGGTAATTTCTTTGATAGGGTAATTGTTATAAGCGTTGATAGCCCTGTCTGAATTTAAATAACTGAGGCTATTGTCAATTGATTTTAATAGAGATTGGCGATCGCGTCCTAAACCACCATGTCCGAAAAATAACTGTTCATCCCAACCTAAACAAGCACTTCGGGGTGTACAAGTGCCAATATCAATCAGTTTTAAAGGTGCTGGTGCTGCGGTTGGTGTCGTGGGTGCCGTTGGCGACACCTGACTAACAGCTATCGGTAACGGCTGAAATAGGGTAATTCCCAAACCCAAGGAAAATAAAGCCAGTGTTTTTTTCATTTGTCACTCATCTCAGCTTCACATCTTCGAGATGTTTTTTAACACACACTAAGACTTTTCCTTCTAGCTTTAGTTTCCGTCTTTCATCACTGTAGTAGACTCACACAGCTAAAGTGATGCCAAAAAATTGTAGGTTGGGTTGACGGAGGAAACCCAACACCAATATCTGAGTTGGGTTGTGCTGCGCTTAGGGCTTTCCCAAAAATCAATTATCAATCTTGTGGGGGAGCCACTGCGTTGGGCGGCTGTGCCGACTTGTAGCAAGTGGTGTTGGGCATCCTGCCCGCCCCGAATATATCGCCAGTTTCAATCCCTAATAACCCAAGTTGCGGGTAATAGAAGATAAAAAAGAATATGGTTGGTGTAGGCACAGTAAATGAGGGGTTGTCAGAACTACAACCTTGATGAAAGTGCAATTAGGAATGTTCAGTGTAGTTGAAGAGCCAGTAAATTTGCAACTTAGTCAATAAAAGCTCGTTGCAGAGTGTAGGCAAAAATAAAAGCTTGCAACTTCAGTAAAAACCCTTCAAATGTCACCGCATGAATCGATTTGCGAAAACAACTGGTAATGCCGCTAAACACGGTTTCAATGTAATGACGAATAGACTGTTTAATGTAGTGAGTCCACGGCGCATCTTGGCGTTTAGAGTTACTTTTTCGCATGACTTGCATCGAGACTTGACTTGTTTTAATCAAGTCATCTTCCACAGTGTAATCAAGATAGGCACAATCAGCATATACTTGGCTTCCTGGCAGTAAATTCAAGGGTAAAGCACTTAATCCCCGTATATCCGTGGCACTAGCTGGCATGAACACAAATTCCACCGGAATACCTGTTTTGGTTGTTAACAACTGTACTCTCACTCCATAAAAATAACGTTTCTTCGATGCAATATAACCCCGATATTCTTCTGATTGAATCAATTTCGCATTAAAGATGCGAATGTTATCACATATCGGCACAGGAAATGAGTCTAAAAGATATTCCGTATTTTCACTAATTTCTTTGAGTACCATTCCTACTTGATGAAATAAATCGTTGATCAACATTGAGACTTTGTGTAATCGCCGATTAAATCGTGATTTTTCTAACATTTCTGGAATCAAATTATGCTCTTTCATATAGCTACAAGCCTGACTATGATTCCCACCAAAGAAGATTGCTGCAATCATTGCAGTTGTGATAATTTCTGCATCACTCATTTGGCAACGAATATCATCTTTATGTCCAATCGCCTTTAATAAGTCATCTATGACAGAATAGATCGTAACTATTTCATTTAACATTTGTCCCTCCTCTTGTCTTGTCTGGAGGGATTTTCTTGTTTCTCTACCTTTGTGTCATCTCTCTTTGGACTAACTAGCAACTTGGGTTAATAGGGATTAGTTAATGTTGCAACACGGTGTCGGCGATATCCTCCGCCCTAAAAGTTCCTTTTTGTTTCAATCCCTAATAGGGATTAGTTAATGTTGCAACGTCACCAGCTAGAGCCATACCCTCGGCGTGAGCGTTTCAATCCCTAATAGGGATTAGTTAATGTTGCAACAGCAGCAATGATATTTAAGATTCGGTCTGTCCCCGTTTCAATCCCTAATAGGGATTAGTTAATGTTGCAACTATCTAGGGATTATTGCTCTCATTAAATTCTACAGTTTCAATCCCTAATAGGGATTAGTTAATGTTGCAACTAGGGTTTCGCTGCGGCAATCCCAATAAAGAAGCAGTTTCAATCCCTAATAGGGATTAGTTAATGTTGCAACATGATCACTTTTGATGTATCTATCTAAAAGTTTGTGTTTCAATCCCTAATAGGGATTAGTTAATGTTGCAACTGCTCATTACCTACTCTACTCCTGCGTTAGCTATGTTTCAATCCCTAATAGGGATTAGTTAATGTTGCAACGACCCTCGATGCCATGAAGTAATTGTCAGGGTTACACCTGTTTCAATCCCTAATAGGGATTAGTTAATGTTGCAACCCGACACTGCGTACACCAACCAGCAGTTGTCTTAATTTTGTGGTTTCAATCCCTAATAGGGATTAGTTAATGTTGCAACTGCTGGGGGCTACATACGAGCCATATCAAAGTGATTTTTCAGTTGTTTCAATCCCTAATAGGGATTAGTTAATGTTGCAACGGTGCTAGTTGATCGTCTACTTAAAAAGTCTAAGTTTCAATCCCTAATAGGGATTAGTTAATGTTGCAACAGGGTTTGGGGCGATGAGTATTATTATTTATGTGCCGTTTCAATCCCTAATAGGGATTAGTTAATGTTGCAACGTTAGTAAACGAAGCTTACCAATATTTACAACAAGTATTACAGGTTTCAATCCCTAATAGGGATTAGTTAATGTTGCAACCTGAGGGTGATCTTTTTCCCGATACCCGCACCAAGGAGCGTTTCAATCCCTAATAGGGATTAGTTAATGTTGCAACCACCCAGTTTTCTTAGTTGCTCTAATCCGTTTCTGTTTCAATCCCTAATAGGGATTAGTTAATGTTGCAACCAATACCACCGGAACTACAGCTACTACAGCTACGAGTAGTTTCAATCCCTAATAGGGATTAGTTAATGTTGCAACTACAGGGTATTATCCCTCGCAGATATGGCATCGAATACAGAGTTTCAATCCCTAATAGGGATTAGTTAATGTTGCAACTTTGCCTACTGGTACAGTATATATACCTGTACTCACATTAGTTTCAATCCCTAATAGGGATTAGTTAATGTTGCAACTGCGGCAACCGGAAAGCTAATGTATATGAGGTTTTCAAGGTTCAGATTCGCGGATGGGTCTATCATAACACGAGGAAAATGTCAGTTGATTTATACAAATCGCTGAAACCCTTGCTGTATAAGGTGCGCGGATGGTTTTAAATAAATTTTTCTGCAAAAGCTTGTGACACAAGGAATACAGCCATTTTGCTTTAACACCAAATTTGTACACCTACCCATCCGCGCAATTGAATACTTTCCGCCCCTACGGCAACCAAAAATCAGGCAGAATAGATTTACCTAATTCTCGCACTGTTTGATTAACTTTTCTAGCCACTTGTATATGGGCTTCGTCTGGCTCAACGGGTAAAATCTCAGCAGGTGTACCGCTTGCCAAATTAGAAATGACTAAATTTGCCGCTTCTAAACCTGTAACATAAGCTTTCTCCTGTGACCAAGAACCATGTCTGTTAACTATCCAATCTCCACTCATGAATACATTAGCAAAACTGGTCTGAGCAGGTAACATATAACGATAACTACCCGGTGCAAAGTGAGTCACAGCCTGGGGTAAACGAATGATACTACTATCAATTACCTGCGCTTCTCTAAATCCAGGTACACAAGTAGTTAAATATCGCTGCACCGTCCCCACAATTTCCTCATCACTCCAAGTTAAAAACTGATTGGCGTGATAAAAATCAGCCTCAATTACAGTTCCTTCTTCTTGTTTATATTCATCATGTAAAGCATTTAAATCAAAGAATGTCCAGCCTGTAGTATCATCAAAACCAAAACAAGCATTAGAAGGACGTTTAATCTCAACTTTGCGGTCAAACCATAGCCGAGTCGCTAAGACATCTATCGCGCCTAAGTTCTGCAAATTGCGAAACTCTGGGCGACTTTGCAAACTGGGACTATTGGCGACAATTTTTTTCATCCCAGTCACACCCACGGCAAAAATCACAGCGTCCGCTTCAAATACTTCATCACCACAAACTACACCAGTAGCTTGATTATTACTATCAATAATTAAATCTGTAACCCGATGTTTAGGTAATACTTTCGCGCCAGCTTTTTCGATTTTTTCCACCCAGGGACGAAAGATTTTTTCGCCCACAGTTCCCCGACACCAAACTACATCAAAATCCGCTTGATGAGCTAAAATAAAAAAGTACAACATTCCTAAAGTTGCGGCGGCTGAACATTGTTCACCAGGAGCAAATAAACCTACTAATAACATCGGTTCAAATGCTTCTTTATACAGTCGCGCCGACACACCAAAATCTTTAAATAATTCCCGTGCGGTGACAAAATCATAACGCCGCCAAGCTGCATCAGAATTATCAAAGTCAACTACAGAGTAAAGTAATGGTAATGCACTGAGACGGTCGATTAATGGCAACCGTTGAAATTGGGTATAGATGAAAGTACCCAATGGTGTGGGTAGTCTGGGTAAGTCTTGAAAAATTGGTGATTCTACTTCCAAACCCGCCGGGGAATATTGGGCGGAACGAGTCCAGGTAGTGAAGGGATTAATTTCTAATTCGTTGATGAGGGAAAAAATGTTTCTGTAGGGATACCAAAAGCCGTGAATACCTGCTTCTACAGATTTACCGCCGGTTGTTTGCCAACCCGCTACCAGTCCACCGGGATAGGGGCCTGCTTCTAGAAGCGTTACATCATAACCTTGTTTTGCTAAATGGTAGGTTGCACCTAAACCAGCCCAACCTGCACCTACAACTACTACTTTCTTTGATTGTGCTTCCTGTATCATTTTACCATCCAATGGTTACACCCCATCAACTAATTTATCTGATGTTGGGTTCAATGTTCCCTCGCTCATCCAGGCTAAATTGAAGGCTGTTAACTTGACACTCATTTGGGGAAAAATATATCTGACTAATTTTAGGTAGATATTTGCAGCTTACCCTATGAAAACAGCCGTATCTTGGCTGATTGGCAAACGCAGTTTATTCCAAAGCCAGATTTTCATTTTAGTGGCGATCGCATCGCACCTGCTGATGGGCTGTACTACTCATCAGCCAATCGTCAATCCCAACCCCAATCCATCGCCAATCAACGGCAATAGAGTATCCAGAAGGGCAAGGGAAAGGCAGGGAACAATTTATAAAAGTTATACTGTCTCAGCTAGTCCCCTAGAAAATCTACCCCAATTGACCATAGGATTACAACCTATACCCAGTCAAACCGCACCCGAACTAATAGTCAAACCCTTAAAAGATTACTTGGAAAAATACCTAAGACGAAAAGTTGAGATCAAAATTGCCCAGGATGAACCAGAAATTATTGATTGGTTGATGCAAAACCGGATAGATATTGCTTATTTAGAGCCTTTCACCTATCTGGAAGCACTAGAAAAGCAAGCCCAAATTCAACCTTTAGTAACTGCAATAGACAAACATACAGCACAACCTTGGTCTCGGTCTGGTATAGTTGTCAAAGCCAACAGCACCATCAACAGTTTACAAGACCTCAAAGGTAAGCGCGTTGCTTTTGTGAAGAAACCATCTACTTTTGGCTATCTTGTACCATTAGCTCAACTGACAAAACAGGGAATTAATCCTGAGCGTGATTTTGCCCAAGTCATTTACACTGAGAATTATAGTCAGAGTCTGGCAGCACTAGAAGCTGGTATTGTTGATGCTGCCGCCACTCATATTTCCTTCTACCGTCAGCAGCAAAAAACTGGTAAACTCACACCGCAAAACTTCAAAATTATTTGGGAATCTACCCCCATCACCAATTTTCCCATAGTCGCATCCAACAAACTACCCCCTGAGTTAATACATCAACTCAAGCAAGCATTTGTGAGTAGTCTAGATACTCTAGAGAATCTGGGAGACAGGGAATCATCTGGATATACTCTTGTTGTTCCTGCCGACTATACTCCTATTCAAAAACTCCGCCAAGAATTAAAATTAATATCTCCCGCGCAATCATGAAAATTTATACCAAGTTACTCACAAGTGCTGCTGTATCTGTTGGACTGGTAATAGCTATCCTCATGGGCAATATGATAGTGGTTCAGCAAATTAAGCGCACTATCCTAGATAAAAGTTATGAAAGTACAAAAACCCTGAAAGCTGCTGTACAAGCAGACAATGCCTTAAAGTCAGAAATTTTGCTGCTCAAAAATGCTGTTTTGTTGCAGAATCAAGAGCAAGACATTAAAAATGCTCGCCATCAGTTTATAGAGTCTCTGAATCAATTAGAAAGCTTCATGCCCAATGCGCCAGAAATTGCTGTAATTCGTCGCCGCCATCAGTCTCTACACCTCATGGCAAATCAATTAATTCAACAAAATCCTCAAAACAATCAACTGGCAGATTCGCAACAATATTTTCGCGCCATCAATTCCTTTAATCGAGATATTGAGTTATTTCTTAACCCTTTAATTGAACGTGCGGAACAGCAAAGATTATTATTAGAACAAGATTTGGAAAACCTGCAACAAGTACAGCGAATTATTGCCTTTGTGGTTGTGGCGGTGATTTTGATTGTCTTTGCTGCTACATTGGTGCTGATTTGGCAGCCAACAATTAAGGCTTTGTACAGTTTACAATTAGGAACAGATGAGATTGCCAAAGGTAACTTCAATTATCGGTTGCAAATTCGCACAAATGATGAAATTACTGAATTGGCTGAAGCATTTAACCAAATGGCGGTTAAGTTGGCTAAATCGCGTGAAACATTGCTAAAAAATACAGAATTAACTGACATCAACCAACGTTTAGAGTTAGAAATTGCTGAACGCAAACAAGCTGAGTTAGAATTACAAAAAGCTTTAGAAGAATTACAAAGTACACAAGCCCAACTAATTCAAACCGAAAAAATGTCTAGTATCGGTCAGTTGGTAGCTGGAATAGCACATGAAATTAATAACCCGGTAAATTTTATTTATGGCAATGTAATTCATGCTAGTGAATATACTCAAAATCTCTTAGAGTTAGTCAATCTCTATCAAGAAGAGTTTCCCATGGCAGGGGAAAGCATTCAGTTCAAAGCTGAGGATATGGATTTGGAATTTATCCAAGAAGATTTACCGAAAATTCTCGATTCGATGAAAATGGGTTCTCAGCGCATTCAGCAAATTGTCTTGTCTTTACGCAATTTCTCCCGTCTGGATGAAGCTGAGATGAAAGAGGTGGATATTCACGAAGGTATTGATAGTACATTGTTGATTTTACAAAATTGCTTCAAAGCGAAACCAGACCAAGCCAAAATTGAGATTATTAAGGAGTACGGACAGTTACCTTTGGTAGAATGTCATGCCGGGCAGTTAAATCAGGTATTTTTGAATATTATTAATAATGCCATTGATGCGCTCAATAGTTATAATTCCCAACGTTCCCAGTCAGAGATTAAGGCGAATCCTAGTCAGATTAAAATTCGTACCGAACTGATGAATCATGACCGAGTAGTAGTGAGAATTAGCGACAATGGCCCAGGAATGTCCGAACAAGTGCGACAAAAGATATTTGACCCCTTTTTCACCACCAAACCTGTAGGTAAAGGTACGGGGTTAGGCTTGTCAATTAGTTACCAAATTATTGTAGAAAAGCACTCTGGGGTGTTGCGGTGTGAGTCAGCACCGGGTAAAGGATGTGAGTTTTGGATTGAAATTCCGTTACGTCAGCAAGCAAAATCAGTAGTAGTCAAAAAGACGCTGGGAACACAGCAAGCGATCGCCTAGTAACCCCAAAGGAAATTTTAGCAATTCATCAGTCCAAAGGATCAACACGATTCAGTAAAATCGCTAGTGGAATCATTGGTAAGCCTACGAGCAAACAAATTAACCATTGAGATAAATTTAGAGGAGCAGTATAAAATAAGATATTCATCAAGTTCCATTGACTGAATATAATCTGTAAAATTACTGCACAACCAATGCCAATTCCCATGACTGAGGCATCATTGAATGTTTGTCTGATTCCCCGCAATCGATTAATTATTGCCATTCCTAATTGACTAATACTTAATAGATAAAATAATCTCCCCGCTACTAACGCCTGAATTGCCATTGTGCGGGCTAAAGCAACATTGCCTGTGGTTTGTCGTATCCATTCAAATACACCAAAAATCAAAATCCAGTTAAAGATAGAAATTGTGAAAATACGCTTGATTAAACTGCGGGAAAGTAAGGGTTCGCGGGGACTGCGTGGCGGTTGTTGCATGACTCGCTCTGACTTAGGCTCAAAGGCTAAGGGTACTGTCATGGCGATGGAATTCACCATATTGAGCCACAGCACTTGTAAAGACAAAATCGGTAATACTCTAGCTAGTAGCACACTGATTAAAATTGTCATCGATTCACCGCCATTAACAGGTAAGATAAAGGCGATCGCTTTCAATAAATTACGATATACAGTCCGCCCTTCTTCTACCGCCGCTTCGATAGAGGCGAAGTTATCATCAGTCAAAATCATGTCTGCGGCTTCTTTTGCCACCTCCGTACCCGCGCCCCCCATTGCAATCCCAATTTCTGCTTGTTTTAAAGCTGGTGCATCGTTGACACCATCCCCAGTCATCGCCACAATTTCGCCTTGAGATTGCAGGGCTTCCACAATGCGAAGTTTTTGTTCTGGTGCCACACGGGCAAACACTGAACCATCTTCTATTGCTGTAGCCAGTTGGGATTTATCCATTTGGGCGAGTTGGCTACCAGTGAAAGCCAGAACTTCACCATGTTGATTAAAGCCCATACGTTCGGCGATCGCTCGTGCAGTTACCGCATGATCACCTGTAATCATTTTCACTTGGATGCCAGCATTTTGACAGGCAGCTACGGCGGCGATCGCTTCCTTCCTGGGAGGATCAATCATACCTTGCAATCCCAAGAAAACTAAATCTTCTTCAATATCTGCATGATCAACTGCATCTTGAGCAGGTGAAACAGATTTTTTCGCAAAAGCTAGCACCCGTAAACCCTGATGAGCCATAGCATCAACTTCTTGATGTATGGTTTCTGGAACTATAGCAGTTAGATTCCCCCCAGCGTCTAACATTTGCCGACAACGTTTGACAATCGCTTCTACCGAACCCTTAACATAGATAGTTCTCCCACCTGAAGCATTTTCCCCATTCCCATCTTCATGCAAAGTTGCCATGTATTGAAACTCAGACTCAAAGGGAATCACATCTAGT
Organism: Anabaena sp. CA = ATCC 33047; assembly: GCF_963870205.1. Classification (NCBI taxonomy): domain Bacteria; kingdom Bacillati; phylum Cyanobacteriota; class Cyanophyceae; order Nostocales; family Nostocaceae; genus Anabaena; species Anabaena sp. CA = ATCC 33047. Next base: position 28,313 of record NZ_CAWMSA010000068.1, on the reverse strand, counting down.
CTGGGCATTTCTTGTTCTACATGACGGCGATACAGTTCCACTTTATTAGCCACAACTATTAATGCTCCCTCTGTGGGATCACCGACAACCTGCCATTGCCCTTCCTTTTGTTCTAAATGAGAGTCATTACATAACAACCCTGCTTTGAGACATTCTGCCAACACCGGAGAATCATCCCAATTTATGGCTTGTTCATCTAATAAAATTTTGCCTTCGGGAGCATATCCCGTACCAGTTACCGTATACTTTTTACCCCCAGCATAAATTTCTTGTACAGTCATTTGGTTCTCGGTGAGTGTCCCAGTTTTATCAGAACAGATGACTGTCGCACCGCCAAGAGTTTCCACGGCTGGCAACTTTCGCACGATCGCATGACGGCGTGCCATCCGGGAAACACCTATTGCTAATGTCACCGTCACTACAGCAGGTAAACCTTCAGGAATCGCACTCACAGCAAAGGCAACCGCCGCTTCAAACATATCTGCCCAGGAATTGCCATATCCCAACCCGACAGCAAACGTCAGCGTGGCTATACCGAGAATGATGTATAGTAAAGTACGGCTAAATTTATCAAATTTCCGAGTCAGGGGAGTTTTCAGGCTCGTGCCTTGCTCCATCAGTTGAGAAATCCGCCCGGTTTCTGTGGCTTCACCAATCGCCACTACAATACCTTTACCAGTACCGAAAGTCACAAAACTACCAGCATAAGCCATATTGGTACGTTCTGCTAAGGGTGCATCTAAACTCAGGGGTGGGGTGTTTTTTTCCACCGCCACTGATTCCCCGGTGAGTGCTGATTCATTGACTTGCAGATTGCGAGATTGTACCAGACGCAAATCTGCGGGGACTTTATCACCAGAAGCGAGTAAGACAATATCCCCTGGTACTAACTCAGTTGAGGAAACTTGTACCTTTTGATGGTTGCGGATGATAGTTGCATTGGTTTGGACTGAAGAAGCTAAAGCGGCGATCGCACTTTCTGCTTTTGATTCTTGAATAAATCCAATAATGGCATTAATCAGGGTGACACCCCAAATTACCCAAGCATTTACCCACTGTCCAATAAAAGCCTTAATTGCACCTGCAATTAGCAAAATGTACAGCAACGGCTGGTTAAACTGCAACAAAAACCTCACTAATGGACTTTTTCCAGGTTTCGCCTTCAGTTCATTAGCACCAAAACGTGAGCGACGGTTTGTCACTTCCTCAGCAGTCAAACCGGTATCAAGATTTGTGTCTAACTCTTGAGCCACCCTAGATGTAGGCAAATTATGCCATTGCTGTGACTGCATAGCAATTTTATCTGTTGCTGTCATTTGATTAGCCTCATATTTCCCATAGGCAATATATGAAATTCGACACCACCAATTCAGGAATTGGTTCCCCCCTACTCCCCACTCCAGCCATTACGCTTATTGTGGAATACGCCAAGGTTGCCAAGCTTGCTGTTTCACTTGAATATTACCCTGAATCACAACAGCATCCCAACGCGTTGTTTCACCCTCACGCCAAAACTGTATATCTACTAGCGCATGATTAATTTCCAACTGACGCAGGGTGATGTGAGGCAACCATTCTGGTAAGTATGGATCAACGTAAAGCAGGCCATTGGGTGCATCTGCTTGTAAACCGAGCATCGCTTGTAGGAGATGAAAAACCGATGCAGCTGCCCATGCTTGGGGTACATTAGCTTCTAGATAGGGAACTGGAAATGTTCCTGGTTGTCGCTCAATACCAGCGTAGAGTTCTGGTAAACGGTAACTAGCAAAATACCTAGCAGCATCAAAAATACCTTCAGCCACCTGTGCTGCTTCTTGAGCAAAACCATAACGTTTAAATCCCATGGCAATCATACCGTTATCGTGAGGCCAAACTGAACCTAAGTGGTAAGAAAAGGGATTGTATGCAGGATTTTGACTGGATATTGTGCGAATACCCCAACCACTCCACATATCTGGTTGCATTAAGCGTTGCACTACACGCTTTGCGCGTTCAGCACTAATTATACCACTCCACAGGCAATGACCAGGATTGGAAGCCACAGTACGCACGGGTTGTTGATCAGGATCGAGGGTTAAGGCATAAAAGCCTAAATCTTCACACCAAAACTGTGCCTCAAATTTTGCTTGTAGTTTGGCTGCTTGATGACGTAATTCACTAGCGTAGTTACTTTCTCCCAACACAGTAAACACTTCTGCCATTCGCATATAGGCATCAAAAGCATAGCCTTGCAGTTCACACAAGGCTTTGGGAGCATCTACTTGACTACCATCAGGATAAGCGATCGCATCACCGGAATCTTTCCAACTTTGATTTTCTAGTCCATCTGAGGAACGCATTTGATATTCTTGCAAGCCATCCCCATCAAAGTCGCCATACCGCTCAATCCACTCTAAGCAACGTCGAGCTACATCCCGATAGTCTCGCAACAGCGACTCATCACCTAACCATCTCCAAGCCTCATGTAATGCAATCAAGAATAAAGAGGCAGTATCGGCAGCACCATAATAGGGAGAGTGTGGTATTTTATTAAAATACGCCAGTTCACCCATGCGTATTTCGTGCAGAATCTTTCCCGGTTGAGCATCTCGCCAATCATTATGAACCTGCGCCTGAAATTCTGCCAGTTTCTGCAATGTACCCCTGACAAAACCAGGATGCACCATCATATTTTGCAGACTAATAATTAAACTATCTCTACCAAATAAAGTCACAAACTTGGGGACACCAGCCGCAGGTATCCAAGTATCGCCACTAAATTTGTAGTCATACAAACGCAAAGCCCCCAAATCTTCTATAGATTGCTGGTAAATTCGATTAATATCTTCATCAGCAGAGCTAATATTAGTAACATTGTCTTGCCATTGTTGTTGCACTTTGTCTAACCCTGTTTCAATGGCTTGCTGATAAGACAAGTCTACTGGGCGACGAACATATTCGTTATCTGCCAAGGTGTAAACACAACAAGTATTCCAAGTTGCCCCAGGTTCTAAGGTAATCTCAAAAATCATCCGCCCATTGCCATAATGCGGCTGTACTGGACAGTTGGCTAAACGATAACTAAGACAACGGAAAAAATCATCATTGCTATAGGTTGTTACCAGTTCACTTTGTTCTTTATCCCATCGCGTTTCGATGCGACCGCGACGTACAATATTTTGTGACTCAACTTCAAAAATATCAGCAAAGTCTGAACGTAGGGCTATTTCTAAATTGAAATGCACCTTCTTCTGTCCATAATTGGTGATTTGCAACTCTTCCCTGATACCTTCGCTAGCAACCCGACTAATAATTAGTGATAGAGTTCCTTGAGCGTATAACCCATCATCGGTTGTAAATACTGGATTGATCAGATAAATACGAGCTGCATAATAAGAGGTGGTTGTAGAGGTCAGACGTATCCAGGTTTTACCGTTGATATAACAGGCATAGTAACTCAAAAACCGAGTATCATCTGAAAAAATTCCTTGTGAAGTTTCAGGGTGAATATTGCCCCATAAATCAGACACCATAAAGGTTCTACCATGATTGATGGTTAAATTGGGAGGCCCTACATTTATTCTCATCTGTTACTCCATAAATCCTTGCTTACCATCACATTTGGATAAAACTAAGCTTGCAAAGATATTTGTCTTTCACTCACCAATGCGGGCAGAATTTGTTCCCCAAAAACTTCAATAAATCGTTGCTGTTCTTTGTTGACATTGTGCAGGTAAATTTCCTCAAAACCTAGTTCTACGTCTTGTTGCAACCATTCGATATGTCTTTGGGATACAGATGAAATCCGCACATATTCATACATATCCTCTGGCTTGACAAATTTTGCCACCGCATCAAATTGCTGAGGATTATGGAGTTCTGTTAATACTGGGCTGCTAAAAATGTTTGTGCGCCATTGTTCGTAAGCACCTCTTAAAGCCGTTTCTTCATCTTCAGCGTAGGAAAGTTGTACTTTCAGGTACATCGGCTTATTTTTGCCGCCGCCTCTACGGAAAGCATCTACTACTTGTTTTAATTTCTCGTAAGGATGAGAAATGGTAATTAGTCCGTCTGCCCATCCCCCTAGCCACTCGGCGGTTTCTGGTGTAATCGCTGCCCCAATAATTAGAGGTGGAACTTCTGGACGTGTGTAAAGTTTTGCTTCTTGTACTTTTACTAAACCATGATAAGTTAAAGTTTCCCCTGTCCAAAGGGTGCGAATGATCTCAGCGCATTCCTTGAGGCGGACATTACGTTCAACTTTTCCAGGCCAGCGATCGCCTGTGATATTTTCATTCAAGGCTTGACCACTTCCCAAGGCTAACCAAAACCGATGGGGAAACATCTCCCCCAAAGTAGCTGCTGCTTGAGCAATAATAGCGGGATGATAACGTTGTCCAGGGGCGCAAACTACCCCAAAGTTAAGGGGTACTGCTTGCATAGCTGCACCTAGCCAAGACCAAGCAAAACCGCTTTCTCCTTGGCGCACACTCCACGGATGAAAGTGATCTGAGCAAGATACACGCTCAAAACCTGCATGGTAGGCAGTTTGTGCAAATTGCAATAGCTGACTCGGCTTAAATTGTTCATGGGAAGCATGATAACCAAACTTTGCCATAACTCTCCTCCTCTGGGATTGCGATCTGAGTCGTAGTTCAAGAGAGTAAAATCTTGAGAATCTTCTGGGGCGTGTTACACCTTCTGCGTTAGCGAAGCTCCTCCCTTTGGGAGGCTCGCCCAACAAGTACATCCAATTGATTGACTCATGCAATACTCCTTAGCTCAACTTTTCTACGTTATGAATGACCGAAGTACGTAATATTTTTGATAATCTACAGGGATTTTCTACAAAGCGATCGGCGGCATCAATCACCAAATCAGCAAGATAAATCCAGTAGAAAATCTCCTACAAATCCGTCAGGCTATCTCAATAGTCGATATAATAAGTGATATACAAAAGACCAAACGTGTACAGCAACTTCTCTTAGGTGGGAAAATTCAATCAACCGCAACCTTTCTGTCTAGAGGAATGTATTAAGATGATTTTTCCCTGATTTCAGTGTATCTGCATCCCTAATTAGAGATAAATTTTCGTTGCTGACCACATTACACTAATGGAATAAACCAATTTTTCGGTAATTAGTTGGGTTATCCAGTAGTAGTTCTGAAAAAAAGAATTTACTGCTAACTTTGCTACAGGGCGAACGATGGGACTCGAACCCACGAGTGGTGGAACCACAATCCACTGCCTTAACCACTTGGCTACGCTCGCCATTCACATTCCTGATTATAGCACTATTTTTTGGAATTGATCTAGAAATGAGCCAAAATTTTTTTTAGAGGAACGGACTTGATTAATTCCGTGTCTGGAGACTCTAATGAATATCTAGGGAAATTAAGCTAGGAAATATGAAATTCTGGAATATTTTGGTATATGCAGGCGCAATGGGATTAACAGCTGTGTTGGGGGTAGGGATGGCAAACACAAATCCTCAGCAACCTGAATATGAAGAGTATGCTGTGCAGCGATTGACATCATATCTAAAAAAAGATGTGTGTAATCAAACATCGAAGCTGATAGAACGGTTAATCAATACCAACTGTGACAAACTCATAGACTCTGCTAACCCCCAAATTCGCCAAATCCTCTCAGCGACTACTGAAAGACAAGATTTAATTTTTTTTAGTGTCTACCGGACAGAATTAAAAGTGAGTAACTGGATACCGTCTTACAGATTTGAAACCGTAGGCGTATTTAATAACTTTTATACTTACACCGCAGAACAACAATAGGGCATGGAGAATTGGGAATCATTAAGGATAAGTGCTAGAAAAACCTCTGGTGATGAAACTCTGTGCCAATACTAGCTGTTTATATGCCCAAAACCCGGATCATGCTCAGGTTTGTCTCAAATGCAGTGAAAAATTATTGCTCAATCAGCGTTATCACTTACTGCGTCTGATTGGTCATGGTGGCTTTGGGATAACATTCTTAGCAGTAGATGAGCATCTACCCTCTAAACCCAGGTGTGTGATCAAACAATTTAGCTTTCCCGTCCAATATGGTAGAAGCTACCATCAAGCCGTGAGATTGTTTCGTCAGGAAGCAGTACGTTTAAATGAGTTGCAACATCCCCAAATACCAAAACTGCTGGGATTTTTTGAACAGGAACATCGACTGTATTTAGTGGAAGAATGGATTTCAGGTCAGACACTCCAGGAGGAATTGCAACAAAATGGAGTCTTTAACGCCCAAAACATTGAGCAACTGCTGAAACAGTTACTACCAGTGTTGCAATTTATCCATGACAAGCAAATCATTCACCGAGACATCAAGCCAGCCAATATCATCCGCAGTTCCTCCACAGGCGATTTAGTTTTAATTGACTTTGGCGTTGCTAAACAAATCACCGCTACCGCTTTACTACACACAGGTACTACTATCGGTAGTCCAGAATATATGGCTCCTGAACAAACACGGGGAAAAGCACTACCAGCGAGTGACTTGTACAGTTTAGGTGTTACCTGTATTCATTTGTTAACTGAGATTTCCCCGTTTGATTTGTTCGATGTGACTAGCGATCGCTGGGTTTGGCGTGATTATCTATTACCAGGGAATACTATCAGCCCACAACTTGGCGATATCCTCGACAAACTCCTGCAAAATCCTATTTCTCAACGCTACAAATCGGCGACGGAAGTTTTACAAGCCCTCAATTCCTGTCCCCCAACGCTTCAACAACAACCAGTTAATACCCTATATTCTCAGGCAGGAGTTGACTACCATCAACTGCGCGATTTCCTCGCCGCTAAAAAATGGCAATTAGCAGATCAAGAAACCTGGGCGGTGATGTGTCAGGCTGTCTCTAAACCTGTTGGTAGTTATCTATTTATGAGTGATATTGCTCAGTTACCTTGTGAGGATTTACGGATAATTGATCAGTTGTGGCTGAAGTACAGTCAAGGGCGTTTCGGTTTTACTGTGCAGAAGCAAATCTACGAAAGTGTTGACTGTGATTATGTCAGGTTTTGTGCTGCTGTTGGTTGGAAATTATATAATTCTCATACTCCTCCCAATTGGCAGTTTTCTTTTTATCGCTCATCTCCTCAAGGACATTTGCCTTCGCGGGTGTGGGCTGGTGGTACTCAGTGGTGGCGACATATCAATGCTGTGATTGCAAGGTTGGGGAGTTGTTAAGAGGTGGAATTTTAAACGCAGAGGTACGCAAAGGTAAGCGCAAAGGTACGCGGAGAGTTTCTCAATCATCTGTAAGATAGTAGAGCGTCAACGAGAATTTCTTGTTTTTGAATTTTGAATTTTGAATTTTGAATTGATATGTCATCAGCCTACTTACTTGTATCTCATGGAAGTCGTGATCCTCGTCCAGAAATTGCTATGCAGCAATTAGCTGTTATGGTGGCTAAGAAGTTACAAGTACCAGAGAAACTGGTAGGTACTGCATGTTTAGAAGTGAGTTCGATTCCTTTACATGAGCAAATTCAACGGTTCGCTGAAGGTGCTGTGTTGTTGGGATGCGATCGCCTGAAAATTATGCCGATCTTTCTGCTAGCAGGTGTCCATGTGATGGCTGATATTCCTTCTGAGGTAGCACTGGCAAGTCAGGCTGTTGGTGAGGGTATGACAATTGAGTTACAACCATTTTTGGGAAGTCACCCCGGTTTACAGATATTTTTCCAAGAGCAAATAGCTAGCATTCAGGCAGAAGCAGGTATTTTGTTGTCTCATGGTAGCCGTCGCCCTGGTTCGCAACATTCAGTAGCATCTATGGCGGCGAATTTGGGATTGGTAACTGCTTATTGGTCTGTTTCTCCTACTCTAGAATCACGAGTACAGGAGTTAATTAGTTTTGGCAACCAGAAAATTGCAATTTTTCCATACTTTCTATTCTCTGGTGGCATAACTGATGCGATCGCCCATGCCGTTGACGAGTTAAAATTACAATTTCCTGGGGTGAGTTTTTCTTTGGCTCCACCTCTAGGTGCCAGTGAGGAGTTAGCTAATTTAATTGGGGATTTAATTCACAGATGAACCGCACAGACAATGCAGCAGCAAAATGTTTAGGTAAAGTTTATTTGGTCGGTGCGGGGCCAGGTGATCCAGGTTTAATGACTCTTAAAGGTAAGAGTGTTTTGGAATGTGCTGATGTGGTTATCTATGATGCTTTGGTAAGTCCGGCAATTTTAGCGATGATTAATCCTCAAGCTGAACAAATCAATGCTGGTAAGCGTCGCGGTAGACATTCGCTTTTACAAGACGAAACTACCCAATTACTCATAGAAAAAGCCCAAGATCATGCCATTGTAGTTAGACTTAAGGGTGGCGATCCCTTTATTTTTGGTCGCGGTGGCGAAGAAATGGCTGATTTGGTCGCCGCAGGTGTCCCTGTGGAAGTTGTGCCAGGTATTACTTCGGGGATTGCTGCCCCAGCCTATGCAGGTATCCCTTTAACTCATAGGCTTTATAGTTCGTCTGTGACTTTTGTCACTGGACATGAGGCGGCAGGTAAGTATAAGCCGAAGGTGGATTGGCAAGCGATCGCCCACGGTTCAGAAACGATTGTGATTTACATGGGGATTCACAATCTGTCTTACATTGTGGAAGAGTTAACGCAAGCTGGGTTGAGTTTAGAAACACCCATTGCTTTAGTGCGTTGGGGTACTCGTCCCGAACAGGAAGAGTTAATTGGTGAGTTGGGAACTATTGTGGAATTAGTGGAGAAAACTGGATTTGAAGCCCCAGCGATCGCAGTTATTGGTTCAGTCGTAAATATGCACAGTCTTTTATCTGGCTGTCGTCCTGTTTGACCATCATCACAAACCTTGGCAAAAGTCAACCTCTGATTTTGAGCAATCAGGTGCTGAAAAGTTTATCGGAGGACAAAATGGGATTTTATTCACAAAAAATCCTTCCTTATCTTTTAGATTGGTCGTTATCTAACCCCAATCTAGCAAAATACCGTCAAGAAATTTTAGCACAAGTCAAAGGAGAAGTTTTAGAAATTGGTTTTGGTACAGGTGTTAACCTTTCCTACTACCCTAAAGAACTTCAAAAACTCATCACAGTTGATATTAATCCGGGAGTAGCTAAATTAGCTGAAAAACGGATTCAAGCTTCATCTATTATTGTAGACTATCGAGTTTTAAATGGTGAAAGTCTCCCAATGAAAGATAATACATTTGATAGTGTGGTGAGTACCTTCACATTATGTAGTATTGCCCAGGTAGCAGCCGCCTTGAAAGAAATTTATCGGGTACTAAAACCAGGAGGCAAATTCTTTTTTATTGAACATGGATTAAGCAAAGACTCTCAAATTCAAGCTTGGCAAAATCGCTTAACACCCATACAAAAAGTCATAGGTGATGGCTGTCATTTAAATCGCAATATTAGACAATTAGTTGAGCAACAGTTTGATCATGTCATCATAGAAGAAATGTACGCTGACAGCTTGCCGAAGATTGTAGGTTATTTATATAAAGGTGTGGCGACAAAAGCAACCTAGTCACCTACCATGATTATGCAATGCTTTACTCTTGGCTAACTCAGTCTACAACTTCATCTTGACTTTGAACTGTGGGAGTGTCAAAGATTGAATAACACTGAGTAAATCATCCAGATTTAAGGGTGTAGTAAAGTAAGCGTCCGCGCCTTGCTTTCTAGCCCATATCCGGTGCATTTCTTGACGTTTTTCACTGCAAACCACAATTGAGATATTGTGATTAAGCAGGTGATTTTTTAGGAAGCGACACACCTCAAAACCACTTCTTCCTGGCATAACCACATCAGTAATAATTGTATCTGGTTTCACCTCTAAAGCTATCTCTAGAGCCTCTTGTGCAGTGTTAGCCTTAATAATTTCATATCCCTGATTTTCTAGATAACTGCTGATTAAGTCTAATTCGCTCAGACCATTTTTAATAATCAGAATTGTCCCCACCCAAGTAATACTCAATTCTGAATCTCCAGGGTAAATTGTTAATGTTTAATTCAGGGCTGACTCACCTAGCGTATCAGTAGGATACGTCAGATAGCAAACAACCATTTATTGATAGCATGTAATCAGTCTGACGCACCCTAAAAGACATATTTCATTTGACAATTGCGTAAGTTCCATAATTGTTAATTCTGAAATGTGATTACACAATATGTTGAAAAATTAATTTAAGTAAATCTCCTTGAGTAAAAGGTTTAATTAAATGACCTGATGCTCTGACTATCTTAGCCCTAGCTCTATCAATTAGCCCAGCTTTTGCTGTTACCATAATTATGGGTGTATTTTTAAAATATGTATGTTTACGCAACAGAGAACATAATTCATAGCCGTCTAAATCAGGCAGATCAACATCTAATAAAATGATGTCTGGTTTGGTTCGCAAAATTTCCATTAAAGCTTTGCAGGAATCTGTGACTCCAATTACAGAAAATATTTGCTCATCTAAAAAACTTCTGATAGTATTTAATACTTTTGGGTTGTCATCAATACAAAAGATTTTATAAACTTTTCTATCAGCAGATGTGGCTGACATTTGCTGATAGCTATAATTCCCAGTGCTAGATCGAGGTGGGTAGCGTTTAGTATCTATCTTTGGTAATCTTGGTTCGGTTCTTGGTTTACTCTGGGTATAATGGATTGGTCTGCTATTAACTATTGACTGGGTGTGTTCTTTGTATGGTGATGTTTCTGGAACACCTGTTTCTGTTTTAAAACCATAGTCAACATTTCCACGTTGTTGGCACTGTTCCACCAATAATCGCAAATTCAAATAACAAAACTTAGGCAAATCATCTAAAAAGCTTTCGGGAATAAACTCATAGCTGCCTTCTTCTAAAACTAGAAATGTCTGTAAAACTTCTAAAGCTAACTGTTCTATCAAGATGGCTGCTTGTGAAGCACTAAGATATTTTTGATTAACTAACCAACAAATAGCTAGATAATCTGGGTTGGGAATAGATTGATTTTCCATTCCCGTCTCAAATATTGCCCGTAGTTGGTCGTTAATTTCTCTGGGTATGGTATTAATTTCTTGACTAAAACTCTGCAAATGTCGATAAAGCGGCTCAAACATTCTTTCTGAATAGCAAGCATAAATTAGCCTACCTTCCTCTACATACATTGACCAAGCACCCGATGTACTAAACACTTGCAAACATCCAGTTACAGTCTTGCCAGTGATTTTCTTTAACAGTGTTACTGGTTGTATTTTCTGGAAAAATCTGTATCGACTAATAGGCAGTGTTTTCATGGGTGAAACTCAGTGTTCAATTTTATATATCAACGGCTGACAAAAATGTGGTATATTTTTATGGCTAAATTGCACAATCAAATTTGATTCAGTACATTAATTTTTGCTGGTGACTTGACCCTAAGTAATCAAAATAAATAGCTGAGAATTTACAGTTAAATACATATCATCATCACGCTAAACAGGAGACAATGCCACTGATAACCAGGAGAAATTTTTCCATAAATCAGCTTAATTTTTTGTATATTTCATTAATCTATCTAATCTCACAGTACAGCAATTAGTTGAATTAGATATATTGGCTCAAACCCATCAGTAGCAAATTTTACAAACATTTTATGATTACTCAACTCAAATTTACCTGAATATCAGGTTTTCATCGCTTGAGATGTACAATATATGTATGAATTATTACTCTTAACAATTAAGTATTTTAAATTTAATTTAGGCGAGAGTGTTGATTAGATATTTGTGATGATCAATATTCAGGCTGAAAAATTTTTGGTGATAAATTCCAGGATTTAAAGCAGTTTAAATCTGATAAAACTGATGATTTCGGCAAAATTTAAAATTTATAGTCGTTATTTACTCACGCTCAATGGTTAACGAATTCTGTTTACAAGTTGAAGAAAATAGTACACGCCTAGACCGTTACTTGGCTCAAGAGTTACCAGACTTATCCCGTTCTCGGATTCAGCAGTTAATTGAACAGGGTCAAGTTCAACTGAATGGCCAAGTCTGTACCTCTAAAAAAATCAATCTCAAAGCCGGCGATCGCATCACCCTAGCAATTCCCGCAGTTCAACCCCTGGAACTCAAGGCAGAAAATATACCTTTAGACATACTCTATGAGGATGAGCAATTACTCATTCTCAATAAGCCCGCAGGTTTAGTAGTTCATCCCGCACCGGGTCATGCTGATGGCACACTGGTAAATGCTTTGTTGGCACATTGTCCGCATCTCCCAGGTATTGGCGGTGTGCAGCGTCCAGGGATTGTGCATCGTCTGGATAAAGATACAACTGGCGCGATCGCGATCGCTAAAACAGACATCGCCTACCAACATCTACAAGCCCAACTCCAAGCCAAAACCGCCCGTCGGGAATATCTCGGCGTGGTTTACGGTGCGCCCAAAACTGACAGTGGAACGATAGATTTACCTATCGGTCGTCATCCCCAAGACCGCAAAAAAATGGCTATCGTCCCTGTAGAACAAGGTGGAAGAACAGCTGTTACCCATTGGCGTATCCAAGAACGATTAGGAAATTACACACTCATCCATTTTCAACTGGAAACCGGACGTACCCATCAAATTCGTGTGCATAGCGCGAAAATCGGTCATCCGATTGTTGGCGACCCCGTTTATAGTTCTGGGCGTTCAGTCGGTGTGAATTTGACTGGTCAAGCATTACACGCTTGGCGATTGCGGTTACAGCATCCTGTTTCCCAAGAGTTGATTGAAGTCACAGCTTCCCCACCTCAAAGCTTCACTACTTTGCTAGAGGTGTTGCGCCGTAGAGTCGCAATTTCTTAGCAAAACTTAAACTTTCGCGCCTTTTTTCCCCAGTTTTCCCGCAACAATCTGCCAATTTGGCAATGTGAAGAAAAATCAAGTACATATTTGTTTATAAAAAAGGCGATCGCTCAAGTTGCATCATAATTCTGTAAAAGACTGCCTGTTATAGCTTTCCGTAAATATAAAAAAAATATTAAAACTATAATTTATCTTTATGAAACGCAAAATCATGAAGTAACGTTACGAAAAACAACCAAATTTCTCAGGTAAATCCCTTGTATGTAAAGGATTTGAGGTGGTTCTTATTGGTGTAACTTATTTATTCATAATTTGTAACAAAATAAGCATCTATAGCATTGTATAAACATAAGCTGGAGGGGTTAGTTAACAGACGAAAGTTAAACAAGGCAATCAATTCATAAAGTTTGCCAGCTTCTCATAAAGTCAACCCACTTTCTCATTTTTCTCGTTCACTCAGGAGCCAAGAAAATTGAGATGACCAAGAGAAGAAGTTTGATCCCTAGTCTGTGGTTAACCGTTACCGATAAAACATAGCCAGTTTAATTTAGACATCTCTCAAACAAAAAATTAGGAGATTAAAGTCCATGACATTAGACGTATTTACCAAGGTGGTTTCTCAAGCTGACTCCAGAGGCGAGTTCCTGAGCAACGAGCAACTAGATGCTTTGGCAAACGTTGTGAAAGAAGGCAACAAGCGTTTAGATGTTGTTAACCGCATCACCAGCAACGCTTCTTCCATCGTTACCAACGCTGCTCGTGCATTGTTTGAAGAGCAACCCCAATTAATCGCTCCTGGTGGTAACGCTTATACAAACCGTCGCATGGCTGCTTGTCTGCGCGACATGGAAATCATCTTGCGTTACGTCACCTACGCTATTTTAGCTGGCGATGCTAGCGTTTTAGATGACCGTTGCTTGAACGGCTTGCGCGAAACCTACATAGCATTAGGTACTCCTGGTTCTTCCGTAGCTGTTGGCGTTCAAAAAATGAAAGATGCTGCTGTTGCGATCGCTAACGATCCCAACGGTATCACCAAAGGTGATTGCAGTGCATTAATGTCTGAAGTAGCTAGCTACTTTGATCGTGCAGCTGCTGCTGTTGCTTAATAGCAATAAAACAGCCCAGCATCCAAACCTACATGGTTAGGTAACAAGGCCAAAAATTACGAAAATACCAAGGAGAATAGTACATCATGGTTAAAACCCCTATCACCGAAGCTATTGCAGCTGCTGATACCCAAGGCCGTTTCTTAGGCAACACCGAATTACAATCTGCTCGTGGTCGTTATGAGCGTGCTGCCGCTAGCTTAGAAGCTGCTCGTGGTTTAACCTCTAATGCTCAACGCTTAATCGACGGTGCAACCCAAGCTGTTTACCAAAAATTCCCTTACACCACCCAAACCCCTGGCCCTCAGTTCGCTGCTGACAGCCGTGGTAAATCCAAGTGCGCTCGTGACGTTGGTCACTACCTGCGGATCATCACCTACAGCTTGGTAGCTGGTGGTACTGGCCCCTTGGATGAATACCTAATTGCTGGTTTGGCTGAAATCAACAGCACCTTCGACTTGTCTCCTAGCTGGTATGTTGAAGCTTTGAAATACATCAAAGCTAATCATGGCTTGGGCGGTCAAGCTGCTAACGAAGCTAACACCTACATTGACTACGCTATCAACGCTCTCAGCTAGATAGCCTCATGCCCGGAAAGGGGTACAAGTGCTGGATGTAGTAGTCACCTAGCAGTTGAATCTCGTTCCGGGCATCGTTTTATGTAGGCAAAAATAAAAGCTTTATTCAGCCAGCAACAAAAGGGGAAATTCAAATGGCGATTACAGCAGCAGCATCAAGGCTGGGAACCGAGCCTTTTAGCGACGCACCAAAAATAGAACTGCGCCCCAAAGCTAGCAGAGAAGAAGTAGAATTAGTGATTCGTGCTGTATATCGGCACGTTTTGGGCAATGACTACATACTGGCATCAGAACGCCTGGTAAGTGCAGAATCTCTGTTGAGAGATGGGAATCTGACAGTGCGGGAATTTGTACGTAGCGTTGCCAAATCAGAACTCTACAAACAGAAATTTTTCTACAACAACTTCCAAACTCGGCTAATTGAACTCAACTATAAACATTTGTTGGGTCGCGCTCCCTACGATGAGTCAGAAGTTATTTACCATCTAGACCTGTATCAAAGTAAAGGTTACGACGCTGAAATTGACTCCTATATTGATTCTTGGGAGTATCAGAATAATTTTGGCGATAACATCGTACCTTACTATCGTGGGTTTGAAACTCAGACTGGTCAGAAAATCTCTGGATTCAACCGGATGTTCCGCTTGTATCGTGGTTATGCTAACAGCGATCGCGCCCAAGTAGAAGGTAGTAAGTCTCGGTTAGCGCGAGAGTTGGCAAGTAACGGTGCCTCTACAATTATTGGCCCATCTGGAACTAATGATAATTGGGGTTTCCGGGCTTCAGCAGATGTTGCTCCTAAGAAGAACTTAGGGAATGCAGTAGGCGAAGGGGATCGCGTTTACCGCATTGAAGTCACCGGAATTCGTAACCCTGGCTACCCAAGTGTGCGCCGGAGTAGCACGGTATTTATAGTACCTTACGAGCGGTTATCTGACAAGATACAGCAAATTCACAAGCAAGGTGGCAAAATCGTCAGCGTCACCTCAGCGTAAGGCGCAGTAAAAAACAAAACCAACAGGAGATAGAGAATGTTCGGTCAAACCACTCTTGGGACTGGTAGCGTTTCTTCATCTGCTAGTCGAGTATTTCGTTACGAAGTCGTAGGCTTGCGTCAGAGCGCAGAAACCGACAAAAATAAATACAACATTCGTCGTAGTGGTAGTGTATTCCTTACCGTACCCTACAGCCGGATGAACGAAGAATACCAACGGATTACCCGCTTGGGTGGCAAAATCGTCAAGATTGAGCCATTGACAGCCGCAGAAGCAGAGTAGCACCCTGGCAATGATCGAACCGAGTGCGGAAGAGTTTTCTACCGAGAACGGGCCACAGTTAACGCCAGAAGTAGCAATAGCTAACCTGCAATCATCAGATTTAAGTCTCCGCTATTATGCTGCGTGGTGGTTGGGGAAGTATCGCGTTAAGGAAACAGCTGCTGTAGATGGGCTGATTGCGGCCTTAGAGGATGAAGCCGACAGAACCGAACTAGGTGGATATCCTCTCAGACGTAACGCCGCCAGAGCTTTGGGAAAATTAGGCGATCGCAAAGCTGTACCAGGTTTAATAAAATGCTTGGAATGCTCCGACTTTTATGTTCGGGAAGCCGCCGCCCAATCCCTAGAAATGCTACGAGATGCCACAGCAGCCACAGCACTGATGCGATTACTAGATGGGGGTGTAGCCCAGGCCGTGCAAGTACCAGGCCGCCCACATCTCACCCAACCCTACGAAGCAGTCTTAGAGGCTTTGGGGGCTATTGGTGTGACTGAAGCGATTCCCCTGATTGAGCCATTTCTAGAGCATCCATTCCCACGGGTACAATGTGCCGCAGCTAGAGCCATGTACCAACTCACACAGCAACCAAGATATGGAGAGCTATTGGTGAAAGTGTTAGAAGGTAACGACCTCAACCTGCGCCGTGTGGCGTTAGGTGACTTGGGTGCAATTGGATATTTGGCCGCAGCAGAGGCGATCGCCAACGCCAAAGCCGAAAATAGCTTTAAACTCATAGCCCTCAAAGGCTTGCTAGAGCATCAACTGCCACAACAGTCAGATACCCTCTCAATATCTGATGATGCCATCCGCGTCATGAACCTCATGGATTCATTGTTGTAGTCAACCATCCATAGTCAATAGTCCATAGTCAAAAATCATTGACTGTTGACTGTTGACTATTGACTATTGTACAGACACGATTGCTCGCGTCTCTACTGACTATTGACTAATAACTAATGACTAATGACTAATGAACTAATTCATGCCGTTGCTGTGGCAGATACACCGGCAAAACTGGTGACAGCAGTACAGAACTTGGCAACAGCCAAAGATGTCGCTGCAATTCCTACCTTAATAGCCGTCTTTGGCTATAACAACCCAACCGCAGCAGCGATCGCATCTGCCGCCCTGGTAGAGTTGGGAGAAGTGGCAGTCCCAGAGTTGCTTACCCAAATAGATGATTACAACTATGGCGCACGGGCTTATTCGATCCGCACCTTAGCAGCGATCGCAGATCCCCGTGCTTTAGATGTATTAATCTCCGTAGCAGCTACCGATTTTGCCCCCAGTGTACGCCGTGCTGCCGCCCAAGGCTTAGGACGCTTACATTGGCACAAACTAGATCAACCTGCCAGCCAAACAGCACAGCAACAAGCTTTAGAAACCTTGCTGTTTGTCTCCCAAGATCCAGAATGGTCGATTCGCTATGCTGCCATAGTTGGTTTACAAGGTTTAGCAAAAATACCTGATTTACAACAACCAATCCAAACTAGACTCAAAGAAATACTAGCCACAGACACCGAAAAAGCAGTCTGTGCGCGTGTGTTATTAGCTTTGAGTCAATAGATAAAAGGGAACAAAAAACCGACAAAAAAATTCTTAATTTTGAATTTTGAATTTTGAATTTTGAATTTTGAATTGATTTGTCCCCAGTCCCTTCCAATCCCATAAAAAAAGGTCAAAGTAAAAATGTCAATACCACTTTTGGAATACTCACCAACTACACAAAACCAACGGGTAGAGGGTTATGAAGTTCCTAACGAAGATACCCCAGTAATTTATCGCCTGTCTGCTGCTATCGACGATGCCGATATTGATGGCATTATTTGGGCAGCATATCGGCAAATTTTCAGCGAACATTTAATTATTAAAAGCAACCGCCAAACCTTCCTCGAATCACAATTACGGCACCGGGCAATTAGCGTCCGTGATTTTATCCGGGGCTTAGGTAAGTCAGAAGTTTATCGCACCCAAGTAGCAAATACCAACTCTAACTACCGCTTAGTTGACATTACCTTAAAGCGGTTTTTAGGACGCGCAGCTTATAACAAAGACGAAGAAATTGCTTGGTCAATTGTCATTGCTACCAAAGGATTGCACGGCTTCATTGATGCCCTATTGGATAGCGATGAGTACATCCAAAACTTTGGCGATGATATTGTTCCCTATCAACGCCGTAGGTATCAAGATAGACCATTTAACCTAGTAAATCCCCGATATAACGCTTACTGGCGCGATCGCCAAACCCTGATTTACCTCGGTGGACGTTCCTTCTACAACGCCCGCACCACAGGCACATTAACCAAAGAAGACATTCGTCGCGCCATCCCCGCCAACTTCATGGCACTAGCAGGGAAAATGATCACACCGGAACGGAACTATCAGCGCACCATTGCCTCCGTTACCTCCCAAATCAAAGATATGGAAATTCCCGACACCAGTCGGGAAGTCACCACCCCCGAAGTCACAGTTAAACCCGTAGCTGTCGCCCTGCCCTATCGTTATCTACCCGGCATCAAGACCACTTAGTACAGGTGTAGGGGAGACAAGGAAGACAAGGGAGACAAGGGAGAATTTATTCTTAATACCCAGTCCCCAGTCCCCAATACCCAGTCCCCAGTCCCCAATACCCAGTCCCCAAATCAACAATTGATAACAAAACTAAATTATGGCCATTCCTTTACTTACATACAAACCGAGTTCTCAAAATCAGCGTGTTCCTGGGTACGAAGTTCCTAACGAAGATACCCCCAAAATTTACCGCATAGAAGACTGTGCGGATGATGGCGACATTCAAGACTTAATCTGGGCAGCCTATCGCCAAACTTTCAGCGAACACGTCATCCTGAAATTCTACCGCCAGAGTAATTTAGAATCCCAACTCAAGAACAAAGCCATCAGTGTCCGCGACTTCATCCGAGGTATAGCCAAATCAGAGGCATTCAAGAGTTTAGTCATTAAAAGTAACTCGAACTACCGCCTTGTAGAATTGGCACTGAAACGCCTTTTGGGTCGCGCACCTTATAATAAGGATGAAGAAATTGCTTGGTCAATCAAAATAGCCACCTTGGGCTGGGATGGTTTTGTTGATGCTCTATTAGATTCAGAGGAGTATCAAAGCAACTTTGGCGAGAACATCGTCCCCTACCAACGGCGACGCTATAAAGATAGACCCTTCAATCTAGTCACACCACGCTACAGCGACTATTGGCGCGACAAACTAGAAGAAGAACGTTACAAACCAGGTGCGGTCAAGAATTTCTTGGAATTAGCTCAATCACTAAATATTAAGACTGTTTCCTACACACCAGTCAGCACAGCTAACATCGAAATTCCTGACACAACACGCAGCTCTACACCCGAAGGAATCCCATACTCTGTAAATCCTAGTGCCAATTTCCCTGTGCGGTAAATTTTCCAATTTATCTACAAACGGAGACCTCCATAATGGCATTACCATTACTGGCATACAAACCCACAACTCAAAATCAAAGAGTTCAAAGCTTTGGAACGGCAGATGTCAATGATGATACTCCTTACATTTACCGTTTAGAAAATGCCAATTCTGTAAGCGAAGTTGAAGCAATGATTTGGGCAGCTTATCGCCAAATCTTCAACGAGCAAGAGGTTCTCAAATTTAATCGCCAAATTGGTTTAGAAACCCAACTTAAAAATCGGTCAATCACCGTTAAAGATTTTATTCGGGGTTTGGCTAAATCAGAGCGATTTTATGAGCTAGTTGTAGCACCCAATAACAACTATCGATTAGTAGAAATTTGCTTCAAGCGTTTATTGGGACGCGCTCCCTACAACCAAGAAGAAAAAATTGCTTGGTCGATTGTCATTGGGACTAAAGGTTGGGGTGGATTTATCGACGCTCTCATCGATAGCACAGAGTACGACCAGAACTTTGGTGATTTCACCGTACCCTATCAGCGTAAACGCATGACCACAGACAGACCATTCAGCTTTACAACGCGCTATGGTGCTGATTATCGCGATCGCGCTGGTATCGTCAGAAAGGGATTGTATAGCACCGAATGGTATTCTACTCTTAACTACCGATTTGATAAAGGAGCAGTAAAAGCTGTATTAGTGGTAATAACCATATCCATCGCCTTACTGCTCATACTAAATTGGTTTGGAATTAACTCTGGCTATTAACCTTATGCGGGAAAATAAGTAAAGCATAAGTCAAGTATGAATGAGGATTTTGAGTCATCAAACCTCTTTCACTTGCCAGAGCTAACTGTTTAATTTGTTAATAAGGGGAAGACTCTGCATGGCACTGCCATTACTTTCATACAAACCAACCACTCAAAACCACAGAGTAGCCAGCTTTGGTGTAGCTGACCAAAACGAAGATACACCATACATCTATCGCGTTGAAGATGTCAGCTCATACACTGATATGCAAAATATCATTTGGGCTGCTTACCGCCAAGTGTTCAGCGAGCATGAGATTCTGAAGTTCAACCGCCAAAAAACTCTAGAATCTCAACTGTCTTATGGCGCAATCTCTGTAAAAGACTTCATTCGCGGTCTAGCTAAGTCTGAAGCCTTCTATCGTTTAGTGGTTTCTGTTAACAACAACTACCGTCTAGTTGACATTACCCTCAAACGTCTGTTAGGTCGTTCCTCTTACAACAAAGACGAGCAAATTGCTTGGTCAATTGTCATTGCTACTAAAGGTTTTGGTGGCTTTGTAGATGCACTCATCGACAGCGAAGAGTACGCCCAAAACTTTGGCGACAATACAGTACCTTACCAACGCAAGCGTTTAGAAGGTCGTCCCCACAACTTGGTAACTCCTCGCTACGGCGAAGACTTCCAAGAAAAAGCCGGTACAGTGGAAACCGACTGGCGTTTTACCTTGGAGAAATTCTACACCCGCAAATTCCAGGAGAAAAGACTGGCAGAAGGAGATCCACGCAAATACGCTGATATGGCAGCCGCCATTGATGCTAGTGGCAACTATGCTCAAAAACTGTCTGCATTTGATATCGATTACCTCAATGCAGTACCATACCGTGGCAAACGCTAAGATTTAATATCTGATTGCCGAAAATTTTATACTGGGTCTAGTTTTTGCGTTGATGTGACGAAAAGTTAGCAGTTTTTCTGTTAGCTAGCTGTGACATTGAGTGGAAGCTAGACCCAGTTGTTTATGGCGTTTGATGTTGAGTACGTTGTCCGCCACCAGTTTTAGAATACTCCCGTGACAGCACAGCTTAATCAATACTAATTGTTTTGCAGGTCGTTAGCACTTCTCTTAGCTGTGTCTGTGTACACAGAACCCCATTGTTTGACAGCTTCACCAGATTCTTTAGCAATTCTTTTAGCTCTTTCCCCAGGAGCATCTTCTGTTTGACGAGCTTCCTTGTTCCATTCTCCTGTAGTTTTGGGTCTATCAGCATCATCCTGTTGTACAACTTTGTCCAGTCTTCTGGTAACAGAGTCGCTGCTACGTCCAGATTCAATCTTAGAATCTAAGCTTGTTGCTAGCACTAAAAAACCAACTAAGGTCATAGCCAGAAAACGCTTAAATTCCAACTTTTGAGATATAGATTTAATAGTATTGATTGCTTTGGTAAATAAATTTGCCATTTTTTTACTCCCTTAATTCAATGTGAATAACTGGAAAATTAGCAGAACTTTATTGGTTAGCCAATAATTTTAATTAGCAATAATTCGGTCAAAGCAGATTAGTTTTATCAGCAAGCTACCTG
The DNA here is from genome assembly GCF_963870205.1 of Anabaena sp. CA = ATCC 33047. Lineage (NCBI taxonomy): Bacteria > Bacillati > Cyanobacteriota > Cyanophyceae > Nostocales > Nostocaceae > Anabaena > Anabaena sp. CA = ATCC 33047. The sequence goes on along the minus strand of NZ_CAWMSA010000068.1, from coordinate 6,844 downwards.
CTAACAGCACAGTTCAATATTAAAAATAATAGGCTAGTTATTCATCTAACAAAAGTTATAAAATATTTATGGAATCAGGCAGTTTTTTAATATTACTTCATCAGTATAAACAATATCTTGTAAAGAATTAATTTATACATATATGATTTTTGTCACATAAACAGCAACATGACTCAGCGCACACATAACTAGGCGCGGCTGTTTTCTGCGTTGATAATTTCTTTTAACGGAGAGGTTGCACTAACTGCGGGTATCCTGATAATTTGTGACAAATTAAATGATTTTTTAAGAATCAGAAACTAATTTTTGACTTTTAAATTTCTTATACATGGTGACAAAAAAAATCACGAGCCACAATAGTAAGCACAGGCTTTATATAGCAAGTCTGATGTTTACTCAGGAGTTCTCTATCTGTGGTATTAAAAATACAAACCAGCACCTACGAAGCGAAAACTCAAGAAATTGCTAAACAACTTTTAGCAGCAACTAAAGAAAATCGCTCATTTTTAGCTTCCTTGCGTGACCAGATGCGTTGGGATGATAAATTACTAGCTTGGGCGATGAGTAACCCCGGTTTACGGGTGCAATTATTTCGGTTTATCGATACTTTGCCAGCACTGCGGAGTAAATCAGAAATTGCTGCCCATCTGCAAGAATATTTAGGTGATGAATCTGTTGAACTTCCAGCCGCTTTGAAGGGTATGCTCAACTTCGCTAACCCTGATTCTATGCCGGGACAAGTGGCTGCAACTACTGTCTCTACAGCAGTTGAGACTTTAGCTTATAAATATATTTCTGGGGAAAATATTCAACAAGTCATCAAAACAGTTGAACGGTTAAGAAAAGAAAAAATGGCTTTCACCATTGACTTACTTGGTGAGGCGGTAATTACAGAAACAGAGGCGCAATCTTATCTAGAAAGATATCAAGAATTAATCTCACAATTAACAGCAGCATCTAAAAATTGGGCAAAGATTCCGGCTATTGATGAAGCAGATGGTGAAACGCTACCAAAAGTCCAGGTTTCTGTGAAATTAACGGCGTTTTATTCCCAATTTGACCCATTAGATGCTAAAGGTAGTGAGGAAAAAGTCAGTGATCGCATTCGGATTCTTTTACGTCATGCTCAAGAGTTAGGTGCAGCTATCCATTTTGATATGGAACAGTATGCTTATAAAGACTTGACTCTGAATATTTTGCAAAAAATCTTATTAGAAGATGAGTTCCGTCAACGTACAGATATTGGCATCACTATCCAAGCTTATCTTCGTGATAGTGAACAAGATGCCAAAAATGTGATTGCTTGGTTAAAACAGCGTGGCTATCCTTTAACTGTTCGTTTGGTAAAAGGTGCATATTGGGATCAGGAAACTATCAAAGCAGCGCAAAAACACTGGCCACAACCTGTTTTTAATGATAAAGCGGCGACAGATGCCAATTTTGAGGCGATAACTCAGTTATTGCTGGAAAATCATCAGTATGTTTATTCTGCTATTGGTAGTCATAATGTGCGATCGCAAGCACGGGCAATTGCTATAGCTGAAAGTCTTAATGTCCCCCGTCGGCGGTTTGAAATGCAGGTGCTTTATGGTATGGGGGATAAGTTGGCTAAGGCTTTAGTAGATAGGGGTTATCGGGTAAGGGTTTATTGTCCCTATGGTGAATTATTGCCGGGGATGGCTTACCTGATTCGCAGATTGTTGGAAAATACGGCTAATAGTTCTTTCTTGCGGCAAAATTTGGAGAATAAGCCGATTGAGGAGCTTCTTGCACCACCAAAGATGGATTTGGCTCACGCAGAGGAGGACACTTGCGTGGGCGGCTCTGCCGACTTGAGCAAAGTGTCCGTCGCGCAGAGGCAAGCCAGTGCGTTGGGCGGCTCTGCCGACTTGAAGCAACTGGCGTGCAGAGAGAAACAAGAAGGGTTTTTGGGTGTGGCGGATACGGATTATGCTTTGGAGGAGGAAAGGAAGGAGGTGGCGCGGGCTTTTGCGGCTGTGCGTCGGGAATTTGGTAGGAGTTATTTACCTTTGATTAATGGGGAGTATGTTAATACTGCTGAGGTGATTGATTCTGTTAATCCTTCTAATTTTAGTGAGGTGCTTGGGAAGGTTGGGTTAATTAGTGTGGAACAGGCGGAACAGGCGATGCTGGCGGCTAAGGCGGCTTTCCCTGGTTGGAAGAAAACTCCTGTACAGGAACGGGCGGGAATTTTGCGGAAGGCGGCTGATTTGATGGAACAGCGTCGTGCGGAACTTTCGGCTTGGATTGTTTTGGAGGTGGGTAAACCAGTTCGGGAAGCAGACGCGGAGGTGTCGGAGGCGATAGATTTCTGTCGCTACTACGCCGATGAGATGGAACGACTGGAGCAAGGTATAAATTATGATGTTGCCGGTGAAACGAATCGTTATATTTATCAACCACGGGGAATTGCTGTGGTCATTTCGCCTTGGAATTTTCCCTTGGCGATCGCTTGCGGTATGACTGTGGCTGCTTTAGTTTCAGGCAATTGTACCTTGCTCAAACCTGCGGAAACTTCTTCTGTCATTACTGCCAAACTGACAGAGATTTTAGTAGAGGCTGGCATCCCTAAAGGTGTATTTCAATACGTTCCTGGTAGGGGTTCGCAAGTCGGTGCTTATTTGGTAAGTCATCCCGATACCCATCTGATTGCTTTTACTGGTTCTCAAGAAGTCGGTTGTCGCATTTATGCGGAAGCTGCTACCCTCAAACCTCGACAAAAGCATCTCAAGCGGGTAATCGCGGAAATGGGCGGCAAGAATGCCATCATTGTTGATGAAAGTGCTGATTTAGACCAAGCTGTGGTAGGTGTGGTACAGTCAGCCTTTGGTTACAGTGGACAAAAATGTTCTGCTTGTTCGCGGGTAGTAGTGGTAGAAGCAATTTATGATGCCTTTGTGCGTCGGTTGGTGGAAGCTACCAAGTCCCTGAACATTGGTGAAGCCGAGTTACCAAGTACCCAAGTCGGCCCCGTGATTGATGCTAATGCCCGCGATCGCATCCGCGAGTATATTCACAAGGGTAAAGCAGAATCACAAGTAGCGTTAGAATTACCCGCACCTGAACAGGGTTATTTTATCGGGCCAGTAATTTTTAGTGAAGTTCCACCCAATGGGATAATTGCCCAGCAAGAGATTTTTGGCCCTGTCTTAGCAGTCATTAAAGTCAAAGATTTTGACACAGCTTTAGCAGTTGCTAACGATACCAACTACGCCTTGACGGGTGGACTGTATTCCCGCACACCTTCCCACATTCAAAAAGCACAGCAAGAGTTTGAAGTCGGGAATTTGTATATTAACCGTACCATTACAGGAGCGATCGTTGCTCGGCAACCCTTCGGAGGCTTCAAACTTTCCGGTGTAGGTTCCAAAGCCGGAGGCCCTGATTATCTCCTACAATTCCTAGAACCGCGCACAATCACCGAAAACATTCAACGCCAAGGTTTTGCACCCATAGAAGGCGCAGATTGACTTAAATAAAAATAGGTGGGGTAATGCCTACCTATTTTCACCAACACCAAAGTATCTTGACACTCGCCGCATTAAAACCAGGGGATTTACGCATCACGTTTCATCAACGCACCTTAGAAGGTATTTAAAAAGTGATGATAGGAGATATTTGATTACAAACGCCTTCTCCCTATTCCTGTAATAACACCATTTCCAAACTGAAAACATTCATGTATAAAATTTTAAGATAGGCATGACTTCGCAGCTTTGTGCGGTCGAGGTTTTTCTGATTTTAAGATTGAGATATCAAAAAATTTGATATAAATAAATGTTTGATGATTTACCTGTTGATGTAACCAGTAAAAGTAGCCTATCGGGTGACTCTTCACAATTAACAGCAGAAGGGATGCTACTTCAGCTTGCTGATGGAACTACGGTTGCTTGTAACTCCAGTGCTGAACGCATTTTAGGATATACTGCCTCACAAATACAACAATGGAGTAATACCGATTTCCCTTGGCAAATGATTCATGAAGATGGATCTTCTGTTTCTTATCAGACGCACCCAGCAATAGTTGCATTACAAACAGGTAAACCATGCTTAAACGTAGTTATGGGATTTTATCAGCCTAGTGGTAAGTTGGTGTGGTTACGGCTTAATTCCCAGCCTTTGTTTCAAGCTAATCGAAGTTCTCCCTACGCTGTTGTCACTAGCTTTTATGATATTACTCAGCAGAAACTTCAGCAATCTGGGAAGCATTCTCTTGTTGAAGTAACATCTGAAAACTTACTGCAACATCAAGCGTTGTTAAATACAGCCAGGGAAGCATTACGACACAGTGAAGAGTTGTTTCGCCTAGCTATTAATCATATCCCTGATGTGTTTGTCATTTATGATGCTCAACGGCGTTTTCAATTCGTGAATCAAGCTGGACTTACTTTGAGTGGAAAACAGCCACAAGATTTACTAGGACGCACAGATGATCAGGTTTTCCCACCGGAAGTTACCGCCTCTTACTTGCCTATTCTACAGCGTGCAATAGAAACTAAAACTGAGCAAACTGGTGAATGTACCATTACTTTACCCGATACGGAACCTTACACCATTGTTGTTCAGTATGTCCCAATGTTAAATATACAGGGTGAAATTCAGCAGATTTTGGGCATTACTTATGATATTACCGAGCGCAAACAGAAAGAGTTAAAATTACAGCAAAATGCGCTTTACGATTCTTTAACAGGTTTACCAAACCGAGTTTTGCTTACAGAGAACATCAAATATTCGCTACAACAAGCTCAACAAAAAAATGATTATTTATTTGCTGTACTCTTTCTAGATATAGATGGGTTTAAAGAGATTAATGACAGCCTGGGACACTTACAAGGTGATCAACTTCTCGTTGCTATTGCTAGTAGGTTATCTAATTGTATACGCTCAGTAGATATAGCAGCAAGACTGGGAGGAGACGAATTCGTCATCCTGCTTGTGGGAATTAAGAATCTCTCAGATGCCATCCAGATTGCTGAACGAATTCAACAAGAATTGGCTCATCCCTGTAAGCTGGATGGACAAGAAGTATTTATCAGTGCAAGTATTGGTATTGCTTTAAGTTCGACACTAGACTATGACCTACCAGAAGATTTACTTAGGGATGCTGATATGGCAATGTACCGAGCTAAAACACAGGGTAAGGCGCGTTATGAGCTATTTACAACAGATTTGGAATAAATGAGGTACAAATTTTAGGAACAAAGCCTGATGCTAAGAGACTTTCAAACTTGTTCCCTAATCTTTCCTGTTCCCTGTTCCCTGTTCCCTGCTGTAACTTTTAACCCTAGTGTGCCACCAGCCTAATGTTGACACTGGGGACAAAAATGACTGGATCTTCCCGCTAACTTAATCCTCTGAATCACCTCACCACAAACCCGACAGGGTTCTCCAGCACGATTGTAAACCCAGGCAACACCACCATAGTTACCATTGACACCCTGAACATTGAGGAAATTACTAAAAGTTGTGCCACCAGCCGCAATACTGTTTTCTAAAACTTGAATAATCGCAGTTCTTAAAGGCTCTATTTGCTCTAACTGCAAATCTGTACACAGAGTTTCAGGTAAGATTCCACTCTTAAACAAAGCTTCATCAGCATAAATGTTACCTAATCCCGCTACAACTGATTGATCTAATAGTGCAGTTTTAATAGGACGACGGCGATTATGCAGCTTATCGGCTAAATACTCCACAGTGAATTCAGGCGAGAAGGGATCAACAGCTAGTTTACCTAAACCAGTAATCACACTTTCTACAGGTACACTTGGCGGAACCCACCACATTTGTCCGAAAGTACGCTGATCAACAAATCGCAATTCCTGTTGATCCCCAAAGAAGATTCTTACCCGCGTGTGCTTGTGCAACGGTTCATCTGGCTTTAACCATAGTAGCTGACCAGTCATCCGCAGATGCACCCCCAGCCAACCGCCGGAGGGTGCAGGGGTGCTGGGGGGATTTTTTCCCAAGGAGTCTTGAATTTTGAATTCAGAAAGTTCTGCTAGGAGATACTTACCGCGACGTTGCCAGTTAATTATGGCTTTGCCTGCGATCGCATTCACAAACTCATCTACAGAAAAAGGGTAGGCGATGGTGCGATTAAGCAACACATCTCCACCCGTAATTTGCCAATTGAGGGTCAATTGATTTAGACCCCGACGGACTGTTTCTACTTCAGGCAGTTCAGGCATTTAAGCTGATTAGCAAGCGATTGTATTTACTTATAAGAATCAGAAATTGAATTGAAAATATAGATACCACCATCTACCAAGCTACAAAAAATCATCCGTAAATACCCGCAGGTTAGTGCTGACTTAGTAGGGTAGTCTGGTGTGAAGCCTGAAAAAATTATCATTTCCAGACTTCCGTATCCATATTTGACCCTTCACTTCATCATCCCATGAAATAAATCCCTGAAGTCTTGGCTAATTATTTTTTGGCTTTAGGCTTGGGTGCTTCTACCTCGATGAGTTCATCAAGAGCGAAGTTGTTGGTGTTAATGCCAGCGTAATTTACCTTATCAAAGCGGACAATTACGGGGTATTTGATGCCACTTTGGTCTACGGAAGCTACAGTTCCAACATCTTGGAACCAGTAGGATTCGGGGCGAAGAATACGTACTTTAGAACCACGTTGAACCATGATTATCTTCCCTTTTATTTATCAATCGCCATTATGAGGGCTAATTGATTTCACTCTACAACTTGAAGGTCGTTACTAGCGTCTTTGTTAAGTTATTTATCTGATTAGTCATCAGTCATTAGTCATTAGTCATTGGTCATTGGTCATTAGTTTTTCTCTCCCTGCCTCCCCTGCCTCCCCTGCC
>NZ_CAWMSA010000067.1:206966-220471 GCF_963870205.1 Anabaena sp. CA = ATCC 33047 | reverse complement strand
CACTCCTGCTTCTCTACGAGACGCTGCGCGAACGCAGTGAGTGAGAGGCTTCTTTTTGTTTAAGCTAACCATGAGTCCAATAAACCCACAATCGACATACTGAAGGCATAGGGAAAGATAATTTGTAGTGTCTCTAAATTCAGGGGGACTTGGGGCAGTTTGAAACTGGGTAGGGATGCAGGAAAGCCACCGATGTCTCCGACTGTCGGGACTTTAATCCCACCAATAGACGCAATGGCTGTAATTACAATAATCGCCACTAAAGGCGAAGGTACAGCTTTGGTAAATCGGGGCAAAATATAAATAATCGCCAACGTTCCCGCCACCATTGGGTAGACTTGCCAAGGAACTCCTATCAATTGGGGTAACTGCGCCATAAAGATGGAAATAGCCAAGGCATTAATAAAGCCAATCATCACAGCGCGGGGAACGTATTTCATCTGGCGGCCTAGCTTTAACCAGCCAAAGATAACTTGCAAAATTCCCGTTAATACTGTCGCTGCTAACAGATATTCTAGTCCGTGTTCCTTGACTAAGTTAATCATCAGCAACGCCATTGCGGCAGTAGCGGCTGAGATTAAACCGGGCCTGCCGCCACAAAAGGCTGTAATCACGGCGATAGAAAAGGAGGCGTATAGCCCTACTTGGGGGTCAACACCTGCAATAATTGAAAAAGCGATCGCTTCTGGAATCAGTGCTAAGGCGACTAGAGTACCTGCCAAGATGTCTGCTTTGACATTAGAGAACCATTCTCTGTGCCAAACTGTTTTATTCAAATTAGCCTCCACTTCAGGTTTAATTCTGGAAACAAAAAATTAGCCAAATTACCAGCAATACCCCATTGAAACCCCTTTTGCTGTCGGTGCAGTTTTCCAGTGGGGTTAAACTTTGGATCGCGGAAATTCTGATGTTATCCGCAAGCTGTTAAGACATTGCAATAGTTTTTTTCGTTAAGAGACTTGCAACTTTAAAAAATATCCAATATATAGGGACTTCAGTCAGAAAAACCCTTGATATACCAAGAAATTATTCGTACTGACGCAGCCTACTAACTATCTGCTTTTATGGTGGATTATTTATTTTTTGACAATAAAGTAAATTTTCTGGTAGTCTGCACATTTCTATCAATTTTTAGAGCAACTAGAATATATACTCAAGCTTGAGTAATATTCTTTTAGGTTGAATGTCATTAGCAGACTTAACAATATCACATAAAACTTTACATTTGCAATCAAAATTGCTACAGAATTTTGGTGTAATTTGTGAAGTTGTAGGGTCTACAACTTCTGTAGACCCTAACTTGATGAATAGCTAAATCCGGCTACGCACAAACTTTTCTAACCTATCCATACCTTTTTCAATGGTTGCTAAATCGGTAGCATAGGACAGGCGAATATTGTGATCAGCACCGAAGGCAATACCTGGAATGACTGCTACTTGATGTTCTTCTATCAAGGCATTACAAAATTCGAGGGATTTTAAGCCGGTTTTGCTGATGTCGGGGAATAGATAAAATGCACCGTCTGGTTTAGGACAACTCAAGCCGGGGATGGCGTTGAGTCGATCTAACATTACCTGTCGCCGTTGGGCGAATGCTTGACGCATTTCTTCTACACAGTCTTGGGGACTTTCTAAAGCGGCGATCGCCCCATATTGGGCAAAGGTACACACGTTAGATGTACTATGGCCTTGGATGGTACTAGCGGCTTTAATCATTTCCACAGGCCCGGCTAAATAACCGAGTCGCCAACCTGTCATGGAGTAAGCTTTGGCAAACCCATTACTGATTAAGGTGCGCTCAAAAATTTCCTTTCCTAGCGAACCGATGCTGATATGTTGTGCGCCATCGTAGAGAATTTTTTCGTAAATCTCATCAGATACCACATAGATATCTGCATCAACTATTACCTGTGCCAAAGCTTTGATTTCCTCTGGCGTGTACACCATCCCTGTAGGGTTAGATGGGGAGTTGAGGACAAATAGCTTGGTTTTGGGGGTAATAGCTGTTCGCAGTTGTTCTGGGGTGATTTTATAACCCGTGGAAGCATCTGTCTGAATAATTATTGGTTTCCCACCCACTAAAGTTACCATTTCCGGGTAACTCAGCCAGTAGGGGGCCGGGATAATTACTTCATCGCCAGGGTCAATCAATGCGACCATCAAGTTGTACAGAGAATGCTTACCGCCATTAGTGACGATGACATTTTCTGCTTTGTAATCTAAACCATTATCAGATTGTAGCTTGCGGGCGATCGCTTCCCTTAACTTTGGTTCACCGGCGGCTGGGCCATACTTGGTTTTGCCTGACTCCAAAGCCTTGGCGGCTGCTGCTTTGATATGCGCTGGCGTATCAAAATCCGGCTCACCAGCACTAAAACTACAAACATCAATACCCTCTGCCTTCATCGCCTTAGCTTTCGCGGCGATCGCTAAGGTTAGTGAAGGTGTTACCTGACTTACTCTTGCTGCCAGCTTCATTCTTTCTTTATTTGGCAAATCTTTCACTTACTTTAGGATATCCCAGAATCCGCCTGAAATATAGGGGTGAGGTATGAGGTTAGCGGCTAGAGCAAAGTTGTATGATTCTGCACATAGATGGCTAGGAATCTGATTTTACGCCTGAAAAAACCCCGGTTGATTCCAGAAAATCGGGTTTTGATCGCTGACAAATTCGTAACTAAACAACAGGGAAATTTTTCTAGTCTAGCCTAGGCTATTGTCACATCTGGCGATAAATAAACATCCTGAATGGCGTGAAATAATTTTACTCCTTCCTCAAAGGGTTTTTGGAAAGTTTTTCTCCCAGAAATTAAACCTGTACCACCAGCACGTTTATTAATCACCGCAGTACGCACAGCTTCGGCAAAATCGTTTTTTCCAGACGCGCCACCAGAATTAATTAAACCTGCCCGTCCGCAGTAACAATTTAATACTTGATAACGAGTTAAATCAATGGGGTGGTCGGTGGTTAATTCCGTGTATACTCGTTCATCAATTTTACCATAACTTTCACCTGTGGCTTTGGCTACTGCTGCATAACCACGATTATTTTCTGGGAGTTTTTGTTTAATGATATCGGCTTCAATTGTCACACCTAAATGATTCGCCTGTCCAGTCAGATCAGCCGCTACGTGATAATCTTTATCTTGTTTAAAGGCACTGTTTCGCAAATAGCACCAGAGAATTGTCACCATTCCCAATTCATGGGCATATTTAAAAGCGTGGCTAATTTCTTGAATTTGGCGAGTAGATTGTTCTGAACCAAAATAAATGGTTGCGCCTACTGCTATTGCGCCTAAATTCCAAGCTTGTTCTACATCAGCAAATAATACTTGGTCATATTGATTGGGAAAAGTTAATAATTCGTTATGATTGATTTTGGCAATCAAGGGGATTTTGTGGGCGTATTTCCGGGAGACACTCCCCAATACCCCTAAAGTGGTAGCTACCGCATTACAACCAGAGGCGATCGCTAGTCTGATAATATTTTCTGGATCAAAGTAAATTGGGTTAGGTGCAAATGATGCACCGGCTGAGTGTTCAACGCCTTGATCTACTGGCAAAATGGAGAGATAACCAGTATTGGCCAAGCGACCTGTAGAATAAATTTGCTGAAGATTACGCAATACTTGGGGAGAGCGATCGCTATTCAACCATACTCTATCTATAAAGTCAGAACCCGGTAAATGCAGCAACTCTGGAGAAACTTTAGCTTTGTATGTCAACAGGTTTTCTGCTTCTTTTCCTAGCAATGACTCAATAGAGTTAGCTTCTAATAGCGTTGTAGTCATAGCGTTTTCCTTTGATATCAGCAAATGACCTTTGCCCTTAAGATAACATCTTATTCTGATTAATTCCGCATTAATTATCTGGGCAAAATTAGATATAAATCTGTCCTGAGATAAATATACAATTACCAATCAATAGTTTATTTGATCATGCTACATCAGGAATAATTCCTATAAACAAACAGATGGGATACAACTGACGCAGCAGCCTAAAAATCTGTCTAAATAACTAACTCATACCTGAGATAGATTAGGAGATAAAACATCACACCCCATTAGCCAGAAGAGAGTTAACTAATGACTTTCTTAGGATGACTTTAGAAATTTACTTTTCTCTTCAATATTGCTCTGAGTAGATTGAGCCGAACATAGGAGCTATTAAAATGACAATGACAGGATTAGATATCTTTGATACGACTGTGCAGAATACTATCCCTTGGGTGAATGAACTATGCAATAAATTGGGATGGGAGAACAAACACAAAGTATTTCAAGGGTTGCGTGCCACCTTGCACGCATTGCGCGATCGCCTGACAATAGAAGAAGCTGCTCATTTAGGCGCGCAATTACCCATTTTACTAGGGGGATTCTACTACGAAAACTGGCGACCAGGGGCAACTCCCGTTAAAGATAGAACCAAGGAAGCATTTCTCCAACATATCCGTGATTACTTCCGCACCTCAGATCCAGATATTGATGCTGAAGCTGTAGTTCGCGCTGTTTTTAAACTCTTGGCTGAACGAGTCACAAGAGGCGAAATTGCAGACGTAATTAATATGTTGCCGCCAGTTTTGCGAGAACTTTGGCCTGAAGAAGTACGTGCTTAAAGCGAATATACAGCACTTTGCAAGTAAATGAAGTAAAGATTTAAGATGACAAATCTTGTGGGGTGGGCATCTTGCCCGCCCTTATGTACTTCACTCACATGAAATATGCTCTAACAATTCCCATTCCCGTCAGGTACAGTCTAATTGAACGCAGATGGACGCAGATAAACGCAGATAATTGTTGCCTTATTGCACTAAAAAACGCTATATGTAGAGATGTTTCCTGAAACGTCTCTACATTTGCTTGACTGCGTTTAACGATGTTTTTGATAACGTCCAATTAACTCTGCCGTCGCCAAAATATGACCTGACATAGCCGCTTCGATTTCTTCTTTGCTAGCACCAAAATCTAATCCTAAAGGACTATCAAGTGCATAAAGTTTGAAAAAATAACGATGAGTTCCTTTCGGGGGACAGGGGGGAAAATAACCAAATTCATCACCATCATTTTTACCCTGAATTCCATTGCCATCTAACATTGGTGTATTAGGAATTGCTTCGGGTAAGTTGTTAGTTTGGTGAGGTAAATCATAGAGAACCCAGTGGACAAAGGTGCGATTTGGTGCATCTGGATCATCGACAATCAACGCGAAACTTTGAGTTTCTCTTGGCGCATCTTCCCACTTCAAGGAAGGGGAAATTCCTTCACCTTCGCAAGAAAATTTGAGTGGAATCATGCCATCGGCTGAAAAACTATCACTTAGCAGTCTCATGGTTCTGTGTGAAGGTAGATATTTGTTAAAGGGGATATTCAAATTTGATGATTGTATGCCATCATCCTAATATTGGAAAAGTTATTTTTTCCTCTTTCTCAAGTGGCAATTTATCATCTAAATAAGTAGGCTTAATTAATTGTTAGATAGTGGAACAGGCTTCTAGCCTGTTGACAGTCGGCCCATCCCACATTTTATATTTAATTGCAACCAGCTACTTAAATAAATATGAAATTGTAGGGTGCGTTAAAGCAACGGGCAACGCAGCGTATTTAATAGTGCGTGACTACTTAAGATTTAGCGTCAGACAATTATTGTAGGGTGGGCATTGCTGGCAATTTGCTCAAATCCTGAGTTTGACACTATAGGCAATGCCCACCTTCAGATGGATATGAACCTACTGAAGTTGACTGTAAGTAAGATTACGGAAGCACAAGCATCAAGCAATTATTAAAATATAATACAAATATTATCATGGTATCGTAATGTCAGAACTGCCGGATCAGTGTGATAATTTGAAAGAGCAAGTTGAGTCTATCTTGCAACTTTTACATCAAGAAGCAACTTTGCGATCGCAAGATATTACACCTGTACAAACTTCTCTAGGTAAAGCGATTTCTCCCAGGTTTGAAATTGTGTTTGCGGGTGCATTTAGCGCGGGTAAATCAATGTTAATTAATGCCCTGCTAGAACGAGAGTTGCTGTATAGTGCAGAAGGACACGCCACAGGTACAGAATGTAAAATTGAATATGCAGAACCCAATCAAGAAAGAGTAGTTTTAACCTTTTTAAGTGAAGCAGAAATTAGGGAACAAGCGGCTTATCTATGTCAACAATTAGGATTTAAAACAGCAGCAAACATCAACCAAGCTGAAGTAATTAGCTTATTGTATCAAGGATGCGAAGCGATTATTCAGCAAGAAGGAGGCGAGAGTAAATCAGAACGTGCTAAACAAGCCAAAGCTTTAATATTATTGTTGCAAGGATATGAAGCTAACCGCCAACATATTCATACAATTAATCATGCTACCTATTCAATGGAGCAATTTAACTTTTCTAACCTCAAAGAAGCGGCGGGATATGCGCGGCGTGGTAGTAACAGCGCAGTTTTAAAACAGATTGAATATTATTGTCACCATCCCTTATTAAAAGATGGTAACGTAATTATTGACACCCCTGGTATTGATGCGCCAGTAGAGAAAGATGCACAGTTAACTTACGCCAAAATTCAACATCCCGATACATCGGCGGTGGTGTGTGTGCTGAAACCTGCGGCGGCTGGTGATATGACAAAGGAAGAAACCGAACTTTTAGAAAAAATGCGCGAGAATGCAGGAATACGCGATCGCGTGTTTTATGTCTTCAACCGCATTGATGAAACTTGGTATAATACCCAGTTAAGGCAACGACTGGATAATTTAATTAACACACAATTCCGCGATAGCAGTCGAGTTTATAAAACCAGTGGCTTACTCGGATTTTTCGGCAGTCAAATTAAACAGACAAGCGAACAAGATAGATTTGGGTTAGACTCTATCTTTGCCGACAGCGTGCAAGGTGTAAATGGTGAGGAAGAAACACCACAGTTTGTTTATGCTTTCAATAATTATTGTGTCAACTCTGGAAAACTCACTTCTACAAATTTCCGAATTTCTCTGAATGGTTATGAATCACCAAATACTAACTATGTGAGAATTTTAAAAGAACAGGGAACACCGCTAATTAATCAAATCATTCTCGACAGTGGAATTGAGGAATTCCGCACAGCTATCACTCGTTATCTCACCGAAGAAAAGCGTCCCCAGCTTTTTCAAAATCTCGCCGATGATTTGGAAGATATTTGTATTAACCTGAAAAAACACTATCAATCATTGTACCGAGATTTAGATAGTCAACCCCGTGAAATTGAGACGATGAGAGCTTATGAATTACAACGTCTCAATCAACAACTGCAACAAGTTGGTAAAGATTTTAGTCAGCATATTAACGCAGAAGTGAATCAGTTAATTAATAATGGTTGTGATGGGTTTGAGGCTGATTTTAAACAATTACAATCTCGGATGATTCGCCGTTTAGATGAGTTATTAGACAGCTTTTCTGTAGCTGATGCTTATCGTCGTGCAACCTTGAGTCATCCGCGCAACGCTACCGCACCCTTACTAGCAATTTTAGTAGAGGCATTTTATTATTTAGCCAATCAATTAGAAGACATTCTCATAGAATCTTCCTGTCAACTGATAGCAAATCTTTTCCAAAGCTTAATGGAGAGGGTACGTAAATCAGAATATTATCGGCAATTGTATCGTTTGTTGGGGAATGATGCGGGGATTGAACAGAAGTTACAAGCTGTAGAAAAACAGGTATCGCAGTCGTTAGTCGATGCAGCGAGTGTAGAGTGCGATCGCTTTGTGAGAGAAAGTCCTTTATTCTATGATGAAGGGACTTTTTCCATCTATCAATTTCGCCAAACCTTACAGCAAACTTCCCAAAGTTATGACTGTGAAAGTATGGTGGAAGCCGAGCCAGCAATTAGGCAGTTATTAAAATTAGATTTTGAACCAAAAGTTTCGCAAGCTATCCGCAGAACTTTCCGTCAGACTATTAACCAAATCCTCAAAAGTCAATTGTTACCTATTACTGAGACACAAGCGGATGAGATTTTACAGCAGTATCCCCAAGCGCGGGTTTATTTAGAAAAAACTCTGCAAAAAGAAGCTGAGGAGAAGATTGCTAATAATCGGCGTTTACTTGATGCTGTTGAGCAAAAAATTGAGGCTTATAATTTGGCGGTGAGTAATATTAATGGTTGTTTACAAGCTATGCAGTTATATGAGCATCTTTTACCTGTGATTAATATGAGTGAGTCAGAGGTGTTGGCAAATTTTTCTGATGGTTTGTTAGAGAATGTAGTAGAGATTTAGGCTTGGTTTTTTCTTGAAGTCCGCGCGGGCGGACTTTGTTTTTATTCTTGGGTTTATCCGGGAGATATGGAATTTTCTCACGCAGAGGCGCAGAGGCGCAGAGAGGAAGAGAGGTTAATATGGGAAATGAGTTTAAACAGGTAGAATGTGATAATTATGAATAAAACTCCACGTATTCGTATACCGCCAGAGGTGAGAAAATATGTATTTCAACGTGACAGATATCAATGTCAAAGTTGCGGGAAGACAGGTTTAGAAACAGATTTGACGATTGATCATATTATTCCCTTGGCGCGTGGGGGAAAAAATGATATGAGCAACTTACATACCCTCTGCTTCACCTGTAACCAGCGCAAAACTGATAAACTTGACAACCGCTTCCGGCGACATTTTAAAACATAGGTTAAGATGGCATCTCAGGTTAATTGTCAGTTTGAGAATTTATGCTTCAAAACCGTAACAGCAATTACAAAAAGTTCCCGCAATTGAAAACTACATTAATTGCTATTTCTGTCACAATGGTTACTTTAGTAATAGCTTTCCCTTGGTTATACGAAGTTAAAACCAAAGCTGGTATTAATATTTCCAAAAGTCGCCACGCTGGAACATTTTTAGAAAAACATACAGGCGGAATTTTTCGCTGTGAATGGCTGTATCCTTACCGTTGCCGTCGCCCATTCAAAAATTAAATAAAAAATCAGGTGCGTTACCCAATAAACGCACCCTAACCTTCTCACAAAACCGGAAAACTCCTCTTAAACCCTCCGCGCACCTCCGCGTAACCTCCGCGCCCCTCCGCGTTTAAAAATCCAACCTTTCGGATACCTGACTCACATCAACTTTTAACCTCTCCCCCAACTTAAGCAACTGTAAACACTGACTACTACCCTCATGATTACTCTGACCAGCAACACACAAAGGTAAAATTTGACTGTGTAAACAGCTAAAATATAACTCTTGAGATTGATGTACAGAAATGTCAATATCTAACTGATATCCTACATCAATCAACCGTTCTAAAGATTGGATATCTGTAGCAAAACTACCATTACTATCGTGTAACAACCTCCAAAGTAAGCGCAAAATTACCTGTTCTAGTATCTGCTTACCTTCAGGAATATTTAACCGACAACGTAAATGTTTAGCTTCAGTCGCGATCGCCTCCAATTCTACTATATAAATCCCGATCAAAGACGGCTCGCTGATATCCTGTTCTAGCGATCGCAATGTTGACATACAGCGATACCCCAACGCAATCTCAGCCGCTACCTGTAACTCTTGCGGTACAGCCAACTCATCCCGGTGAAACGCCATAATCACACCATAATTATCGCGGTAAGCTTGGGTGTATAATTGGTCTAACCTTGAGAGCGTTTCCTGACTGAGTAACCGCATAATCCGGTGACGTTCCTCAGCAAACAGATTTTGTAAGTTATAAGCTTCACCAGCAAATAACTGTGTCATCGCTAAAATAGTTTGTGCTGCGCTAGCTTGTTGCAGCGAAGTAAACAGCTTATCTTTTAATTGGCTGTAGTCGCGTCTACCAGTAAATAGTTGAATACAGCAATGAAAATCCCAGCCGCCTAAATGCAGCACTGCAAACACTAAATTTTCACTTTCCCAGGTAATATCAGATACTAGCTTTAAATTCCCAACGGCTAGGGTTAATGCTCCCATGCGTTGCAATTGGTAATCTATCTCATTCACAGAGTAGCAATAAACACGCTTGTGCTGATGACCGGGGGCTGATCCCTGAGCATTAAATAAGGAAGAAATGGCATAATGGGCAGCTACCTGTTTAAAAGTAATTTGGGCAGTTTGCACCAGTTGGCGATAAACTTCTGCACCATGTTT
The DNA here is from genome assembly GCF_963870205.1 of Anabaena sp. CA = ATCC 33047. Classification (NCBI taxonomy): domain Bacteria; kingdom Bacillati; phylum Cyanobacteriota; class Cyanophyceae; order Nostocales; family Nostocaceae; genus Anabaena; species Anabaena sp. CA = ATCC 33047. The sequence continues at coordinate 210,368 of NZ_CAWMSA010000067.1, read as the reverse complement.
AAAAATCTGAACATTACTAGGGGCTAAACCCAAGCGTTTGAGGAAACCTTTTTCTAATTGCACACCAGCCACATCACCCGCCAGTTCCAACGCACGGGCGGCGTAACGCATAATTTGGGTTCCCTCTGGGCGAGAAAGTTCTTCAAAAAACCAACCGCAACTGGTGAACATCAACAAACTATGACGCTGCATTTCCAACAAACGTAAAGCGTCTACTTGTTCGGCGGCGGTGAGTTTGTGGGTTTGATGACGAGACAGAAATCGACTCACATTAGCAGCAGAGCGATCGCGTATTACCTGAATATACTCATCCCGTGCTAACCAAGGATCACGGAAAAATTGTTGACCATATTCTTCATACACTTCCACCAACTGATCCCGCAACCAGTTTAAAGCATTCCGCAACGGTCGCCGCCATTTTTGATGCCATACCCCACCTTCACCACCACAACCACAGTCATCTTGCCATCTATCTACACCGTGGGCGCAACTCCAAGCCGTCACCGGTTTTAATTCTACTTCCCAAGCGGGAGGATGTAAGCTTAGGTAGTGAGCAAAGTTTGTCACCGTCCAATTGTGCTGCGGAAACTCTTTAATAAAAGCGTAGGCGAGGGTTTTTTCTGTTCCCCGCTTATGATGTCCGAAGGTTTCCCCATCTGTCGCCACAGAAATTAATTGCGATTGACGATGATCCCCGCGCACCGCCGCACCAATACGCCCGGCTAGGTGGTTAGAACTATAAACCACATCACTAAAACCCATGTCCCGTGAAATCGGGCCATCGTAAAAGAAAATATCAATATATTGACTGTTGGTAGTTCCCTTACTTCCCTTCAAATAGCAACGATAGGGACGGGTGGGATCAATTTGACTACCGCCGACTTCGTGCCATTCTGGTTGGGGATCATCTTGAGTTGGTAAAGGGCGACAACGCTGGGCTTGAGATGGTGCCAGGACAATAAAGCGAATACCTTCAGCCACCAAAGCCTTTACAGTTGCGTAGTCTACGGCGGTTTCAGCTAACCACATCCCTTCGGGATCACGACCAAAACGACTGCGGAAGTCTTCCTTACCCCAGCGAATTTGGGTATGTTTATCCTGTTCATTCGCCAGAGGCATAATAATGTGATTATACACTTGGGCGATCGCATTCCCGTGACCATGCAAACGCTGACAACTTTTCGCGTCCGCCTCCAAAATTCGTTGATAAACCTCCACATCATAGCGTTCTAGCCATGACATCAGCGTAGGGCCGATGTTAAAGCTCATATATTCGTAATTATTCACGATTCCCACTACTTCCCCTTGGTCATTTAAGACTCTGGCGAAAGCATTCGGGCGGTAACATTCCCAGTGAATGCGTTCATTCCAGTCATGGAAAGGCGCAGCACTCGGTTGACGTTCTATCGCATCCAGATAAGGATTTTCCCGTGGTGGCTGGTAAAAATGACCATGCACGGTGACATACACACCATTAGCTTTACTCAAGGGATCACCTTGATGAGCCTGTTTGGTGGTTAATTTTGATGTTGATGTTGAGCCAGCACTAGCTGGCAGTTCAGCAGCAGAAGTCATGTATATTTATCCAAAAACAAAAACTTACACTTACGCCGGAAATATCCAATTTAAACTTTCTCCAGAAGTTTAAAAGCTTAATCCGGTATAGACTAAAACAAGAGTTATGGGATACAGCTCAATTGCAAAGCCTGTAATCTTATTATTATCGTAAATCTGCGTTCCTGCACAGCTGTTTCCCCACAGTCATGAAACTATCAGCCAATAAATCACGCCTTAGTTGGTTTTTTAATTGGTAGAGCCAATCAAAGATTTAATTTTCTTTTAATTTATTAAAACCCATTTTTGAGATAAAATTGCGGCTAAAGTTGATATTTTTGCTACAAAAGATTGAGAAAAATTCACAAATTGCAATCATAGTTTACATAATTAGTCTTCAAGCTATCAACAGTATAATTTCTGAGTAGATTTAGGGAAAGTTGAGAGTATCTTAGACTCTGGTTGTACACTCTAGGTATATTTTTAACCATCACAGATACCTGTGGATCAAACTCTCAACTAAAAGTCACAAATGTCAGTCAAAAACATTGTTTTTCTGTTTTTATTACTGTTTATCCCCATTTCTCTAGCCGCCCATTTTCTAGAGTGGGGAGAGTTAACCGTTTTCATCACCGCCGCTTTAGCCATTCTCCCCCTAGCGGCTTGGATGGGTACAGCTACAGAAGAAATTGCTGTGGTAGTAGGGCCGACTCTTGGCGGGTTGTTAAACGCCACCTTTGGCAATGCTACAGAATTAATTATTGCTTTGGTAGCCTTGAAAGCTGGGCTAGTGAATGTCGTCAAAGCCAGTATTACCGGCTCAATTATTGGTAACTTACTCCTAGTAATGGGGCTGTCGATGCTGTTGGGCGGACTGCGCTATAAAGAACAAACATTTCAACCGATTGTGGCGCGAGTAAATGCTTCTGCCATGAATTTGGCAGTAATAGCGATTTTGCTCCCGACAGCGATGAACTATACATCTAAGGGAATTGGTGAACAAACCCTGCAATATTTATCTCTGGCTGTGGCAGTAGTGTTAATTTTGGTTTACGCTTTGACGCTGCTATTTTCCATGAAAACCCACGCCTATTTATATGATGTGGGAGTTGCAGAAACCGAAAGCGAAGAAACCCATAGCAAACCTAATATGTGGTTATGGAGTGGTGTGTTGTTAGTATGCACACTGTTTGTGGCATTAGAGTCAGAATTGTTGGTTGATTCTTTAGAAGTTGCTACTTCTCAGTTGGGTTTGACAGCACTGTTTACCGGGGTGATATTAGTTCCTATCGTTGGTAACGCCGCCGAACACGCCACAGCCATCACCGTCGCCATGAAAGATAAAATGGATTTGTCTTTATCGGTGGCGGTGGGTTCCAGTATGCAAATTGCCTTATTTGTCGCCCCCGTGTTAGTCATTGCTGGGTGGATATTTGGTCAACCAATGGATTTAGATTTTCAGCCGTTTGAATTAGTAGCCGTCGCTGTATCAGTGTTAATTGCTAATAGTATTAGTTCTGATGGTAAGTCCAATTGGTTAGAAGGCACTTTACTATTAGCCGCCTATACAGTGTTAGGCTGTGCCTTTTACTTTCACCCGATTATTGATGGTTTGGGGTAGTTTTGTAGAACACACATCTTGCACCCGTTCCTTGATGCTAATTTTTGTAGATAATTTTTGTAGGGTGGGCATTGCTTACAAGTTGTTCAAAACCTGAGTTTTAGGTTGTTGGGTGTGCATCGCCTGGAGCTGATTGAGAATGGTGCAAGATATGACAGTAGGGAGGCAGGGGAAGCAGGGGAAGCAGGGGGAGAAGATTTTTACCCAGTCAACAGTTGACAATTAAC
>NZ_CAWMSA010000067.1:200682-206898 GCF_963870205.1 Anabaena sp. CA = ATCC 33047 | reverse complement strand
TTCTGTAGGCGGGTTTCCCGCCGTAGGAAACTTTTCAAGACGAATTTTGAATTTTGAATTCCCCAAAGGGGCTTATGCAGACATTCGGCAACACAACATCATCCGGCTATATCCTCGCCTTAGATTTAGGTACAACAGGAAACCGCGCTTTTATCTTTAACGCCGACGGTAAAATTGTCGGACAGGCTTATAAAGAACTCACACAATATTATCCCCAACCGGGATGGTTAGAACATGACCCGGAAGCAATTTGGCAGGATACTTGCTGGGTGATGCAAGCTGCAATGTCTCAGTCTCAAATCACCCCATCTCAAATTACGGCGATAGGTTTGACTGTACAACGAGAAACTTGTTTACTCTGGGATAAAACCACAGGAAAACCATTACATAATGCTATTGTCTGGCAAGACAGGCGGACTACTCCCCTGTGTCTTCAATTACAAGCACAGGGATATAGTCAGGAAATATACCAACGCACAGGTTTAATTATCGATGCTTATTTTTCTGCAACTAAGCTCAGATGGCTATTAGACAAGATAACAGGCGTTGATTTGAATAATGTTATCGCTGGCACAATTGATACTTGGGTACTATGGAAACTCACGGGGGGAAAAGTCCACGCCACCGACCACAGCAACGCTAGCCGCACCATGTTAATGAATCTCACCACCTGCGAGTGGGATGAGAAATTATTGGATATTTTCCAGATTCCGGCGCATATCTTACCGAAAATTCAACCGAGTTTAGGTGAGTTTGGCGTGACTGATGCTGAGTTATTCGGTGCGGCTATTCCGATCACTGCTATTTTAGGTGATCAGCAAGCCGCTTTGTTTGGTCATGGCTGCGATCGCCCCGGTTTGATGAAATGTACCTACGGCACTGGTAGCTTTTTAGTGGCTCACACTGGGGCGGATATTGTGCGATCGCACAATCAACTGATTTCTACAATCGCCTGTACACAAGCCAATCCAAAAGATAATTTAAATATCGGCTACGCTCTAGAAGGCAGTATGTTTACCAGTGGTGCTTGTATCCAATGGTTGCGGGATGGCATCAAGTTAATCAAAACGGCGGCGGAAACTGAAGCTATGGCGCAGCAAGTAGCAGATAATGGTGGAGTGTACTTTGTCCCAGCATTTAGCGGACTAGGTGCGCCTTATTGGGATATGAACGCCAGAGGCGCATTTTTGGGAATTACGGCTGGTGTGCAACCCCAGCATTTAGTCAGGGCTGTATTAGAAGCGATCGCCTATCAAGTGTTAGAAGTAGTACAGGCTATCAACGCCTCTAGTAGCAGCCCCATGCAGCGTTTAATTGTCGATGGTGGTGCTTGTGAGAACAATTTTCTCATGCAGTTTCAAGCCGATGTCTTAGGCATTCCCGTAGAACGTCCCACCATGCGCGACACAACCGTACAAGGGGCAGCATTTGCAGCAGGTATCGCTAGCGGATTTTGGCATAGTTATACACAACTGGTAAACCAACGAAAAATTGACCGCATATTTCAGCCTGGAGAGGGAAGACATCAAGCCATAGCCAACTTTGCCACTTGGCAAAAAGCCGTTAAACGCTCTCTAGCCTGGGAAGATTAGGGGAAGCAGGGGAAGCAGGGGAGACAAGGAAGACAAGGAAGACAAGGAAGACAAGGGAGACAAGGGAGACAAGGGAGACAAGGGAGAATAATTTTTACCCAGTCCCCAATCCCCAGTCCCCAATCCCCTCACCCTGATTTAGCCGCTAGCTTCAAATCCAAAGTATAAAAGCCTACTTTGTTGGGAATTCTGGCGAATCTGCCTATACGATAACCACGAGACAATTCATTGAGTACCTTACTCTTAACTTCTCGGAAATCGTCATCATTTAATTCTCCATAAAGTCCCGTGATGACTTCCGCCACACCAAAGACTTTCCCTGGATGTTTGTGAAAGAAAGCGGTGAGAGCATCAATCAAAAATTGCCCTTCATAGGCTGGTAACATCGGGATATGATTTCCCTTGGGGATAACCACAGGTTTCTTCTTAGTTTTGCCGGCTTGAGAATACCTATGAGTGCGATTAGAATTTACCAAACTCAAATCTAGGGTATAACAACCGGGTTCGTCAGGAATGCGAAACCAAGCCTGTCTTTCTCTACCTTGTGTGAGGGAAGACTGAACTCTACCTTTAACTACATGGAAAACATCAGGTTCTAACTCACCATAGAGCGATCGCACAATAAAATCTATATGGCAGACAGTACCAATATGTTCTTCCAAGAGTTCAGCGATCGCTTCCATCCGACTCAGAGATTCATACTGGGATAACATGGGAATATCAACGCCTCTGATATCTTCCGGCGTTATCTCTTTGGGATTCGATGAATTGGCGGTTGCAGACTCGTTGACATCTGTCACCCTAGCAGCAGTATCTTCTATTTCCAAAGTTTCTAAGCTTTCGATGTCAGATTGGCTAGACTCTGACACATTCATATCAGCGAAAGCCGCACTATCAGGTGCAGAAAGGGAAGACTCATCTTGAGGAGATGGGCATAATTGCGGCGTGACTTTACTAGCTGTAATCTGGTCTTTGTCATCTGAATCAGAAGCCCAGGTTGATAACAAAGCTTGTACATGATCTAGCTGCGATCGCGCCTGATTATATAAACTTTCGTACTCTTCTACAAGACCAGCATAATAGTCTCTGAGTTCTAACAACGGCGAAAGAAAGTCTTGGGGAGGGGGTTCTAAATGTAATTGAGGATTCATCATCTATTTTCTCATCAACCTAAATCAGTATCACTTGTATAAGACATTGGCCGAGGTTTAGCCTTGTGACTTGGCTGCTGCGATTTTTTCGGTGGTTGGGGCGGGCGACATCTTTCGCAATATAAAGGACGAGGGCCATACGTCTCGCGTTTTGTAGCTTCATTGCACTCTTTACAGACAAAGTGAAAAACGCGAGTGTGAATTACACGTTGATGCGCTCTTACAGTATATTCTCTAACATTAATTACTTTACTGGACATAATCAAGAAGGTGGTATTTCAATCCTATCAATATAGCTATTCAAGCAAACAAACAGGGATCAGTGTGTGTTTAGTTGTCTACTTGATTTTAATCAGCAATTTTGGGCATCACAATCAATGCAAAGTTGGCATAGTATAAACCGGGAGTAGTGAGCGTGGATCTTTTCTTAGCATATAGTTAATTCCCAACATTTAGATACTAATTACTTGCGTTTCTTTGGCGTATGGAATAGCAACAGCATAAACAATTCCCTCCTCAGAAACACAAGGAGTAGGCTGTAGGGGTAAGAGGAATAAACTCAAGACTAATGACTTGTTGCTGACGAGTTAAGTCATCACTGTTTTTATATTTCTTTACAAAGATTCATAACAAACCAACTAGAGTGTATATATTGTACTTTTGCTACTCTAGATTTATGCTCATCGCCGGATGCCATCAAAACTGAGAATTGTTAATTAGGTGTAATTAATTGTGTTGAGATAATGAAATACATTAATGCTGAAAAGGCACAAACGAGGAACGCTTGCGCCTTAACTATCTGATTAACAGCACTCACTCACTATTATTTACTTTCCACAAAGTCAGCATCAATTACATCTTCACCGCCACCTTGTTCACCTGGGGTTGTACCGTCGGGAGTTGTTCCTGCGGCTTGGGCGTAAACAGCACTACCAACTTGCATCAGAACTTGTTGTAATTCGTTGGTTAGAGATTTGATTCGCTCAAAGTTATCTTGATTAATCGCCTCTCGTAAATCACTGATTAACCCTTCAACTCGACTGCGATCGCTGGCACTAACTTTATCACCTAAATCTCGCAATTGTTTCTCCGCTTGATATACCAAAGAATCCGCCATGTTCTTAGTATCAATCTGTTCCCGACGTTGGTGGTCTTCGGCGGCGTGGGCTTCTGCATCCCTCACCATCCGTTCCACATCGCGTTTATCCAGCGTAGAAGCCCCGGTAATCGAAATCGACTGCTGTTTGTTCGTTGCCCGGTCTTTCGCCGTCACCGAGAGAATACCGTTAGCATCAATATCAAAAGTCACCTCAATTTGTGGCACACCTCTAGGTGCTGGCGGAATTCCATCTAAACGGAAATTACCCAAACTTTTATTATCTCTAGCTAACTCCCGTTCACCTTGAAGAACATGAATTTCTACGTTTGATTGTCCATCGGCGGCGGTAGAAAAAGTTTCGGATTTCTTCACCGGAATGGTAGTGTTACGTTCAATAATCTTAGTCATCACACCGCCCAGAGTTTCCACACCCAAAGACAACGGTGTAACATCCAACAGTAAAATATCTTTGACTTCACCTGACAGTACACCCGCTTGAATAGCTGCACCAACAGCCACAACTTCATCCGGGTTAACTCCTTGACATGGTTCTTTCCCCGTCATTTGTCGGACTAATGCTTGTACCGCCGGAATGCGCGTTGAACCACCAACTAATACAACTTCATCGAGTTCCGCATGGGAAAGTTTAGCGTCTTGCAATGCTTGTTGTACAGGCTTACGACAACGGTCAAATAAATCGGCACACATCTCCTCAAATTTAGCCCGCGTCAGCGTCATATCTAAATGTTTTGGCCCTTCTTGCGTGGCAGTGATAAACGGGAGATTGATATTAGTTTGCGTCGCACTGGAAAGTTCAATTTTGGCTTTTTCGGCTGCTTCTGTCAGTCGTTGTAGTGCTTGCTTATCTTTCCGCAAGTCTACACCTTCATGACGTTGAAATTCACTCGCTAACCAGTCAACAATCTTTTTATCGAAGTCATCACCACCTAAATGAGTGTCACCACTGGTAGATTTAACTTCAAATACACCGTCGCCTACTTCCAAAATTGAAACGTCAAAAGTTCCACCACCCAAGTCAAACACTAAGATAGTTTCATTTTGCTTTTTATCCAAACCGTAGGCGAGGGCGGCGGCTGTCGGTTCGTTGATGATGCGGAGAACTTCTATACCTGCAATTTTCCCAGCATCTTTAGTAGCCTGGCGTTGAGAGTCATTGAAATATGCCGGGACTGTAATTACAGCTTGGGTGACTTTTTCTCCTAAATATTTGCTGGCATCATCTACCAATTTCCGCAACACTTGGGCAGAAATTTCTTCTGGCGCAAATTGTTTACTAGCTGCGGGACAGTCTAATTTGACATTTCCCTGACTGTCGCGCATGATTCGATAAGAAACTTCTGTGGCTTCATGGGTGACTTCATCAAATTTTCGCCCAATAAAGCGTTTCACAGAATAAAAAGTGTTTTCTGGGTTCATTACAGCTTGCCGTCTGGCAATTTGACCCACCAAGCGTTCACCTGTTTTAGTATATGCCACAACAGAGGGCGTAATTCTTTGTCCCTCTGCATTAGCAATCACGCTTGGTTGTCCCCCTTCCATCACAGCAACGCATGAGTTCGTTGTTCCTAAATCAATGCCAACTACTTTTGCCATAAGAATTTCCTCTCTTTAGGGTGTAGGTGCAGAACAACTGTTAACTATTGACTTGTAGAGACGTTGCATGCAACGTCTCTACATATATGCCTAACTCCCTGAAATTATCCGAGATTAACTTTTACAACTTTTTGTTTTTCTGATTCGGCTTTCGGCATCGTTAGACGAAGAATGCCGTTTTTGTATTCAGCTTGTACTTTGTCGTTTTGAATTTGATAAGGCAAAGGTATTTCTCTGTAGAATCTACCATACCGGAATTCAGAACGAGTCATACCAGCTTCTTCAGTTTTGGTTTCGGTTTTGCGTTCACCGCTAATCGCTATCGATTCGGGTGTGGCTTCTACATTAATATCTTTGGATTCTAAACCAGGTACTTCTAGTCTCAAATGAATCGCATCATCTGTTTCTTCGAGTTCAGCCGCCGGCATGAATGTCAATCCACCTCTTTCACCGCCATCTGTGGGCATTAACCTTTCAATCAGACGATTCATTTGCCGTTGTAAAGTATCAATTTCCCGGAATGGTTCTAAGCGTTCAATATCTCGGAATGGTTCCCAACGAATCAGTGCCATAATATCACCTCAAAATGCACTATTTTGGTTTGGAAAGCCTAATTTCAAGCTTTTTAGTTGACAGGTGGTCAGTATATTTGTTTGATTAATCTTGGTTGCGAACAGCTTTATCTCAAGCTTCCTTACTAACACACTAGAACACTGTAAAATAGCTGTGGGTTCGGTTTGATGAACCATTGCGATCGCAA
>NZ_CAWMSA010000067.1:196757-200619 GCF_963870205.1 Anabaena sp. CA = ATCC 33047 | reverse complement strand
TCAAAATTCGTCTTGAAAAGTTTCCTACGGCGGGAAACCCGCCTACAGAACTTTTCGCAAAATTCAAAGTTCAAAAATCTACCCGTTGACTGATGTATGTTTGCGGCTACAGTACATCACTAAAATTATGAATAATCCTAAACCAAATAAATACTTTAATGGGTTGGGTACGATAGGATTAGGTGAGAAAAAACCCTCAATTATCCCAGCAATTACTAACAGTGGTACAATGCCAAATAGTAACTTTACTGCTTGTGAACCATAATATTTTAAGGCAGCTTGGCGGCGATATTTACCGGGAAATAAAATGGCTTTGGCTAATAAAAAACCAGCCCCACCAGCAAAAAAGATAGCGGGTAATTCTAAAGCACCGTGGGGAAAGACAAAAGCCCAAAAAGGATAAGCTAAATTATTTTGACCTACCAAGGTAGCGATCGCACCAATTAATAAGCCATTAAATACCATAATATAAGTCGTAAAGACTCCGGCGGTAATTCCTCCAGCCACCGCACCAAAGGAAACCCGGATATTGTTAATCATAATGCCGCTAGATGCTAAAGGTTCAATCCCCACAATCGAACCCATCCACAATTTATGTTCATCTCGTACTTGTGAAATTAAGCTTTCTGGAACTATCAGCGACATAAATACCGGATCTCGCCACGCATACCACCAAGCAACTATCAATCCGAAGCAAAACAAACCTGTAGCTGTAGCTGTATATGGGAATGTTCGCTGTATCACCTCTGGTAATCCCCAACGGTAAAACTCTACCACAGCTTGCCATTCCTGTCGTCGCGAACCTTGGTAAATTTGCGTGTAAGCGCGAGTTGTCAATAATTGTAAATTTTGTATCAAAATATTACCAACTTGTTGCGTGCGGGCGCGGGCTAAATCTGCGGCTACGGAACGGTATAAACTAGCTAATTCGCTAATTTCCCCAGCTTTGAGCGACTTTAAGCCTTTTGTTTCTGCTTGCCTTAACAAAGCTTCTAAACGCTGCCAGTTTGGTTCTCGCCGTGCAATCCAACGTTGAATATTCATAAAATTTGGGCATATTAGCAATTAACTTACCTTAAGATAGCCTCAAATTAATACCCGTAATTTCAAGGAAAGTTCTACCTTATGGCAGGAAATATTGATTCTCCTATACAACCCCTGAGTGTAGGCAACGTTGTCAGTGCTGGCATCCGATTGTATCGTTCTCATCTCAAGGACTATTTTTTACTCGCACTTCAAGCTTACCTCTGGCTGCTAGTTCCTGTGTATGGATGGGCTAAGTTTTATGCTCTCACATCCCTAATTTCCCGCTTGGCTTTTGGTGACTTGGTGAATCAACCAGAAAGCATCTCATCGGGTAAAAGTTTCGTCAACTCCCGCTTGTGGCAGTTTTTGCTGGCGATGCTGTTACTGTTTCTTGTGGGGATAGGAATTGGTATTGGTGTAGTCATTGTATTTAGCATCCTAGGGGTGTTAGCAGGGCTGCTAGTCGGTGGAGTGGTTCAGCAAGGAAATCCAGCTACTTTTGTAGTGTTGGGAATGGTTGCTTTTGTTGTGGGAATTGTGACGTTATTAGCCGTTTTGTGGCTAATCACAAGATTTTACTTAGTAGATTTACCCTTGGCTGTGGAAGATAACGTTGATGGTGCATCAGCTATCAGTCGTAGTTGGGAATTAACTCAGGGTTACGTTTGGCGGATACTGTTAATTTCCTTTGTCGCCTTTTTAATTACTATTCCCCTGCAAATTGTGGTGCAGATTCTCACGAGAGTTATACAGCTTGCTTTCTTACCGTTGATACAAGAAGGAGCTAGTATATATCTTTTGTTTTATTTTGTATTAATCTTAGCTATCAGTTTTAGTAGTGGTGCTGTGATTGTACCATTTTGGCAAACTATCAAAGCGGTGATTTACTACGACTTACGCAGTCGCCGGGAAGGGTTAGGCTTACAACTACGCGATCGCGAAATTTAACCACCAGCATAGATTGAGATTATGCACCTGTTTAACCGTGTTAAATACCGCACACCCGAAAGTGTAGAGTTAGAATTTACCCTGGCTGGTATTGGTAATCGTGCTTGGGCTTTATTGATAGATTATTTAGCATTAGCTGCTATTTTAATCCTGTTCTTAATTGCCTGGATTATCATTGCTGGTCAATTATCTGATTTTTGGCAACAAATCTTTGGCTCTACAGTTGGTTTATGGTTAATAGCAATTACATTTATTGTCAGCTTCGTCATTTATGCTGGCTATTTTGTATTTTTTGAAACCTTATGGCAAGGTCAAACCCCTGGTAAACGAGCCGCAAAAATTCGCGTAGTTCGTGACGATGGTAGACCAATAGGAATGCAACAAGCAACCCTCCGGGCTTTATTGCGGCCATTTGACGAATTTCTGTTTATTGGAGCTTTTTTAATCCTGTTTAGCCCCCAAGAAAAACGCCTTGGCGATTTAGTCGCTGGTACAATTGTCATTCAAGCCGATACACCCAGTACATCCGAGACTGTCAGCATTTCTGAGCAAGCTAAGTCATTCTATGAAGAATTGCTCCAAATTACCGACCTATCAATATTATTGCCTGATGATTTTGCTGTAATTCGTGAGTATTTAAAACGACGCAGTGCAATGGCAACAAAAGCCAGAAATGCACTAGCTTTGAAATTATCCCAACAACTTCAAGCCATTCTCAAAATCGAAACTTTACCAGCACATATTTCTCCCGATGTGCTTTTAGAAGCCGTTTACCTAGCATATCAAAATCGCGATTGGGGAGGGAGATGAGGGAGCAGGGGAGCAGGGGAGCGGAGGGAGATGAGGAGGATGAGGAGGATGAGGAGGATGAGGTAGACAAGGTAGAAATCTTTCTCAGTCAACAGTCAACAGTCAACAGTCAACAGTCAACAGTTAATCGTCAACCGTCAACCGTCAACCGTCCCCAGTCCCCAGTCCTCAATTAAAATTTTAAAATCGGCCAGTCTGGCTCACGATAATAACGTGTCATATCGTCAAATTTTCTGAGTTCAACACGACTAATGGAAATTTCTGGTAGGTCAAACATCCATTTTTTATTTAACTCAGTCAGTGAGTCAACAAATTTTATTCTGTCTAAATCTTCTGGGATGGCTCCAAAATAACCCAAGGTAACATGGGCTGTGAAATGATAGTGTTGTTCAATTCCCAAAGCGATTAATTTGGGGTTTTGATAAACTGTACGGCGAAATTTAATAATCTGTTCGTAGCAGTTTTCATCTTTGGGTACTAGACACACTCCTATAGCTCTGGGCATCAGCACTATTCCTAGCACTTTCCAAGTAATGCCTTGACTCTCTTTTGTCAATGATTCTTGATACTGCTGAAATGTTTCGGCTATGCAAGAGCGTAATTGTTGGTCAAATTGAGGATTTTCTTCACAAGCATGACGATAAGCACTGTCCCAAATCAAATCTGCTAAGGTTAAGTGGAAACTGCCAGCAGGTAGGGGGACAATTAAATCTTTATTGCCAGGTAACTGTAAAATTTCCTGTTGATACCCTTGTAATGTGGCGTAGAAAGCCGAGTTTTCTGAGTCTTCTGTCGCCGTGGAGGTAATTAGTGTGTAACCAGGAAAAGATACTGCAACTCTAGATTCCCCTGATGGCTGAAATTTATAGGATTCCTGAATATGCTGCACCTGGGTTTTATAAGCTTCTGGTAGCGTCATCCGTGCTACCCGATTTAAGTAGGTTTGGTAGTTGTCGTCCAATCTTTGTTGCCTCGCGCTCTCACTTGATTGATTTTAGGGAAAATAGAACTACGTTAACAAGCAAGTCATTAATTATTAGTCATTAGTCATTAGTCATTGGTCATTAGTCATTGGTCA
>NZ_CAWMSA010000067.1:157829-196685 GCF_963870205.1 Anabaena sp. CA = ATCC 33047 | reverse complement strand
CTGCTCCCCTGCTCCCCTGCTCCCCTGCTCCCCTGCTCCCTCTGCTCTCCTCCAGGTGTCAAAATGTCTATCTACGTTTACTGGGGTGAGGATGATTTTGCTTTGGAAAAAGCTGTGTCGCAGTTACGCGATCGCATCCTCGATCCCCTCTGGATTAGTTTTAACTATACTTGTTTTCCACCCGAACAAAGCGATGCTATCATTGCGGCTTTAAATCAAGCTATGACTCCACCCTTTGGTGCTGGGGGGCGTTTGGTATGGTTAATTAATACTACTGTTTGTCAGCAGTGTCCTGATCATGTCTTGGCGGAACTAACTCGTACTTTGTCAGTTATTCCTGACAACTCATGTTTATTACTCACTTCCCGCAACAAACCCGATGAGCGTTTGAAGGCTACAAAGTTGTTAAAACAGTTTGCTACTGAGTTTCGGGAGTTTCCCCTCATTCCACCTTGGAAGACAGAGTTACTCATCCAAGCTGTTAACCAAGCTGCTCAAACTGTGGGCGTGAAACTCACAGCTAAAGCGGCAGAATTTTTAGCGGAAGCTGTAGGTAATGATACACGTCTGCTTTACAATGAAAGTGAGAAATTACGTCTTTATGCTGAAGGTGGTCATCAACCTATAGATGTAGATACTGTTGCACTGTTAGTCAGAAATCATACCCAAAATAGTCTGCAACTAGCGGCAGCTATTAGAACAGGAGACACCGCCAAGGCTTTAACTGTCTTGGCTGATTTAATCAATGCCGCCGAGCCGGGATTACGCATAGTTGCTACTCTCATTGGTCAATTTCGCACTTGGTTATGGGTGAAACTGATGATGGAAAGTGGTGAACGTAATTCTCAAGCGATCGCCCAAGCTGCTGAAGTGGGTAATCCTAAGCGTGTCTACTTTTTACAGCAAGAAGTGCAAAGTCTTTCTCTGAGGCAACTTCTGTCTTGTTTACCACTACTACTAGAGTTAGAGTTTAGTCTCAAACAAGGCTCCGGGGAAATATCAACACTACAAACTAAAGTCATAGAATTATGCCAAGTATGCCGACGTAATTGACAGTAAATACCACCACAGATTATCAGTTTCTCTGGAACTTCTCACGCCGAAAATAATTCACAGTTATTACTATATCCCTGCTGTCGCTCTGCGTCACACCTTATGATGAAGATTGCTAATTTGATTAACAAAACTAGAATGCAAGATATACTTACCAAAACTCTATTTCTTGGCATGATTACCAGTGCTAGTTTTGTTTTTGGTAGTTTAAAAGTTAATGCTCAAGTTAGCTCACTTAATAATCTTGAAATTACTAACTACGCCCAAGCTGTTTTAGCTATGGAGCCAGCCCGTCAGCAAGCTTTTGGAGAAATTAAAAAAATTATTGGTAATGCTGAGATTCCCAAGATAGTTTGTAATGATCCTAAGAGTATGAATGGTTTGCCCAGTCAGGCTAGAGATATTGCAATTAATTACTGTAATCAATCACAAAAAATTGTCGAAGATAATGGTCTGACTATTCAGAAATTTAATACTATCACAATGGA
This sequence comes from Anabaena sp. CA = ATCC 33047, assembly GCF_963870205.1. Taxonomy (NCBI): domain Bacteria; kingdom Bacillati; phylum Cyanobacteriota; class Cyanophyceae; order Nostocales; family Nostocaceae; genus Anabaena; species Anabaena sp. CA = ATCC 33047. The sequence continues at coordinate 195,144 of NZ_CAWMSA010000067.1, read as the reverse complement.
ACTGCAAAATAACAATAATTTAAAAAGACAGGTTTACAATACATTAATCCGCCTGCAACAAAAACCCAACTCTCAGTAGGAACTGGGGAAACAGAGGAGAAAAACTAATGACTAATAACTAATAACTAATGACTAATGACTAATGACTAATGACTAATGACTAATGACTAATAACCACCTTGTTCTGGCGGTAGCGATCGCAGTTTCCGAATTAAGGAGTAGCCATCTTCCTAGGGCATACCAAGTCACTAACTAACACATCCGGTTGCCACTGGCTAATCATCTGTAATGCGGCTGGTGCTGATGCCACTGCTCGGACTTCTGCTTGACATTTTTCCAAAACTGTGCTAACCAAATCACGAGAATCTACCTCATCATCTACCACCAGTACGCGCACACCTAACAATGAGGGTATTCTGGTGAAGGAGTGACATTTTCTGCTGTTGTAGTGGTTGGTGCAATCGCAACGTGACAACAAGCTAGCAGTGGCAGCTTGACGGTAAAGGTGGCACCTTGTCCTTCGCCTAGACTATCTACATGGATTGTACCACCATGCAATTCTACTAAATGCCGGACAATTGCTAAACCTAAACCTAAACCGCCGTGGCTTCTGGTACTAGAACTATCGGCTTGGCGAAATCGATCAAACACGTAAGGTAAGAAACTGGGATTAATCCCAATACCTGTATCAATCACTTGAATTTGAGCATAGTTGTAATTAGGCGTTGCTGCACTCTCACTAATTTGAGCGAGTCTAATTTCTACTTTGCCACCTCTGGGTGTAAACTTGATGGCATTTGTCAGCAAATTCCAAATGATTTGCTGTAACCTTTCAGGATCACCAGAAACGAGAAATTGGTTATTTTCTGGGTGCAGTGATTCCAACTGTGGGGATAAGGAAAGTTGCACATCAATTTCTTTGGCTTTAGCTGCTAGGTTAATATTCTCAATGGCTGCATGAATGATGGATACTAAATTACAATTACAAACATTGAGACGTAACTTACCTCTAATCATGCGTGAAATATCCAGCAAATCTTCAATTAGCTGGGTTTGCGCCTTGGCGTTGCGCTCGATAGTTTCTAAGCCTTTTGCTGTCTGAGTTTCATTGAGTTGACGGGATTGTAACAACTGCGCCCAGCCTAAGATAGCATTCAGAGGCGATCGCAATTCATGGGAAAGGATAGCCAAAAATTCGTCTTTCATGCGATTGGCTTGTGTTAGCTGCTCAGTTTGTTGCTGTAAGGAAGCTATCAACTGGGCGCGTTCCATAGCGATCGCAATTTGATCACACACCGCTTGCATCATGCCCTTTTGATTTTCGGTGAATACAGTGCGAGTACGACTCCCAAAACTCAAAGTCCCTAAAACTTTCCCCTGGGCTGTCAATGGGTAACAGTAATAAGCCGTCAGACCGAGCGATCGCAGTAATTCTGTAGTAGAATCATTTGATTCCTGTACGCTTTCTACACAGATAGGCTGACGCTGTTGAGCGACAATACCGCACACTGCTTGTCCTAGAGGTAAGCATTCCAGTTGTGTTGCTATTTCTGGAGACAAACCTCGATAAGCGGCTAAACGCATTACCTGAGAATTTTCTGGTTCGACTAAATAGTTGATGTAAACATCCAGTTCAATCTGTTGAGCTAGTTTGTCAAAGCAACTATCAATCAGTACCAATGGTTCCTGACTAGATAGCAAATCACTGGCGGTACTAAACAGCAATTGCAATCTTTGATAGTTGAGTAAACGGGCTTTTTCTGCTTGCTTGAGATTGGAAATCTCTTGAAATACCACTATACAGGTAGCTGGGTAGCCGTGTATGGCGGGTAGGGTATCAGCAAATATCAATAAAGAACGAATCCCATTTTTAGTGTGCCAGTCCATCTCAAAGCCATGCAGACGTTCTCCACGCGCTACCCGCACCCCTGGCATTTGCTCGTTAGGAATCAGATTACCATCTGCATCTGTACAGTAATAGGCTGTGTGATACTCTGCGGCTGGTATACCTTTGGGAAATTCGCCCCCTGCTAATTCATCCGCCGCACGATTAGCAAAAGTTACCCGTGCTGTTCCTGGTTCAATCAATAGCAGTGGTATCGGCATGAAATTTAAGACTTCTTCTAGCCATTGTTGCTGATTTCGCAACTGTTCCTCTGCTTGTTTGCGCTCTGTAATATCTAAAAATGCCCCGATACAGCCTCTAGTCTTACCTTCTTCATCAAACAATGGTGCCACATATTCCAGCAACTTGATGATTTCACCATTCTCATGCACTACATCAACTTCAAAATCTAAGACTTCCACTCCATGAGTAGCTGCATACTGCATCGGCAGTTCTTCAGGTAACAGTTCTTTACCCTGACGGTAAACTTGAAATTGTGTCGGTTTTTCGGCAAGGGGAGCAGTCAGAGAAGCATTTGTCTGTAGCGATATTCCTAGTTGCTTGGCAAAAGCGGGATTTACGTTAATGCTTTGACATTGTGGATCTTCGGCGATGCCTATGCCAATGGGGATGACTTCTAGCAATGTCTGTAATTCTACAATGCGGCGTTGTAAATCTTTGTTGAGTTTCAGGATTTTTGCTTGGGCTTGTTTCGATTCTTGCAAGTTGATAATAAAGGCTACTGTCTCTTGTTTTTGTTCTCCCATGAGTACGTAACCGACTAACACAGGAATGCGGCTACCATCCTGGTGAATATATTCTTTTTCGTAGGGTGTACAAGCACCTTGAGGGTTAGCTTGGGCTTCGGCTATATGTTGCTCATCTAGGGGGAGATACTCTGGCGGTGTTATATTATCCCACCTTACCCGACCTGCTAATAAATCTTCTGGGGTATAACCCACCATTGCCAAAAATGCTTGGTTGGCTTGGTGAATTCCGCCGTCAATGTCGCCGAATGTAATGCCGATGATGTTGGCATCTACAAAACTTCTCAGTTTTGCTTCATAGGCTTTGACTGTGGCTTGAGCGCGATCGCCTTGCTGACTCAACCTTTCTATAATTATGGCACTTTGCCAAATCACAATGGCAAACATCACCATCAAGATCACCGCAAATATTGCCACTGCAAAAGATGGGCTATATTGTCCTGTTCTTTGTCCTTCTACAATCAACCACCCTAGCACCAAAGGCACGGCGATCGCATATCCTAAAAACTGCCTGAAAATTTTCCCGCCATAGGTATCACTGGTTGCTATCTTCATCAATCCCTGTTCTGCCCAACCCCACAAAATACCCATACACAGCACTATAAATAATATTCCTGTGTATAAAGACGTACAGGTAATCTGATAGATGGTCAGACTATAGAAAGATTCGACTCTGTAGATATAACATAAGACTACCTGGAGGGCAATCACGGCAGCAATTAAAGTCAGCAGTTGCGCGTACCAATAGCTGCGTTTATTTTGGCGATGAATCAACACTTCCAGGGCAGTACCAATCAGCAGAAAATTTAGAGCTGTATTCCACGCCATTCTTGCCTGATACGTTGTCACTGGGGTAGACAAGTTATCCACCAACAACTGATCAATCCCTAAATTCCAACCAAAGATATATTGACTGAGGGTGAGAGTAGCAATCAGGATGACAGTGACAGCACAAACTTCCGACACCCACAAGTAGTTTTTCTTCAGCTTCTTCCTGGGCTGTGTTTCTAAGTTCCGGGAATCAACCCTCACCTTACTTAATGTCAGCAAGCATAGGGAAACACCAGTCAGCACAAAGCATAGTGCTGTGTTTGGTTTGATTGTCACTGGAAAGTTTAGGAAGCCTCTTTTGATCACTTCGATATCCAGCCACCAGCCGAGTAGTACCAAACTACCCACCAAAATGGCGATCGCACTCGCAACGTTTGTTACCAGTGAATTATGTCTGACTTGTAGTCGCAAGCGGTTGACTTCTAACATTGATATCTCTAAAACCGCATTTATTGAAATGGCAATAGTTATTATGTATGTTTTACATTTAACATATATTTTTTGGCGTTATATAGAATACCTTGATTTATTAAACTTTATATCTATCAAAATATATATATAATTTGATAACTCAGCCGTCTGCCGAGTCAGTCATCTCTACTTTTGCTTATACACATCTTGCAAGAGTTGCTTGTTGAAAATTTTTAGGGTGGGCGTTGCTTGAGATGCCCTCAAATCCTGAGCATTGTATTGATAGCAATGCCCACCTATTCTGATTGAGAATGGTGCAAGATATGATAATATTTATCAGTAATTTACAATCTCAAAAATAAATCAATAAAATTTTACATTTTTAATTGCACTTTTGTAGTATCAAGTTAGAACCTAGAGGCGAGTAATTTTTAGTCAGCACTCTTTACTCCCCTATTCCTATAGATTTACTGGATATATGATCAACATATAAAAAATCTATAGATGTGCAAAATTCTCATATAAATTCTAGTTAATGTTGTGTTTAATACATAGGTTGAATGTGATATATAATATTGCTACAGTTACGAATTAAGCGCATTTCCCGATGATATGAGGTATAAATCAACCCGATAAACCATTGATTCATGTAAGCTATATAAAGCCAAAAATACAAATAATTTAAACATCAAATTAGATGCCTAGATTTAATCAAAATTGTCGCCAGAAATAATTAATTATTAATGGTGTAGCTATGTTTATAGATATTATTGACATGGAGAGGAAAATTTTTTCAACCGCCAGAACATAATCACTTATCAAAAAAAATCTTAGTATTACATCCTCATTAAAGTAGATTATCTAATTCTATCGAACTATAGATATATTCAACAAAAATAACCGTCTAAAATTCCACAAGTAAATAGTATTAAGTCAGGCTCAACCTTGCTAGTGTCAGTGCAGAAAAATGCAAAATTTTCTCATTGCTAGCAGGGAGTTCATAATCATAAAAGCTCTATGCAAAGTGATTCTGGAAAAACTATTTCTGTGTGGATGACCACGGCAAACGTACCAGTACAACCAGAACTGATAGAAAACAGCCATGCAGATGTTTGTATTGTAGGTGCAGGGATGGCGGGGATGTCAACCGCCTATATGCTTTCTCGTGCCGGTAAATCTGTAGTAGTATTAGATGATGGGGCTGTAGGTGGAGGACAAACAGAACGCACTACAGCACATTTATCCAACGTGTTGAGTTATCGCTACTATGAACTAGAGGACATGCACGGAGAAGAACGTGCTAAATTAATTGCCGAAAGTCATCTGACAGCAATTAATACGATAGAAGCGATCGCCACCCAAGAACATATCAATTGTGATTTTACCAGACTAAACGGCTATCTGTTTCCGCCCGACCTTCAGTCCTTAGACGAAATGCAGCGAGAATTGGCCGCCGCCCATCGTGCTGGACTGACTAATGTCGAACTTGTCAAACAAGCACCACTCACAGGTTTTGACACAGGCGTATGTCTACGCTTTCCCCAACAAGGGCAATTTGACCCACTCAAATATCTCACAGGATTAGTTGCAGCCATAGAAAATTATGGCGGTAGAATTTATACTAACACCCACGTCGAAAAAATCCAAGGTGGTGCAACAGCCCGTGTGGAAACCAGCAACGGTAAAGTAGTAACTGCTGACGCTGTAGTAGTAGCAACCAACTCACCTATTAGCAACTTAGCTACTATGCACTTCAAGCAAGCTGCTTACATCACCTTTGTCATTGGTGCAAAAGTGCCTCGTGGTTCGGTGACTCAAGCATTATATTGGGATACCCTCGACCCTTACCATTACGTGCGTCTACAAAATCTAGATGAGCAATATGATATCTTAATAGTCGGTGGTGAAGACCATAAAACCGGACAAGCTGACGATGCTGACGCACGTTATGCCAAACTCCAGCAGTGGACACAAGAACGCTTCCCAATGGTAGAAGATATTTTATATCGTTGGTCAGGTCAAGTAATGAACGCTGATGATGGCATCGCCTACATCGGTAAAAACCCCTTTGACACAGATAATATCTACATCGCTACAGGTGACTCTGGTTTAGGGATGACTCACGGTACAATTGCCGGAATTTTGTTATCAGATATGATTTTGGGGAGAAAAAACACCTGGGCAGAAGTTTATGATCCCTCAAGGGCTAGAGTCGGTGCAGTTGGTGATTTTATCTCAGAAAATATTAACGTAGCTTCTCAATATTTAGATTGGGTGACACCAGGAGAAGTAGACAATGTAGAAAAAATTGCCCCCGGTACAGGCGCAGTAGTCAGAAGTGGTTTAAATAAAATCGCTGCCTATCGTGATCAAAGCGGTAAACTACACCAACATTCCGCAGTTTGTACCCATCTCAATTGTATTGTCAGTTGGAATTCTTCCGAACAAACATGGGATTGTCCCTGTCACGGTTCGCGCTTTAATGCCCAAGGTAAAGTCATCAACGGGCCAGCTATTGATGCTTTAGCAGAAATTTAACTTGCAATCAGATTTTCCTGATTATATTTTGAGTGAGCATTGCTCACTCTTTTTAATTCAAAATAGCGGTTTCTAGTCTAATCAAATATAAATTTATCTGTGTATATCTGCGTATATCTGCGTCCATTGACTGTACCTCACTAGCACATTAGCTTACATCTTGCACCAGTTGCTTTATTGCAAATAAACTCAGGCGATGCACTGCTGAAAATACGCTCTAACCCTTATTTTTACCTTGTGGACAGTGCATCGCCCTACGGTTATTGAGAATGGTGCAAGATATCAGTTAGTAGCGTGCGTCATATCATGTCCGGCTAATTACTTATGATAAGTTTTCGATGCTGATATTTTCTTCTTCCCTGTTCCCCGTTCCCCGTTCCCTGTTGCCTGTTGCCTGTTCCCTGTTCCCCGTTCCCTGTTCCCTACCCCAACAGATATGATAATTATTTAAACGGACATGACATCAGATGTTGAAAATCTGTTCAACTTGACCAAATTATCTCTTCTGACGCACCCTACAAAAGACCATAACAATTTTTGTAGGGTGGGCATGGCTTGAAATTTGCTCAACCCCTAAGTTTTCTGTAGTTTACCAGTGTTCACTTAAAATCTCGTTAAATCTCGTCTTTAGCTTTGAGAGCGTGTTTTTTTAAATCTGCTAAATTACAGACTTCCAAGGCTCTAGCGTGGGTGGCTGCAAGCACAACCGGAGGAGCTACCCCAGCTTCTAAGGCTTCTTGCCAACGAGATGCACATAAACACCAGCGATCGCCCGGCCTTAATCCAGGAAAATTATACTCAGGAACAGGTGTGCTGAGGTCGTTACCTCGTGATTTAGTGAACTCTAAAAATTCTGCCGTGACTTGAGCGCAAACAACGTGCATTCCGACATCATAAGCACCTGTAGAACAAAACCCATCACGGTAAAACCCAGTCATGGGCGAAGTACAGCAAACCTCTAAGTCTGTACCAAGTACGTTTTTAGCCTCTGCCATCTGTATTACCTCTCCTTTCTGGTACTATTATCTTTATCAAAGTCAGTTGTTTTCTGCGATTAATAAGTTTCAGTTATTCTTGTCTAGATTTTTTATAAGTTTTTATCAAAAAAAATTTTTGATTTTGGGGTTGAGGTCGGGGTGAACGTGGTAAGATAATGACATCATACATAATCGGGTGTGAGCAAAATTTTTTTGTAAGCACGCATTCCCATTATAAAAATATCACTCCTAGAGCAAAAAGTCAAGCGATTTCGACCCCAAACAAAACGAAATTTTTTTGCATGGTTTGATCAAGCATACAGAAGGGCGGGCTTTCCTGCCCAACGCAGTTAAATGGTGTAGACGACGGGGATAAAAATCAAGCTGAGGATTGTAGAAGTAACCAAACCGCCAGCGATCGCCTGAATGTGGATTGCAGACCATTTCCAGGCGCATCACCTCCGCTTCACCTAACATAGCTTTGGTTGTTGCCAGAGAATCAGTTTCAATAGAGAACAATAGCAAACCCCATGACTGATTTCTGGTGGATGTTCAACTAGCCAATCATAAATTTGTGCTGCTTTTGCTAATGCGAGTTTTTCTGAACGATAAAGCTGAGGTGTAGGACAGTAGGCTTGGCCATTAATATGTATGGCCACAATCTGCCAATAGTCGCTGTCTTCACCCTCTGGTAATACTTCTAAAAATCCATCACTGTAAGGTTCGATTATTCCTGTATTCATCTGCAACCATCAAACTTTCCCAGCAGGAAAAAACATCAGTCCCAGCCATTCTAGGGGGAAAAACTGGAATCACGAGGGATGCAATAGCAAGCCCCCTTACTGATTTTGTGTTTCTATTCCCTGGAAATCTGAATGATTAGTAACTTTTTGGCTAAATTTCTTAGTCCTAATTTGGGACTTACGCCACTGGCACATTAGTAGGGTGCGTCAGATGTTTAAAATCTGTTGTTTTTTACCCAATTATCGCTTCTGACGCACCCTACACGAGACTTTGATTAACGCCCATTGATCACAGTCATCATTGCCGATGTAGATAAACCAACACAAGCTGCCAATTCTGCCAAAGCTGCTTGTTCCTGTGCATTACTGTTGAGCATTTCTGTTGCTGCTGCTACATAGTCAGCATTGGCAAGACTTTTCAGACTGTGGGGAGGGTTGGTTTGAGAATTCAGGCTAGCAATACGCTGACTATTTGTGAAATTTTGCATACGATAAGCTGCGATTTTGACTGCTTGACGAGCCTGGAGATAAGCCAAGTAGTAGCGAATCACAGCTAATCGTTTCTGCTGCTTGGCTTCATGCAAACGAGCTTTAAATATTGGTTTTTTTTGAAAAGCACTAATTAACTTCATGGGATCAAGGGAAATGCTGAAGTAAAAACTACTTTCCCTTTCTTCAGGATCATCAGGTGAGTTGTAATTGGTAGTAGTCAGAGAAGGGGATAATTCTATAGATACAACGTCTTGAAAAGCACGCCATCCCATAGCAGATTTTGCCTCTAGTACCTCAGAAGAATTCCGCTCGGCAATAGTAACTAATCGTTCGATAATTTTGAAATCATTTTGTGTAATATTAGTTTGTAATATTTCTAATTCATCAGCTTGACTAGGATTTGCTTCTGATGCAATTGTAGGCAAAGAATAACCGACCATGAACATGGCAAGCAAACACACAAAGTATTGCTGGCAAAACCAATCATTTTTTGTGTTCAAAATACCAACAAAACAACTTCTATGGTGGTGAGCGTAGTTTCCGATGCTTGTACAAAAATGGTTAATATTTCGGTTAGACATTCAGCTTATTTGTAATAGTTGTTTTCATCTAAAATTTATGTAGGTAAATTAGGTGTCAAAGATTCAGCCAAATTTTTTAGTAACAAAGATTGGGCAGAATGCAGAAAAAAGTGGTCGCCGGGAAACATATATAAATTAAAATCAGCCTCTGTCTGCTCTTGCCATGCTTGCAGTTCGTCACAACCAACCCTGGAATCTTGTAATCCCCCAAAAACAGTAATGGGACATTCTAAAGGTGGTTCAGGAGTATAAATATAAGTTTCCAATACAGCAAAATCAGCCCTGAGTATGGGCAGAAATAGCTGCATCAATTCTGCATTTTCTAATACCGCTTTTGGTGTACCATTGAGATGGCGCAGTTCTTCTATAAAAGCGGGTTCGGGGAGATTATAAATTGGTGGTTCTAAATTGGGAATGTGTGGGGCGCGACGACCAGATATAAATAGGTGAACGGGGCTAAAACTATACTTTTTACGAAGTATACGGGCTAACTCAAAGCTTACTAACCCACCCATACTGTGACCGAAGAATGCGAATGGTTTATCTAAATATGGGTGGATAAAGGAGGCGATCGCATCCACAAGCGGCTCTAGTTGATTAAATGGTGCTAAGTTGATTTGCTTCCCTCGTCCGGGAATTTCAATTGCACAAACTTCTACAGATGCAGGTAAAAAGTCACACCAAGGGCGAAAAATCAAAGAACTACCACCCGCATAAGGAAAACAAAATAAACGCAAAGCCGCCAAAGGATTTGGCTTGGGGCAAGTTACCCAAGAGTTGTAACTTGATATGTTTGATTTCATCACATTAAATTGTTTTTTCTAGTTGTTAAATACTTTTAATTTAGTTTGATAAAAATTAAATGCGTTTGCTCTGTTTGTCAACCCCGCAATCCAGCAATTTTTTTATTCAAGGCAAATAATTTAACAAGTCATCTAAAACTCGATTAGCACCAATCAGTCCCCATGCAGCAATCCAGGTGTCACCTGAAACTGGATAAACGCGATTTTGTTGTACAGCTTGTAAGCGTGACCACAAAGGATGATTTGTGAATTGTTTTAACCTTAATTCATTATGTCCTCCCAGAATTAAAAAAATCACATCCCCACCGATTTGAGGAATTAATTCTAAAGAAATGTTTTCCTGATGTTTATCTTTATCTTCATATTTAGGTCGAGGTAAACCAATTTCTTTGAGGATTGACCCACCAAAGGATTCATTCATATAAAGACGAGTATAATTAGCCCAAAAATTAACTAAAGAGACTTTTGTTTGGTCAAGGTTTTCTCCCATTGTTTGACGCAGAATCTCTATTTTTTGATTATATGCTTGCAATAATTGTTCAGCCTTTGCTGTTTTTCCCAGTGCTTCTGCGTATTTTTTTAACCAATATTTCCATTCTCTGTCTTCATCTGCTAAAATTGTTGGGGCAATTTGGGATAGTTGCCCATACAGTTTAGCATCCCAAGAAAGACCTAATATTAAGTCTGGTTTGAGATATAAAATTTTTTCTAAATTGGGTTGACCATTAGTACCAATTTTTTCGATTCCTATTGTTAAATCTTCTAAGTAATCAGGAAAATTATAATCGCCTAATGTTGTAGATGCAATTGGTTTTACTCCTAAAGCTAAAACATTGTCTAAGCCACCTAAGACAACTACTCGCTGTGGATGTATAGGTACTTTTGTTTCACCCATAGCGTGTTTTACTACTCGCACTTGCGAAGTGGTATTTTCAGCTTTGAGAGTGACAGATTTTGGATTACTTACTCCACAACCAATAACTATTAAAGCTGTGATGACGCTGAATAGAATTAACTTAATCTGTTGATAACTAAGTCGGCAATGCCGGAGGGTAAACACCCTGATAAATAGATTTTTTTTACTTGACATTTTCTTAATTATGGGCTAAATTCACAACCCACATACAACTTGTTTTACTGTAAACTAAACTGTCACTAAGTTTTTATTAACTTTTCCCAAATCCGTGATAGAAAATTGAGAAAACTTTATTAATTCATCCTGTCCACATTGACTACGGAAAAACAAAGTTTTGCTTTCATCTTCAATTACATTACATCTATAATGATTAACCAGATCATCAGGAGTAATGAAAGTTATCTCTACTTGGTTAAAAGTCTCATCTTCGTTTTGTTCAATTACACAACCTTTAACTTGGTAATTAAACCAATCCCAGCCGTATTTTAACATCAACTCTCTTTCTAATATTTGCACTTGCCAAGGTAAAATTCCCCAACCACGATAGACACTTTTTAAAGATTGGATATCTCCAGTTTGTGTCAAAATAGAAATGAAAGATTTTTGGTCTAATCTACCGTAGTATCTTGCTGTAGGCAGGTCAATCATAGTGGGTGCAAAGCGATGTCCACCAAAATGACTACTTTGCCAAACTCGAACATGAGATAATGATAAATTGGCTACTGTTGCTAAGGCTTGACGATAAAAAGGAATCCCATATTTAGCGCAGCATTTATCATGACTACCATGAGTACACACTAACAAGTCTCTAGTTTGAATGTTGGTATCTTCAACGTCTACAAACATTTCATTGTTGATACAATTTTCTATAATTGGTACTGCATCATCAATATTTGATAGGATATATTCTTTCTTGCTATACCCTGAAGATAATTCTTCTGACTGATAATAGATAATTAGGTGAGTTTGTCCAATTTGATAATAATTGGCATTGTAAATAAATACCAACCTCAAAGAACATTCTGACTCATTAATAGTTGATTGCAAATTTTGTAGTTTCTTGGTAATTCCTTTTGAGTTTAAGGGTTGAGATGTCCAAGGTGGTGGAACTTCGATTAAAACATAGTATTGGCGATTTAATGCTGTACCAATAAGGTCTTCTTTCGCTTGACAAGATTCTTCTGCACAGAAAAAATTGTTCATAATAAACCAAAAAATGAGGGTTGAGAATTTTCATTACTTAGAATTATTATCAATAACTAAAAATAATTTATGTTTCTTTGGGTACAAGTTTAAGGTGTCTTAGCGGACTCTGAGTATTCAGCATCATGATCAGGTAAGATAGTTTCTACATTCCGTAGTTTTGGGTAAGCATATCCACTCAAACCAACGCACAACAAACCCAAAGAAGATATCACATACAAAAGTGCCATGCCTGCACCTTTTCCAGTGCCAAATAAACCGCTAAATAAGGGAGTAAGACTACCTCCAGGCATCATAGCAGGTTCAAAAACATGGTCAGCCAGTAAAGCAGCAATAAAGACGGCGATCGCAGACACAATCTGTTGAATACTAGACTCTGTAGCAAATACTCTTCCTTGTACATCTGGTTTAACTTTACTCAACAAAATAGCTGTACCAGAACTTCTCAACATGGGAAAATTCAGCGAAGAACAAAACTGCGCTGGTAGCCAAATCATTAACCCTTGTGAAAAACCAAATACTGTTTTGCTGATTCCCGCGCCAATCATTCCTAACAAAAAGCCATTGATACGCCGTTTAGAACCACCCCAAATACTTAAAATTATAGTTCCTGTCACCCCACCCAATCCGGCGGCAGAAGATATACTTCCTAAGACTGTGGCATTATTATCTGTACGCGCCAAAATCATCGGAGAAAACAAGGTTGCACCAATATCATGAACGAACCAAAATAATGAACCAGTGGCGATGACAGCTAATAAACTCTGACGTTCTATAAGATAGCGAAAACCAAAGATTATTTCTTGTAAAAAACCAATATTTTCCTGAGCTTGATTTTTGTTTTTTGTTTGGGGAATATTAACTGTAAAAACAGTGGCGATCGCCATTGTAAAAGTAACTAAATCAATAACTAAAATTCCACTCAAACCAATTACATAATAAAGTACACCTGCCAATGCTGGAGCTATAATAATTGAACCGTAATGAATAGCAGAATTCATACTGGTGGCGCGGGTATAATGCTGTTTGGGAACTAGCACAGAAATTGATGTCGAATACGCCAAAGCTTGAATTTCACTAAAAGCTCCATTTAAAGCACCCGTTAAATAAATATGCCAAATTTCTAATTGATTATTTAAGTATAGATAAAAGATAACTACTGTAGATATAGCGGCTACTGTATCACCAATTATCATCAATATTTTTTTGTTTACACGGTCTACAATTAATCCCGAAACTAATGTAATCAAAATACTGGGAATCAATGTAAAAAAACTTAATAGAGCTAATGTTGTGACCTGATTTGTCAATTCCCAAGCCCAAAGCTTGATAGCAAAATAGGTCATGTAGCTACCAATATTTGAGATTAACTGTCCAAACCAAATGATAAAAAAAGTACGCATGCTCAGTTATTCTTGGAATTTGGTTAACATAATTATTTTGCAATAACTTCCTAATAGAAAACAATCTGAACGAATAGATTTAATTAATCCAACCAGCCTGGATAAATCTGTCTCAGAAGTAAGTATTTTTCATGAGTGAGCAAAAAACTCACCCATAAAAAGATTTACCAACTAATCCGATAGCCAACGCTTAAAGTTCTACCTTGACCTGCATAATTAGCACTATCAAAGAAAGGAGCAAAGTATTGTGAATAAACGGGGAAGTATTGGTTATTAAATAGGTTTTGAATACCTATTTGTAGTTCCCCTTGTCCTAGTTTGATGCTGCTGAGGTAGTCTACTGTGACATAGCTGCTAATTTTGCCATCTTCAACCCCATCTTCAAAAGCGCGATCGCGATTACCAGAATAAAGAAGTTGTAATCTATTTCTCCAACCTTTAAGAGTTTGGTTTTCTACATAAGCTGTCAATTTCAAAGGTGCAACTGTGATGCTATTCAGTGCTAAATACTCACCATCATTGTCTTCGTCATTTTCGCCTTCTGTCCAAGTCACTGTACCACCCACTTTCCAACCCTCAGCAGGTTGAACATCAACCGCAGCTTCGATACCGTAAACTTTTTGAGGAGCGCGAACAGTCTCTAGGAAATCAGTATCAGCGTTAAAGTTAAAAGCTGAACCTAAGTCAGAATAGTTGTAGAAACCAGACAATGATGCTTGGAGATTATCCCATTGACCACGAATCCCGATTTCATAGTTGTCTACTTTTTGGGGTTCTGTCAGTTGCAGAGAGTTTAAAATATTGACTACACCTGATGGTGGTCTGCGGAAAACACGACCTAAATCGGGAACAGAAAAACCTTGAGCAAAGTTAGCAAATACACTAACTTCCGGTGTAAATTTGTAGACAACACCTGCATTAAATACTGTAGAGTCGAAACTGCGATCGCCACCTTGAATATTACGACGGGGATTTTCTGCGGTTGTGTAGTCGTCCAAACTCACACCGATATTCACATAACGCAAACCACCACTTAATTGCAGCTGCTCACTAACTTCCCATTGCAACTGACCAAAGACACCCAATTCTCGAAAATCATATTCTGGAACAAAAGTCCGCTCGCCAGTTTTGCGATAAACTAGACCCCCTGATGCGTCAAATTCCACAGGATCGAAAATATTGAACCTTTGAGAACTACGCTCATTCTGATAGTCAACACCCCAAAGTAAGCTGACCGTTTGTTGAGTATTGAAGGGTGTCTCAACTTGCAATCTGCCGCCTAACTGTTCAGAATCTCCTTCTGATTGGGTAATCGCTCTTAATCTTCCACCCCGGTTATCACTAGGAAGTCCGCCACCGAAATCATAATTACGATAGTAAGCTTGAGCTTGCAGCTTGCTACCAAAAATATTGTCGTTGTTGTAATTTAAGCTCAGTAAAGTGTTTTTGATAAAACTACCATCATCAGCACCAATTACAGTTGTCCCTGCTGGTATCCGCAAAGCGCGAGATTTTTGAATTCCCGGAATTTCATCAACTGCTTCATCAGAAACAAAATCAGTATTTTGTTTTTGATCAAAATGATTGAATGTGAATTGTAGACGTTGTTCTGGTGCTAATTCTACTCCTACCTTAGCCAAAGCGTTGATTTTTCTGCTGTCTTCATCACCGGAAAAGTTAGCAATGCGATCGCCTTCTGCATCATAAAAACCCGCAGTTGTTACCAGAGAAAAACCCACAGTGTAGTCAAATTTCCCTTCTGTACCCGCAATTTGATGGGAAAGGTTATAACCAAAGCTATCTTCCGAATGTGTCAAAGAAGTATCTAAACCAATATTTGTTGTAGAAACTAATCTTTGCTCGCTTGGCCTCTTAGTAATAATATTTACGACACCACCAGTAGCTTGCCCACCATAGATTGCATTCGGGCCGCGCACAACTTCAATCCGTTCAATTGCACTCGGATCAATAGTTGTCAATTGCGCGGGAATAGATTGTAAATTGCTATTTTGCGGAACACCATCAATCAAAACCGAAATATTGCGACCCCGCAAAGTTTGCCCAAATGTATTAGTACGATTAGTTGGTGCGCCAAAGCCAGGTACAGTTTTCGCCAGAATATCAGCTAAATTGGTACTTAACTGAGATTGCTGCTCAATCTGTTCACGAGTAATTACAGTGACAGAACGCGGAATATTTAGTACATCTTCTTCAGTACGAGTTGCTGTCACCACCAGTTCAATTGATTCATCACTTTCAGACGTTGGTTGTTCTGTAGGTGTGGTTTCACTCGTAGGCTGCTCGGTTTCTTCTGGCTGTGATGGTTGCGTTGGTGCTGTTGTCGTTGAAACAACGGGCGTAAAGCTAAAAATCACACCCTCGTCACTATCAAACAACTCAACAGTTGGTAATCCCGATTCTCCTGTCACAGTTATTCGGATAGTGTTGGCATCTTGATTAGATACTTCTAAGAGCGTAATACCTGTAATTGGTTGATCTGGACGAAATGTTGTCTCACCGTTGGATAGCTGTAATTGAGCATTGGGAATATCAGCAATGTAAGTGTTACCTTCGCTTTTGGCTGACACCTGCAATTGCTCCCCTTGGGAAGTCTCTAACAGAATCTCTACACCCTTTTCGGTGGGACTTAGTTTTACTCCCGTAACTGGTATGACTGCTGTTGCTGGCGACTGAACAAGCTTTTGGCGAATTCTTGGGGGCAGCTTCATCTGTGCGCGTTGGGGAATTTCTTGATTCAACCCAACTGGCTGTGCTGAAGTCAATTTCAATAATCGTTTCTCAGAATTGACAGCTTTATCAGATTGCTGTGCTTCTGTTTTTCCTTCTTCCTGACTGAAGGCGGGAGTTGTTAGCACCAAAAAAAATGCGCCTGTAAGTAACAGGCTTTGAAATAGCCGATCTTGTTTCATTCTTGTCCTCACAACCAGTCATGCCGCTTACGCTTCATACTTAGCGACATAGCACTTATTAAAAGTTATTTGCAATATATATTAGAATAAAGTCTCAGTTATTACAAACTATTTGTCATCAAGTAACAATTTTTGATAATAATCTTGAGAAGACTTATTAGACTGAAATCTAGGAATTACAATGCAAATCTCGTTTGTATATGTTAAAGCGTATATATGCAAACTAATTAATCACACGGTTAATCTTCAAACCAAGTCTGTGGTATCTATAGCATCAGTTAATACTAATTGTATCCATCAATAATTTCTATTTATTTAAAAAACCTTGCAAATGATAAAAGTTTTTATTAAACTGCAAAAAGCTAATTGAAAATAACTTGCAAATGAGTGGAGTTCAAACTGCCACTTGTTGGAGCTAAATTGGAGTAATTGCCGCCAATCAAAATCAATACCCAATGAGGACAAGGGTGATCCTGGTTGTAAACAGGAAAGGGTTGGAAGCACCAATACTTTAAAATCTGAAGTTCCAACACAAACCCCAAAAAGAATTTTTTACGCTTGATGGGCATTCTGAAGCGATCGCCGCAGAGTTAATCATTCCGTTGGCAAAATAACAGCAGAGAATGGCCTCTCCAATCAAAAACTATGAGTGTGCAGGGAGCAATGGTTGAAAGTAATATTCCGATGAATCAACCTTTTAATGGCTTAAAAACCGATCTGGAAATATCTACAGTTGTTGATGTTCTTCGTTGGAGAAGCTCCATACAAGCACAGCAGATAGCTTTTACCTTTTTAGCAGATGGAGAGACAACCGAGGCAACACAGACTTATCAGGAATTGGACAAATGCTCTCGTGCGATCGCATCCCAACTACAAGCACTAAAATTAACTGGTGAACGAGCCTTACTCCTTTACCCACCAGGACTAGATTACCTAGCAGCGTTTTTCGGTTGTCTGTATGCTGGAGTCGTAGCCGTTCCCGCTTATCCACCACGCAACCAGCGCAACACACCCAGAATTTTAGCGATTTTACAAGATGCACAAGCCGCAATCATCCTGACGACATCAGGTATATTGTCACAGGTGCAAACTTTATTAAGCGATAAATTTGATATTCATAATTTGCATTGGCTAACCACAGATAACCTTGAACCAGGCATAGAAGCATCTTGGCAACAGCCTGTAATCAATCAAGACACACTAGCCTTTTTACAATATACATCCGGTTCTACTGGCACACCCAAAGGTGTCATGCTCAGTCATAGCAACCTGTTACACAATGCGGCTGTGACACGCCAATATATGGAACATACCGCTAGTAGTAAGTTTGTAACTTGGCTACCCGTTTATCATGACATGGGACTAATTGGAGGCATACTGCAACCTTTATATGGAGGTTTTCCATGTGTCATGATGCCACCCGCAACCTTTCTTCAGCGTCCCTATCGTTGGTTAAAAGCGATTTCTGATTATCGAGGTACAACCAGTGGTGCGCCTAACTTTGCATACCAACTGTGTGTTGACAAAATTACCCCCGAACAACGGGAAACTCTAGACTTAAGCAGTTGGAGTGTAGCATTTAACGGTGCTGAACCAATTCGTCAGGACACATTAGAGAGATTTATTCAGACCTTTGCTGAATGCGGATTTCGTCCAGAAGCCTTTTATCCTTGCTATGGCATGGCAGAAGCAACTTTAATGGTATCTGGCAGCGTCAAATCTGCATTAGTCAGAACAAAGACATTACAAAAACCCGCTTTAGAATGCAACCATGTAATTGATGCTGCTAATAACGCAGATAACAGTATTCAAATAGTTAGTTGTGGTCAAGTTGTACCGCAACAACAGATTATGATTGCCAACCCCGACACCTTAACCCGTTGTGCGGCTGATGAAGTCGGGGAAATTTGGGTATCAGGGCCGAGTATTGGTCATGGATATTGGAACAGACCAGAGGAAACAGAGCAAACATTCCACGCATATCTGCAAGACACGGGAGAAGGGCCATTTTTGCGGACTGGAGATTTAGGTTTTCTCCATCATGGTGAACTCTTCGTTACTGGACGAGCAAAAGATTTAATCATCATCAGGGGACGCAACCTTTACCCACAAGATATTGAACTGACAGCAGAAAGCAGCCATAAAATGTTGCGTGCGGGAAGTGTTGCAGCCTTTGCGGTAGAAGTTGAAAAAGAAGAACAGTTAGTAGTAGTACAAGAACTAGAATTTCGTGCCAAACCGAATATAGAAGAAGTTACGGCTGCTATTCGTCAAGCTGTAACCGCAGAACATGAAATACAAGTCTATGCAGTCATTTTAATCAAAGCTGGCACAATTCCCAAAACATCCAGTGGTAAAATTCAGCGTCGAGCCACAAAAGCTAGATTTTTAGAAGGTACATTAGAAGTTGTTGGTAGTAGTATTCTAGAAATCAGTCAAACAACAGAACCAGAAACAATTCTCACCCGCAGCGACTTACTAGCAGTAGCACCACAACAAAGACAGCAATTATTAAATTATCACCTACAAAAATTAGTAGCTAGGGTATTGAGAGTCAAACCTGAGCAAATAACATCAGAGCAACCTATAAGTAGCTTAGGGTTAGATTCTCTCAAAGTTTTCGAGTTAAAAAATCGGATAGAAGTTGATTTTGAAGTAGCTATATCTGTCGCTGAATTCTTTGATGGTGCTGGTATTGCTGAGTTAGCGAACCAAATCCTCAACCAAGTTAATAGCAACTACACTCATGTATACTTGCCTATTTCTCAAGTTGAGACAAATACTCATCATCATCCCCTAACCTTTACTCAACAACAGTTATGGTTTATAAATCAACTGCAACCAGGGACAGCTACATATAACATTCCTGTAGCGGTTCACATTCCCGGATATTTAAATTTATCAGCATTAGTTAATAGTATCAATGCCATTATTCAAAGACACGAAATCTTACGTACCAGCTTTGAAATAGTAGATGGTGAACCTGTTCAGAAAGTTGTAGATGTTGTTAACTTCACTGTACCGCAAGTTGATTTACAGCATCTTGAACAGCAACACCAAGAAATTGAAATCAAAACCTTATCGATTCAAGAAGCTCAAGCATCTTTTGATTTAGGACAACCACCCTTATTACGGGCAAAACTGGTAAAATTACAACCAGAAAAGTCAATATTGATTTTGACGCTGCATCACTTAGTTGGTGATGGTTCGTCAATCAATATTTTAGTTAAAGAACTATCAATAATTTATCAGGCTTTCTGTGCTGGTAAATCTTCTCCTTTATCAGAACTGCCTTTGCAGTACACCGATTTTGTCTATTGGCAACGCAGTTATTTACAAGGAGAAGTTTTAGCACAGCATTTAACTTATTGGCAACAAAAATTAAGCGGAAATCTGCCTGTATTACAACTACCTACAGACCGTCCTAGACCGCCAATACAGACTTTTAAAGGAGCGCAGCATAAGTTTATATTGTCAAAAGCCTTAACTGAAAAAATCAAACAGTTAAGTAAAGGGGAAGACGCTACTTTATTTATGACCTTGTTAGCGACCTTTCAAACTTTGTTATACCGCTACACAGGTCAAGAAGATATTCTTGTTGGTTCACCCATAGCTAACCGTAACCGTACTGAAATAGAACAATTAATCGGGTGTTTTGTCAATACTTTGGTATTGCGTAGCAATTTAGCAGGAAATCCCAGCTTTAAAGAATTGTTGGCACGAGTGCGAAAGGTCGCAATTGAGGCATATACGCACCAAGATTTACCTTTTGAAAAATTAGTAGAAGCCTTACACCCAAATCGGGATTTAAGCTATAACCCACTGTTCCAAGTGATGTTTGTGCTTCAGAATGCTGATTCAGACGCAATCTGGAAAACTGAGGAACTGGAGACAGGAACAGCTAAGTTTGATATCCTGCTATCAATGATGGAAACTGAGACAGGATTAACAGGAACAATAGAATACAATACAGACTTATTTAATGCCGATACTATCAACAGAATGGTTGGGCATTTTCAAACCTTACTAGAAAGTATAGTGAGTAATTCCCAGCAGCGTATTTCCGAGTTACCAATATTGACACCTGCTGAACGTCAAACGCTGCTAGTAGATTGGAATAATACTCAAGTTGATTATCCCCAAGCAGCTTGTATTCATCACTTGTTTGAGGCGCAGGTAGAAAAAACACCGGATGCTGTAGCAGTAGTATTTGAGAATCAACAACTTACCTATCAGGAGTTAAATAAAAAAGCCAATCAACTAGCACACTACATACAAAATCTAGGCGTGAAGCCAGATACTTTGGTGGGTATTTGTATGGAACGCTCTTTAGAAATGGTAGTGGGAATATTAGCAATTATGAAAGCTGGTGGCGCGTATCTACCGCTAGATCCTAGCTATCCTCAAGAGCGTTTAGCCTTCATGTTAGCAGATGCTCAACTATCATTATTGCTAGTGCGATCGCATCTAGTTGATCAACTACCACCACACCAAGCTCAAGTTATAAATGTAGATACAGATTGGGTAGAATTTGCTAATTACAGTCAAGTTAACCCAGATAGTAATGTACAATTAGAAAATATTGCTTATGTAATTTATACCTCTGGCTCAACAGGAAAACCCAAAGGAGCAATTAACACTCATCAAGGTTTATGCAACCGCTTACTGTGGATGCAAGATACCTATGAATTAACATCAAAAGACTCGGTTTTACAAAAAACACCTTTTAGTTTTGATGTCTCTGTTTGGGAATTTTTCTGGACTTTATTTACTGGTGCAACTCTAGTCATAGCTAAACCAGGTGGTCATCAAGATGCAAGCTATTTAGTCCAACTCATAACCCAGCAGCAAATTACAACATTGCACTTTGTACCATCAATGCTGCAAGTGTTTCTAGAAGAACCCGGACTAGAAAATTGTCAGAGTATTAAACGGGTAATTTGTAGTGGTGAAGCATTACCCTGGGAACTACAAAAATGTTTCTTTGAACGTTTGCACGCAGAATTACATAATCTCTATGGCCCAACAGAAGCAGCTATTGATGTAACTTCCTGGAAATGCCAAGCCAACACCAATGAGAGAATTGTTCCTATTGGTCGTCCTATTGCCAACACACAAATATACATATTAGATCAACAATTACAACCTGTCCCTATAGGTATTGCTGGTGAGTTGTATATTGGTGGTGTGGGTTTAGCACGAGGCTATTGGAATAGACCAGAATTAACTAACGAAAAGTTTATTGTTAGTCCTTTTGATTCTGAAAAACGCCTCTACAAAACAGGAGATTTAGCAAGGTATCGCGCGGATGGAACAATTGAATTTTTGGGCAGGATTGACCATCAAGTTAAATTACGTGGTTTCCGCATTGAATTAGGAGAAATTGAGGCAGTAACAGCACAATATCCCAATGTGCGAGAAACGGTAGTTATTGCTAATAAAAATCGCTTGATTGCTTATGTAGTTCCCAATGAAAAAGCAAAGTTTTCTGTCAATGAGTTAAGGCATTTTCTCAAAGAGAAACTACCTGAATATATGCTTCCGTCTGCCTTTGTAGTTTTAGAAGCATTACCTCTGACACCCAATGGAAAGGTAGACCGTCGTGCTTTACCTGCACCGGATAATTTACGTCCAGAATTAGCAAATAATTATCAAGCTCCTGAATCTGAGGTAGAAAAATCAATTGCTAAGGTTTGGAAACAGGTATTACAATTAGAGAGGGTTGGTGTTAATGATAATTTCTTTGACCTTGGTGGACATTCTTTGTTAGTTGTGCAGGTAAACAATAAACTCAAGGAAATTTTGCACCGGGATTTGTCAGTTGTGGAAATTTTTCAGAACCCCACTATCAAGTCATTGGCGGAACATTTAAGTAAAAAGTCAGAAGCACCAACAACTTTAGGAAAAATGCGCGAAAGAGTTGATAGACAAAGAGAAGCTTTGAACCAACGCAATCAATTATTAATGAAGCAACGGAAGAGTTTTAAGTAATTTGAATTAAGTCAGTAATCAGTAGTAGTTTAGCATTGCTACACCAAGACAAAAGTAGAAATGGTTAATAAATACATTTATGCCATAACCATTAAAGCTGATAAATGAGAGATGAAAATTCAGTAATTTGAAAGGTTGAGTGATGGAAAATATTGCTATTATTGGATTGTCTGGACGGTTTCCAGGTGCTAAAAATATTACGGAGTTTTGGCAAAATTTATGTAATGGAGTTGAAGCCATTTCTCAATTCAGTGATGAAGAATTAATTGCTGCGGGAGTAGATCCATCATTACTGAATAATCCTAACTATATAAAAGCTGGGTCTGTATTAGAAGACATTGATTTATTTGATGCAGGTTTCTTTGGCTTTAACCCCAAAGAAGCAGAAATGACTGACCCCCAACATCGTTTATTTTTAGAATGTGCTTGGGAAGCTTTAGAAAATGCTGGCTATGACGCTCAAAGATGTGAAAGTCGGATTGGGGTTTATGCTGGTGCGAGTTTAAATAATTATTTATCTTTTAAGTTAAATATTGACCAAATTGGTTCAGCTAATAGTTTTCAGAAATTAATTGGTAATGATAAAGATTTTTTGTCTACTCGTGTTTCTTATAAATTAAATTTAACTGGCCCAAGTCTCACAGTACAAACTGCTTGTTCTACTTCTTTAGTAGCAACCGTTTTAGCTTGTCAAAGTTTATTGAATTACCAATGTGATATGGCTTTGGCGGGTGGTGCTTCGGTGCGTATACCCCAAAAAACAGGGTATTTACACCAAGAAGGCGGTATCTTATCATCTGACGGCCATTGTCGTGCTTTTGATGCGAAAGCCAAAGGGACAGTTATTGGTAATGGTGTGGGAGTAGTGCTGTTAAAACGGTTGTCGGATGCGATCGCAGATGGTGATCATATCTATGCAGTCATCAAAGGTAGTGCTATCAATAACGATGGTTCTGGTAAAGTTGGCTACACTGCGCCTAGTGTGAATGGACAAGCAGAAGCGATCGCCGAAGCAATAGCTTTAGCTGATGTTGAACCTGAAACCATTACCTACATTGAAACTCACGGAACAGGAACAGCGTTAGGCGATCCCATCGAGATATCTGCATTAACAAATGTTTTTCGTGCAGAAACAGATAAAAAAGCTTTCTGTGCAATTGGTTCAGTCAAAACAAATATTGGACATTTAGACGCAGCCGCAGGAGTAACAGGTTTAATCAAAACCGCTTTATCTTTGCAACATAAATTAATTCCGCCTAGCTTAAATTTTGAACAACCAAACCCAGAAATTAACTTTGTAAATAGTCCTTTTTATGTCAATACTAAATTGACAGAATGGACTGAAACTTCTACCCCGCGACGTGCTGGAGTTAGTTCTTTAGGTATTGGTGGGACTAATGCTCATGTAATTTTGGAAGAAGCACCAGAACAAGTCAAAAGTCAAAAATCAAAAGTCAAAAGTGCATATCAACTTTTGTGTTTATCAGCCAAAACTGATTCAGCTTTAGAAACTGCTACTCAAAATCTTGCTCAACATCTCAAACAACATCCTGAGTTAGATTTGACAGATGTAGCTTATACATTGCAGGTAGGAAGAAGTGTTTTTAATTATCGTCGTTTTATAGTTTGTCAAAGTATCCAAGAAGCAATAAATATCCTAGAAAATCCAGATAATCCCCAAGTATTAACTCATTTTGAGGAACCCAGACAACGCGCTATTACTTTCATGTTTCCTGGACAGGGTACTCAATATGTGGATATGGGTAAGGAACTGTATCAGACTGAGCCTGTATTTCAAGAACAAGTAGATAATTGTTGCCTGATACTCAAACCATATTTAGGTTTAGATTTACGAGCAGTTATTTATCCACAGGAAACTGAAAAACAAGCAGCAACAGAACAATTAAAACAGACATCTTTAGCACAACCAGCATTGTTTGTCATTGAGTATTCCTTAGCTCAACTGTGGATGTCTTGGGGTATTTATCCACAAGTAATGATTGGTCACAGTATCGGTGAATATGTTGCAGCTTGTTTAGCTGGTGTCATGTCTTTAGAAAATGCCTTAGCTTTAGTAGCTGTGCGAGGAAAATTGATGCAGCAAATGTCTACAGGTGCAATGCTTTCTGTTTCTGCATCAGCAAACGAAATTAAAGATTTATTGCCTAAAAATTTAGATTTAGCTGCTAGTAATGCACCTGCTTTGTGTGTAGTTTCAGGAAGTTATGAAGCCATAGATGAATTTCAACAGAAATTAACTGCATTAAAAATAGAATCTCGTCGTTTACATACCTCCCATGCTTTTCACTCCTCAATGATGGAAGCAATGTTACAACCATTTACTGCGGAAGTGAAAAAAGTTAAACTTAATCCTCCCCAAATTCCCTTTATTTCTAATTTAACGGGGACTTGGATTACACCAGAACAAGCAACATCTTCAAATTATTGGGCGCAGCATTTACGACAAACAGTCAATTTTTCTGCTGGTTTATCAGTTTTGTTGCAAGAAACAGCAAGCATCTTGTTAGAAGTAGGG
Organism: Anabaena sp. CA = ATCC 33047; assembly: GCF_963870205.1. Lineage (NCBI taxonomy): Bacteria > Bacillati > Cyanobacteriota > Cyanophyceae > Nostocales > Nostocaceae > Anabaena > Anabaena sp. CA = ATCC 33047. Next base: position 170,137 of record NZ_CAWMSA010000067.1, on the reverse strand, counting down.
CCAGGAAGAACTTTATGTACTCTTGTTAAACAACACACCCAACAAGCAGCCGGACAAGTTGTATTACCTTCTTTGCGTCATCCCCAGGAAGAAAAATCTGATGTTAATTTCTTGCTCCATACTTTAGGGCGTTTGTGGTTAGCAGGACTTGCGATAAACTGGTCTGGTTTTTATAGCCATGAACAGCGTTATCGCATACCTTTACCGACTTATCCCTTTGAACGTCAACGTTACTGGATTGAACCAGAAATACAAAAGCAAGTTATCAGTAAAGCTGGTAAAAAAGCAAATATTACTGACTGGTTTTATATTCCTTCTTGGAAACGAGTTCCCATCATTAAAACTCAAGAGATTACTTCTGGTTACTCGTTAATTTTTATAGATGAATCTGGTATAGGTTCAGAAATTGGACAGAGATTACAACAACTTAGACAAGATATAATTTATGTCAAACCAGGAGAAAAATTTAAGCAAATAGATAGCAATATCTACACTATTAACCCAAAACAAGCAGATGATTATTATCATTTGCTGCGAGAATTACGGGAAGAAGATAAAACACCTAATCAAATAATTCATTTGTGGAGCGTTACACAATCACAAGCTTTATCTTGGGAAATAACTCAAAATTTAGGTTTTTACAGTCTTGTTTACCTCGCGCAAGCTATTGGACAACAACAAATAAGTGATGAAATTCAAATTTTTGTTATTGCCAACAATCTGCACAAAATTACAGGAAATGAAGAATTATATCCTGAAAAAACAACTATCTTGGGTGCTTGTAAAGTTATTCCTCAAGAATATCAGAATATAAGTTGTCGTCTGGTTGACATTGTACTACCAAGATTAGCGAATGAAGATTTTATAGAGAAACTACTGGCAGAATTAACAGCAGAATCACAAAATTCAATTATTGCTTACCGTAATAATTACCGTTGGGTACAAACATTTGAACCGATTTCTCTAGAACCAGCTACCACAGATAAAATCCGTTTACGACAAAATGGAGTTTACTTAATTACAGGTGGTATGGGAGGTATGGGTTTAACTTTAGCAGAATACCTAGCCAGAACCGTAAAAGCTAAACTGATTTTATTAGGACGTTCGGTAACATCTGAAAACGACAAAATTAAAGAATTAGAAGCGTTAGGTGCAGAAGTATTGGTACTTGCTGCTGATGTGACTAATGATGAGCAGATGCAGAGAGCGATCGCTCAATCTTTACAACGTTTTGGTACAATTAACGGTGTGATTCATGCTGCTGGGGTTGCTGGTGCTGGGATGATTCAACTCAAAACCCCAGAAATGGCCGAAAGTGTTTTTGCTCCTAAAGTGCAAGGAACAATAATTTTAAATAATGTCCTCAAAAATCAGGATTTAGACTTTTTAGTTCTCTGTTCATCTTTAAGTTCAATTCAAGGAGGATTTGGACAGGTAGATTATTGTGCTGCCAATACCTTTTTAGATGCCTTTGCACAATGGAATACAACAACAAATAACCGATTGACGATTGCTATTAATTGGGATGCTTGGCAAAAAATTGGTATGGCAGTTAATACCACTATTCCTAATGAAATCAAAAATTGGCGGGAAACCAGCTTAAAAAATGCTATTCTACCCACAGAAGGAATTGATGTCTTTAGCCGCATTTTAGCTAATTCATTACCACAAGTTATAGTTTCCACCCAAGATTTACAAGCAGGAATTGAGCAGCTTAACCAATTAGTTTTATCTTTATCCTTAGCTCAAAAGCCAATAAATTCTCTTCAGGTATCTAACAGCAGACATTCACGCACTCTGCAAGAAAATACTTATATAGCTCCTCGTAATGAAACTGAAAAAACTCTTGCTAATCTTTGGGAAGAACTTATTGGAATAGAAAAAGTAGGAATTAACGATAACTTTTTTGAATTAGGCGGACATTCTTTACTAGCAGTACAAACAATTTCCCGGATTCGAGAAGCTTTTCAAATTGAATTACCACTGCGTACCCTCCTCTTTGATGCTCCTACAGTTAGTCAACTGGCTCATGTAATTTTAGAAAAACAAGCATCAGAGGAAATGGACAATATAGAACAGCTATTAGCAGAAATTGAAAATCTGTCTAGTGAAGAAGCCAACACCCTACTGAGTCAATAATTAGCAACTAACTTACCAAGAAGGTAAAAATCAAAATTTCTTGTTTGTCTGAGGTGCATAATGGTAAAAGATATAAATGAAAGAATAGCCGCTTTGTCTCCAGAACAAAGAGCCTTATTAGAAAAACGTTTACAACAACAAAAAAGCCAAAACAATTTAAAGAATAATCTGACGATTTCTCAAAGAAAAGCAGATGATACCTTGAGTTTATCTTTAACTCAAGAAAAATTCTGGCTACTGCAACAGTTACAACCAGATTTAACTGCATACAACGAGTTAAATATGTTATCCTTGCAGGGTCAACTTGATATAAATATTTTAGAGAAAAGCCTTAACGAAATTATTAAGCGTCACGAGATTCTTCGCACGAGCTTTCAAGTTATAGATGAGCAAGTTGTACAAAAAATTGCGCCTACACTAAAAATAGAACTGCCTATTATCAACTTACAAGGATTGTCAAAACCTGAGCAAGAGGCAAAAGTTAAACAACTTGTATTAGAGTATTCTCAGCAGCCATTTAATCTAGTTGAAACTCCCCTATTCAAAATTTTTCTCATCCAATTACAAGAAGAAGAACATATTTTATTTTTGAGTATACATCATATTATTTTTGACGGTTGGTCGAGCGGCATTTTTTATCAAGAGTTAGCAGCACTATATCAAGCATTTTGTCATGGTGAAGCTTCCCCACTACCAGAATTACCCATCCAATATGCAGATTTTGCATTGTGGCAAAAACAATCTTTACAAAATAAATCACATCTGCTGAATTATTGGAAGCAGCAACTAAAAGATGCGCCACCAATTCTTAATTTACCAACAGACTATAACCGTCCTCTACAACAAAGTTTTCAAGGTGCGCGGGTAAATTTTACCATTTCAGAAACATTAACTAATCAACTGAAATTTTTAGGGCAACAGGAAAATGCCACCTTGTTTATAGTTTTATTAGCTGCCTTTAAAACCTTACTTTATCGTTACACAGGACAGACAGATTTATTAGTTGGGACTCCAGTTGCTAACCGCACTCACAGCGAAATTGAGAATTTACTAGGATGCTTTGTTAACACTTTAGTTCTCAGAAATGATGTGTCTGGGGAACTGAGTTTTAAAGAGTTGGTGAAACGAGTACGTGAGACAGCTTTAGCTGCTTATGCACATCAAGAACTTCCCTTTGAACAGCTAGTTCAAGAACTACAACCGGAACGGCATTTAGGAAGCAACCCATTATTTCAGGTATGGTTTGCTCTCCACAATCAGCCAATGCCAACTTTACAACTAGGGAATTTAGTCATAACTTCCTTAGAAGTAGAAAGGGATACATCTCAATTTGATTTGAGTTTAGATATAAATATAGAAGCCCAAGGATTAATAGGAACAATTGAGTACAGCACAGAGTTGTTTGAATCAGCCACCATTGCGCGGATGATAGAACATTTCCAGACTTTACTAGATGGTATAGTTGCTAATCCTGAAGCCAAAATATCTGAGTTACCATTATTAACTCAAGCGGAAAAAAATCAATTATTTCAGTGGAATAATACACAGATTAACCCCATAGAATTATGTAGGCTACATGAGCAATTCGAGACTCAAGTAGAAAAGACACCAGATGCCGTTGCAGTTATTTTGGCAGGGCAGTCATTAACATATCAAGAACTTAACCAAAAAGCCAATCAACTAGCTAATTATTTACAGAAATTAGGGGTAGGCTCAGAGACTTTAGTGGGAATTTATATGAATAGATCCCTAGAAATGATCATTGGGATTCTGGGGACTTTGAAAGCTGGGGGGGCTTATGTACCACTTGATCCTACCTATCCGGTTGAGCGTTTGGCTTTGATGCTCCAATATGTAAAAACACCTATTTTATTAACTCAACAATCTTTAGTCAATCAACTACCAACAAATAATTCTCAACTTGTTTGCCTAGATACAGATTGGGAAACTATTGGTTCTTGTAGTTCCCAATATATTGCTCATAGTTCATCCTTGGCTTATGTGATTTACACTTCCGGTTCTACAGGAGAACCCAAAGGAGTTTGTTGTCACCATTTGGGTGTTATTAACCTACTTGCAGACTTTGAAAACAGACAATCTTTAACAGTTAAAGATGTTTGTAGTTTGTGGACAAGTTTAAGTTTTGATGTTTCAGTTTATGAAATTTTCTCAGCCCTTTTATTTGGGGCAACTCTGCATATAGTACCTGAAGAAATTCGTGCTGATAGTCAAGCGTTTATTCAATGGTTGCATACTCACAAAATCACCAGTGCCTATATTCCACCTTTTATGCTGCCTGTTTTAGCAAATTGGTTAGAACAACAACCAGCAAAATTGGAATTAAGACGGTTACTGGTAGGGGTAGAGCCGATTCTTGAGCAAACTTTAGCAGCAATTAATAACCGCATTCCTGGGTTACACATTATCAACGGTTATGGCCCCACAGAAGCTACTATCTGTACTACCCTGTATTCCGTACCAAACCAGCAACAACATAAACGATTTACACCCATTGGTAAACCCGTAAATAATACCCAAATATATATCTTAGATAGTCATCTTCAACCTGTACCAATTGGTATTCCCGGTGAAATTTATATTGCTGGTATTGGTTTAGCAAAAGGCTACTTAAATCGTCCTGAACTCACCAGCGAAAAATTTATTTCCCATCCTTTTGAGCAATCAAAATCAACTCGCTTATATAAAACCGGAGACATCGCTCGCTATTTACCAGACGGGAATATAGAATTTCTCGGACGCAGTGATTACCAAGTTAAAATTCGCGGTTTTCGCATTGAGTTGGGAGAAATTGAGTCAGTATTAAAACAACATCCATCAGTACAAGACACAGTTGTAGTTACACGAGACGACATAGCTAATGATAAGCGATTAGTCGCTTACGTAATACCTCAAACTCCCAAAAACCATAAATTTGAAACTGAATATGTTTCAGATTTAGAATTACTTTATGACCAATTCTACAGTTGGCAATTTTCCGAAAAAGACCCTTCAATCAACTTGAGAGTTTGGACAAGCCGTTATACAAATCAACCTTTACCAGAAGCGGAAATTATCGAGTGCGTTGAAAATACAGTAGAACGTATTCTCGCACTTCAGCCTCAGCGAGTTTTAGAAATTGGTTGTGGTACAGGTTTAATTTTGTCCAGAGTCGCACCTCACTGTCTACATTACTGTGGTGTAGATATTTCCCAAACGGCTCTACAATATTTGCAGCAATTGTTAGCCAAACGCCAGCCAGAATTATTGTCTAAAGTTACTCTTGTACAAGGAGTAGCCCATAATTTAGACAAGATAAAACCAGAGTCTTTTGATGTAATTATTCTCAATGAAATTATTCAGAACTTCCCCAGCATTGATTATTTAGTCAGTGTTCTAGAAGGTGCTGTCAGTATCCTTAAACCAGGAGGTTGTATTTTTATTGGTGGTGTGCGTAACTTGCCACTTTTAGAAGCTTTTCATACTGGTGTCCAATTAAATCAAGCTGACTCAGACCTAACTGTAACTGAGTTAAAAAAACGAATAAAAGACTCTCTGCAAGCTGAAAACGAGTTAGTCATTTCTCCTAATTTCTTCACCACTCTACAACAGCATCTGCCGCAAATTGGTAATGTGCAGATGGAATTGAAAGGAGGTCATCATCATAACGAACTGACCAAGTTTAAGTATGATGTAATTCTTCGTCTTGGTTATCAGATTGATCATACAGAAAACCAACCCTGGTTAGATTGGCAGCAAAAAGAATTGTCAGTAGAAAGTGTGCAGCAGCTTTTACTGAATAATCAACCCAATACCCTAAAAATTGCTCAGATTCCTAACGCCCGTATAGTTGCTGAACTTAAAACCTTGGAGTTACTTGCAACTGCGGATGAATCGCTCACAGTTGAGCAGTTACGAGGAATTTTGAAGCAAATAACCTCAGAAAATGGAATTGATCCGCAAGATTTTTGGGTAATAGCTGATTTACTTGCTTATAAAGTCAAAATTAGTTGGTCAAACAACAGTAATGATGGTTGCTACAACGTAGTTTTCTTAAAACAAATTCCCGCATATAATCCAGAACAAAAGAATCAGGAAATAGTTTTAAATATTAATAGCACTCCTCAATCTTGGGGTGTTTATGCCAATCAACCATTACAGCAAAAGCAAGAATTAGAATTAATTTCGCAACTGCGGAGTTTTGCCGAAAACAGATTACCAGAGTATATGGTTCCGCAATTCTTTGTTACCTTAACTACTTTTCCATTAACTCCTAATGGAAAAATAGACCGTAAAGCACTACCTGTACCAGATACAAAAACTGGAGATGAAGCAACTTATGTCCCACCCCGCACCCCAACAGAACAGATAATAGCTGATATTTGGGCTGATGTATTAGGGAAAGAAAAAATAGGAATTGATGACAACTTCTTTGATTTAGGAGGACATTCACTTTTAGCTACCCAAGTTATTTCTAGAGTACGGGAAACCTTGAAAATTGATTTACCTTTGCGTAGCTTCTTTGAGTATCCAACAGTTAAAAATTTGGTTGATAAAATCGAGGAAATTATAACAGTACAAAAGTTACAAACTGGATATGAGCAAATCGGCGAAGACAGAGAGGAAATAGAAATATGAAAAGCACTGCTGAATTTTTGTCTTACCTTTGCAGTCAGGAGATCAGACTATGGGTTGAAAATGAGCGTCTGCGTTGTAGTGCGCCAAAAGAAGCCCTGACACCAGATATCAAAGCAGAATTAGCAGCACGCAAAGTAGAAATTATAGATTTTATTAGCAAAGCTACTCAGGCATTAAAATCAAATTCAGAATCTATTCAACCTGCCTCACGCCAGGGAAACATACCTCTGTCTTTTGCCCAGCAGCGACTATGGTTTTTTAACCAATTAGAACCAAATAGTGGTGCTTATAGAATACCTGTAGCATTTAGATTAACAGGTAAATTAAATGTACCTGCACTTTCAGAAAGTATCCAGGAAATTATCAGACGACACGAAATATTAAGAACTACATTTACAGTAGTAAATGGGGAAGTAGTACAAGTAATTAGTCAAGGTGAAAGCTTTAGTCTTCCAGTTCTAGATTTGCATAAGATAGAAGTAAATAAACAAGAACAGGAAATGCAAAATCTAGCTTTATTAGAAGCACAAAAACCCTTTGACTTAGTAAAAGATTTACCAATCAGAGCCAGTTTACTCAAACTATCAGATACAGATCATGTAGTGCTATTGACCATGCACCATATAGTTTCTGATGGTTGGTCTAGGGGGATATTCATTAAAGAACTTACAGCATTGTACACAGCCTTTTCTCAAGGTCAGCCTTCCCCACTTCCTGAATTACAGATTCAGTATATTGACTTTGCTATTTGGCAAAGAAAATGGTTACAAGGCGAGGTGCTGCACACTCAACTTAACTATTGGAAACAGCAGTTAGGTGGTAACTTACCTGTTTTAGAATTGCCTACTGACAACCATCGACCTGCAATCAAATCTCACAGAGGTGCTACACAGCCTTTTCAATTATCCAAGTCCCTGACAGAGAAACTTAAAGACCTATCAAAGCAGGAGGGAGTTACCTTATTTATGACGCTGCTGGCAACATTAAAAGTGTTGTTACACCGCTACACACAGCAGGAAGATATTCTAGTTGGTACTCCTATTGCTAACCGTAATCGTTCAGAAATTGAAGGTTTAATTGGATTTTTTGTCAATACTTTGGTACTTAGGACAAACCTGGGGAATAACCCCACTTTCAAAGAACTGTTACAGCAAGTACGTGAGGTTACTTTAGGGGCTTATGCTCATCAAGACTTGCCCTTTGAAAAATTGGTAGAAGAAATACAGCCAGGGCGCAATTTGAGTCAAAATCCCTTGTTTAATGTGATGTTTGTGTTGCAAAATAACACAACCGAACCTATAGAATTACCAGAATTAACCATAGAGGAATTAAACTTAGAACACAACACTACCAAATTTGATTTTACCCTCTCGCTATCAGAAACAGAGACAGGATTACAAGGAGATTTAGAATACAACACAGATATATTTAATCCTGACAGAATTAACCGAATGTTGGGACATTTTCAGGTGTTGTTAGAGGGGATTGTTGCTAATCCCCAGCAGCACTTGTCCGAATTACCATTATTAACAGCGAATGAGCAAAATCAACTATTATTAGAATGGAATAATACTAAAATTAATTACCCTCAAAACCAGTGCATTCATCAATTATTGGAAGCACAGGTAGAAAAAACACCTGATGCTGTTGCCGTGGTATTTGAAAATGATAAATTAACATATCGGGAACTCAATAAAAAAGCTAATCAACTAGCAAATTACCTACAAAAAATAGGAGTAGTTGCAGATACTTTAGTGGGGATTTGTGTAGAGCGTTCCTTAGAAATGGTAATTGGGCTTTTGGGGATTCTCAAAGCTGGTGGTGCTTATGTACCTTTAGATCCAACCTATCCCCAAGAACGCCTAGCTTTTATGTTGGAAGACTCCCAAACCCCAATTTTGTTATCTCAACAGCACCTAATTGATAACCTTCCACCTTACAAAGCTCAAGTAATTTGTTTAGATAGCGACTGGGATAAAATCGCTGATCAAAACTCAGAAAATCTTACCTGCAATCTTAACTCTCATAACCTAGCTTACGTAATTTATACTTCCGGCTCCACAGGAAAACCCAAAGGAGCAATGAACACCCATCAAGGAATTTGTAATCGGTTGTTATGGATGCAGGATCAATATCAACTAAATACATCTGACCGAGTATTACAAAAAACTCCCTTTAGCTTTGATGTTTCCGTGTGGGAATTTTTCTGGACTCTCATTACAGGAGCTTGTTTAGTCATTGCTAAACCAGAAGGACATCGAGATAGTAACTATTTAGTAAAACTAATCAAAGACCAGCAAATTACCACTGTACATTTTGTTCCATCAATGCTGCAAGTATTTTTAAATGAGCAGGGAATAGAAGAATGTCAACACCTCAAACGTGTAATTTGTAGCGGTGAAGCTTTATCTTTTGAATTACAATCAAAATTCTTTACCCGTTATAAAAATGTAGAATTACATAATCTTTACGGGCCAACAGAAGCAGCAATTGATGTCACTTTCTGGCATTGTCAAAAAGATTATCCACGAAAAATAGTCCCCATTGGTCGCCCCATTGCTAACACGCAAATTTATATTTTAAATCAACAATTGCAGCCTGTTCCCGTTGGTGTACCAGGGGAATTACATATAGGAGGTGTAGGTTTAGCCCGTGCTTATCTCAACCGTCCCCAGTTGACAAATGAGAAATTTATTGCTAATCCTTTTAGTAATAATCCTGAAGCAAAATTATATAAAACGGGAGATTTAGCCCGTTATTTACCAACTGGCGAAATTGAATATTTAGGACGGATTGACGACCAAGTAAAAATTCGTGGTTTCCGCATAGAATTAGGAGAAATTGCCGCAGTTATTGAGCAATTTACAGACATCAAACAAGCTGTAGTTATAGTTTTTGAAGATGAATCTAAACAGCAACGAATAGTAGCTTACATTGTTACTAATCCTGATTCATCAAAACCTCAATTTTCGCAATTGCGTAAATTTCTGCAACAGAAGCTACCTGATTACATGATTCCTTCAGCTTTTGTTGTACTTGATAGTTTACCTTTAACACCTAATGGTAAACTTGATCGTCGTGCGTTACCTGCACCAGAAATAAATTTCAACCCCAAAAAAGAAAAAGTATTACCACGTAACCAAATTGAAGAGAAATTAGCAGAAATCTGGGTCGAAATACTAAACTTAAAACAGATTAGTATTGAAGATAACTTCTTTGAATTAGGCGGACATTCATTACTAGCAACTCAAATAATATCTCAAATTCGTCAAATATGGCAAATTGAAATACCATTAAGTCGCCTGTTTGAAATGCCCACAATTGCCACATTAGCTGAGGAAATTTCTCAATCATTACAACAGAAACAACAAACTTCATACAAACCTAAAATTGCTCCTCAACGTCTATCCAGAGAAGCAAATCGCGTCAAATTATCCTCCCTGAAAACCAACTCTACCAACTCTTAACTGAACTCCTCTCTGCGCCTCTGCGTCTCTGCGTGAAAAAAAATCACTCTATTGCCTCAAAACCAATCAATCATGACACTACAAACTTTTCCAAACCAAGAATTTCAAAACGCTGAAGAAACAGAAGTTTATGTTTTTCCTGCTTCCTTCGGACAAAAAAGACTATGGTTTTTAGACCAATTAGAACCCGGTAGCCCTTTTTATAACTTACCCTATGCTGTACGGTTAACAGGTGCATTAAACATAACTTTATTAGAAAAAAGTTTTCTGGCATTGATTGATCGTCATGAAGCTTTAAGAACTAGCATAATTACTGTTGATGGCGAACCTGTACAGGCAATAAATCCTAGTATAAAACTACAGATTCCAGTCATAAATTTACAAAATTTACCAGAAAATGAGCGAGAAACAGAAGCGCAAAAAATAGCCGTAGCAGAAGCAACAAGCCCATTTATTTTATCAGAATGCCCATTAATACGGCTAAAATTAATCCAGCTAAATAAACAAAACCATATATTATTACTTACCCTACATCATGCTATTTGTGATGGTTGGTCTATAGGCATATTATTAAAAGAATTAGCAGCAATTTATCAAGCTTTTAATGCTGGTCAACCCTTTCTATTACCAGAATTACAACTTCAGTATGCTGACTATAGTGTTTGGCAGCAGGAATATTTACAGGGAGAAGTTTTAGAAAATCAATTAAGTTATTGGAAACAACAGCTTGATGGTATTTCTACTTTACAATTACCCACAGATAGACCCCGTTCAGCACTACAAAAATTTGAGGGAAAAACCTACACTTGGCAAATTCCCCAGGATTTAACAACAGCATTAGAAGCTTTTAGCCAAAAAGCGGGCGTAACTTTGTTTATGACTTTGCTAACGGCGTTTAATACCTTGCTGTATCGTTATACGAATCAAGATGATATTGTAGTAGGTTCTGCGATCGCCAATCGTAACTGGGCAGAAAGTGAAAGTATTATAGGCTTATTTGTTAACACCTTAGCACTGCGTACACAAATTAACAATAACCCTAGTTTTAGCGAATTACTCAATCAAGTTAAAGACACAACTTTAAAAGCTTACGTTCATCAAGATTTACCCTTTGAAAAATTAGTAGATGAAATACAACCAGAACGAGATTTAAGCCGTAACCCAATATTTCAAGTTTGGTTTGCACTGCATAATTTACCCATACCAACTTTAAAGATAGGGGATTTAACCTTAACACCTATTGAAGTTGAAAGTGGCACTACACAATTTGATTTGAGCTTAGATATATATATAGGCGAACAAGGACTAACAGGAGCAATTGAATATAGTACGGAATTATTTGATCAGGAAACTATTGCCCGGATAGCGGAACATTTTCATACTTTGCTTTATGGAATCATTGCTAATCCCCAAGCTAAAATTTCTGAGTTACCATTATTAACTGAATCTGAAAAACATCAATTATTAATTGAATGGAATAACACCCAAACTAATTGGGAAGAGTCTAGAAATATACATCAAGTATTTGCTGAACAAGCTGCCAAAACACCAGATGCGATCGCTGTAGTTTTTGGACAAGAACAATTAACTTATCAAGAACTAAATCAAAAAGCCAACCAACTAGCTAATTATTTGCAAAAATTAGGGGTAGGTGAAAATAGTTTCGTGGGAATTTGTATGCACAGATCCCTAGAAATGATCATTGGCATTTTGGGAACTTTAAAAGCTGGTGCAGCTTATGTACCTCTTGATCCTACCTATCCTACCGAGCGTTTAGCATTTATGCTCAAGGATTCACAAGTTCCTATTTTATTAACCCAACAATTTTTAGTAAATAATTTACCAACAAATAATGCTCAAATTATTTGCTTAGATACAGATTGGGCAACTATTGGATCTGGTGGTGAGCAAGAAATTAATAACACCTCATCCTTAGCTTATGTGATTTATACATCCGGTTCAACAGGAGAACCAAAAGGAGTTTGTTGTTATCATGAAAGTGTCTTAAATCTGCTCACAAACTTTGAAAATCGTCAACCGCTAACAGTTGTAGATGCTTGTAGTTTA
>NZ_CAWMSA010000067.1:96691-157819 GCF_963870205.1 Anabaena sp. CA = ATCC 33047 | reverse complement strand
GTTTCAGTTTATGAAATTTTCTCAGCCCTTTTATTTGGGGCAACTCTGCATATAGTACCTGAAGAAATCCGTGCTGATAGTCAAACTTTAATTAACTGGTTACAAACTCATCAAATTACCAGTGCTTACCTTCCACCTTTCATGTTACCTGGGTTAGTAAATTGGTTAAAACAACAACCAGAAACATTAGCATTAAGAAGGTTATTGGTAGGAGTAGAACCGATTGCAGAAAGCACTTTAAAAACTATTAATAACCATATTCCCGGATTACACATTATCAACGGATATGGTCCAACAGAAGCTACTATTTGTACTACCCTTTATTCTGTACCATCTCCATCAGAAAATCAACGTTACACACCTATTGGTAAACCTGTAAATAATGCCCAAATTTATTTACTTGATCAACATTTGCAAGCTGTACCAATCGGTATTCCTGGGGAAATCTATATTGCTGGTATTGGTTTAGCACAAGGTTATTTGAATCGTCCTGAACTGACTAAGGAAAAATTTATTGAACATTATTTTGAGCCATCAAAATCAACTCGTTTGTATAAAACTGGAGACATCGCTCGTTATTTACCAGATGGCAATATAGAATTTATTGGACGCAGTGACCATCAAGTTAAAATTCGTGGTTTTCGGATTGAGTTAGGCGAAATTGAAACAGTTATCAAACAACATAAATCGGTACAAGATACCATTGTGATCACAAGAGATGATATAGCTGATGATAAAAAATTAGTTGCCTATGTAGTACCACAATCTCCCGAACAAGATAATTTTGAAACTGATTATGTTGCCGATTTAGAATTACTTTATGATCAGTTTTATAGCTGGCAATTTTCTGATCAAGACCCCTCAATTAATTTGAGAGTTTGGACAAGTCGTTATACAAATCAACCAATACCAGAACCAGAAATTATTGAATGTGTTGAAAATACAGTAGAACGTATTCTATCTTTGAAACCTGAGCGTGTTTTAGAAATTGGTTGCGGTACTGGCTTGATTTTAACAAGAGTTACCCCCCATTGTCAGCATTACTGTGGTGTAGATATTTCCGAAACTGCTCTACAATATTTACAACAATTATTAGAAAAACGCCAACCAGAACTATTACCGAAAGTCAATCTTGTACAAGGTATAGCTGATAAATTAGAGGGAATAGAACCAGCATCTTTTGATGTAATTGTCCTCAATGAAATTATTCAAAACTTCCCCAGTATTGATTATTTAGTCAGTGTTTTAGAACGTGCAGTTAGCATCCTCAAACCCGGTGGTTCTATTTTCCTCGGTGGTGTGCGGAGTTTGCCACTTTTAGAGGCTTTCCATACTGGTGTTCAACTATATCAAGCTGATTCTCAACTAACTATCACCGAGTTCAAAAAACGAATACAAGACTCTTTACAAGCAGAAAACGAGTTAGTTATTGCTCCTGATTTCTTCACTGCTCTACAACAGCATCTACCACAAATTGGTGCTGTAGATATGGAATTGAAGGGAGGGATTTATCATAACGAACTCACACAGTTTAAATATGATGTAGTTTTGCATTTAGGAAATCGAATTAATGCCCATGAAAATCAACTTTGTTTAGATTGGCAGCAGCAAGAATTTTCTATAGAAAATGTATATAAGTTGTTAGTTGATAAGCAAATAGCAGCTTTAAAAATTACCAAAATTCCTAATGCTCGTGTATTTAAGGAACTCAAAACATTAGAATTATTAGAAACAGCAAATGAATTAACAACCGTTGAGCAATTAAGAGCAAGATTAAAAACTTCTGTAAATACTGGAATTGAACCGCCAGAGTTTTGGCAAATGGCTAATTTACTTGATTATCAAATAAAAATTAATTGGTCAGAAAATAGTAATAATGGTACTTATGATGTAGTCTTTTGGAAACCAATTTCTATAGATAAGCAAGGAGAAATTCAACAAAAGATAGTAGTCAATAGTTCTCATCATCCTGAATCTTGGAGTGTTTACGCAAATCAACCATTACAACAAAAACAAGAATTACAATTAATTTCTCAACTGCGGACATTTGCTCAAAGCAAATTACCAGAATATATGCTTCCGCAATTCTTTGTGGTCTTGCCAAGTTTACCATTAACTCCCAATGGTAAAATAGACCGTAAAGCACTACCCAAACCAGAGCGCAGAACCACACAAACAGAAAATAGTTTTACATCTCCTCGCAGTTCCACTGAAGAAACACTAGCAGAAATTTGGACTCAAGTATTAGGTTTAGAATCTGTTGGTATTTATGATAATTTCTTTGACTTAGGTGGCGATTCAATTCTGAGTATTCAAGTTGTCGCCAAAGCTAACCAACAAGGTTTACAATTAACACCTAAACAACTATTTCAACATCAAACAATTGCCGAATTAGCAGCAGTTGTTGGTACAGAATCAACAATTCAAGCTGAACAAGGTTTAGTTACAGGTGATTTACCACTAACACCTGTTCAATATTGGTTCTTTGCAGAAAATTTCTCTCAACCACATCACTACAACCAAGCTAATTTATTAATAGTCAAAGAAGCTATTAATCCTGATTATGTGCAGCAAGTTGTACAGCAGTTGCTTGTCCACCATGATGCTTTAAGGATACAATTTACAAAAACTGATTCCGGTTGGCAACAGGTGAACGCTGGTGATGATGTGACATCAGAAGTTATCCAATTTGATTTATCAGCATTATCAGCAATAGAACAACCATTAGAAATTACAAAAATTGCTGAACAATTACAAGCAAGCCTCAACCTGTTTACAGCACCTTTAATGAAAGTTGCTCTGTTTAATTTAGGTGAAAACCAACCTAGCAGATTATTATTTATCATTCATCACTTGCTAGTTGACGGTGTTTCTTGGCGGATTTTATTAGAAGATTTCCAAACAGCTTACACTCAATTGAGTCAAGGAAAAGCAATTCAATTTCCAGCGAAAACTACTGCATATAAACATTGGGCGCAGCGATTAGTAAATCATGCCAAATTACCAGAAATTGAACAAGAAATTAATTATTGGTTGACAGCAGGTGAAAAACAAATTTCGGCTTTACCAGTAGATTTTGATAACGGGATTAATATTGTAGAATCTGTTGGTAAAGTATCCATTGCTTTGAGTGAATCAGAAACTCAAACATTACTTTATGAGATTCCCTCAGCTTATAAGACCCAAATTAATGAAGTGTTGTTAACGGCATTATCCCAAACTTTTGCTAACTGGACGGGAGAAAATTCTTTATTAATTGACTTAGAAGGTCACGGACGAGAATCACTATTTACAGATGTGGATTTATCCCGTACTGTAGGTTGGTTTACTTCTGTATTTCCTGTATATTTAAGCTGGGGTAAAAATGCTGATTTAATCCAAATCCTCAAAACTGTTAAAGAACAACTACGCCAAATTCCCAACCAAGGTATTGGTTATGGTTTATTGCGTTATTTAGGCAGGGAAGAAGTTATTCAAAAAATCAGTGCTTTAGCAAAAGCGGAAGTGAGTTTTAATTACTTAGGTCAATTTAATCAACTTTCTGATAATTCACAACTTTTAACACCTGCTACTGAAGCAATTGGTTCTGAGCAAAGTCTTTTAGCAAGACGTTCTTATTTGTTAGAAATTGATGGTTTGGTCATTAATAATCGTCTCCAAATTGATTGGACATATAGCCAAAATGTACATCGTCAAAGTACGGTAGAAAATTTAGCCCAAGGATTTATAAATACATTAAAATCTTTGCTTAATCGCAGTCAATCGCCAGATATGGGTAGCTATACACCTTCGGATTTTGCTGCTGCCAAAATTGGTGAAAAAGATTTCAATAAGTTACTGAATAAACTCAATACTAAAGTCAAAAAATAAAAGGTCAAAAAGATATGAATACAGCAAATTTAGCAGATATTTACGAACTTTCACCTTTACAACAGGGGCTACTGTTCCACACAATTTATGCTCCCAATTCTGGGATATATTTTGAGCAGTTTTGCTGGACTTTAGAAGGTGATTTTAATGTCGCAGCATTTAAACTAGCTTGGGAAAAGGTAGTAGAAAGACACCCAATTTTACGCACTGCATTTTATTGGCAAGATTTAGAAAAACCCTATCAAGTTGTATATCAACAGGTAGAGCTTCCTTGGGATTTTCACGACTGGCAAGAATTTTCTGCTGAAGTACAAAAACAAAAGTTAGAGGCTTTTTTACAAGCTGATAGACAGCGTGGCTTTGAACTTTCTCAAGCTCCATTAATTCGGTTAAATTTGTTCCGTTTGGATGATAATACTTATGAATTTGTGTGGAGTAGTCACCATATATTATTAGATGGTTGGTCTGAATCTTTGGTTTTTAAAGAAGTTTATGCTTTTTATCAAGGATTTTGTCAAGGTGAAGATGTCAAATTAAATTCACCTCGCCCCTATCGAGATTATATTAATTGGTTACAACAACAAGATTTATCTAAAGCAGAGGCTTTTTGGCGTAAAACACTCAAAGGTTTTGACAAGCCTACAACCTTACTTTTAGATAAAAATCCTGGCATTTTACCCAGTTTAGATGAAGATTATGATTGGCAGAGAATTGAGTTATCCAAGGCAACTACAACCGCTTTACAATGTCTAGGAAAACAGCACCAATTAACTTTAAATACGTTGGTACAAGGGGCTTGGACAATACTTTTAAGTCGCTATAGTGGCGAGTTTGATATTGTTTTTGGTAGTACCTCTTCCGGTCGTCCTCCTAATTTGCCCGGTGTTGAAAATATGGTGGGTTTATTTGTAAATACCTTACCTTTGCGGGTGCAAGTGACAGAAGATGCTTTACTTTTACCTTGGTTAAAAGAGTTACAAAATCACCAAATCGAGGTGATCCAGTATGAATATAGTCCTTTGGTAGAAGTACAAAGATGGAGTGATGTCAATAGAGGTCTGTCTTTGTTTGAGATTGGCTATGTATTGGAGAACTATCCAGTTGATGCGGCTTTAGCTCAGGGGATAGATGGGCTGAAAATACAAAGTGGGCAGTTTTTTGAAAAGACCGATCATGCCCTGACATTGATAGTAGTATCAGATGCTGCCCTCACATTAAAACTGTTGTACGACACTCGTAGATTTGATCAGCAAGCGATCGCTCGGATGTTAGGGCATCTCCAAACTTTACTGACGGGCATGGTGACAAATCCCACAGCCCGGTTATCAGAGTTGTCCTTGCTTTCTCAAACAGAACAACATCAATTACTGGTAGAGTTTAACAAGACTAAGGCTGATTACCCCCAAGATAAGTGTTTACATCAACTTTTTGAGGAACAGGCCATCAGAACACCGGATAATATAGCTGTTATATTTGATGGTGATTCACTAACCTATAAACAATTAAATGAACGTGCTAATCAACTGGCAAATTATTTACAAAAATTAGGGGTTGGTTCTGAAGTTTTAGTAGGAATTTGTGTAGAGCGATCGCTAGAAATGCTAATCGGGATTCTTGGCATTTTAAAAGCTGGTGGTGCTTATGTGCCATTAGATCCTAGTTACCCTCAAGAACGTTTAGCATTCATGCTCAACGATACTCAAGCACCGATATTATTAACCACAAAAAACCTACTGGGAGACTTACCAGAAACAACAGCCAATATAATTTGTTTAGATACTGATTGGGAAAATATTAATAATTACAGTTCAGAAAATCCCCTAAGTAGCGTTAAGGAAAATAACCTAGCTTACGTCATTTATACTTCTGGTTCTACAGGTAAACCCAAGGGTGTACAAATTGCTCATGGCAGTGTGGTCAATTTCTTAGAATCCATGCGGCAGCAACCAGGGTTAACTGAATTTGATACACTTTTGGCGGTGACATCCATATCTTTTGATATTGCCGCACTAGAACTATATCTACCATTAATTTGTGGCGCACGTCTGGTAATAGTCAGCCGTGAAATAGCAATGGATGGGGAAAAATTAAGTCAGAATATTGCCGCTACTGGTGCAACAGTCATGCAAGCAACTCCAGCGACTTGGAGAATGTTACTAACCTCTGGTTGGGTTGGTAGTAAACAGTTAAAAATTCTCTGTGGTGGTGAAGCTCTGACCTGTGATTTAGCAGCAAATTTATTAACAAAAGGTGCTGAACTGTGGAACTTATATGGACCGACAGAAACCACAATTTGGTCAACAGTTTCTCAAGTAGAAACTAGCAAATTATCAATGTCTTTAGTGCCGATTGGTCGCCCTATTGCTAACACCCAAATTTATATTCTAGATCAGCAATTACAGCCTGTACCGATTGGTGTACCTGGTGAGTTACATATTGGTGGTGCAGGACTATCACGGGGCTATTTAAATCGCCCAGAATTAACCACAGAAAAGTTTGTTCTCAATCCCTTTAAAAATGGAAAATCACCACACCTATATAAAACTGGTGATTTAGCTCGTTATTTACCAGATGGAACGATTGAATGTTTGGGAAGAATTGACCATCAGGTTAAAATTCGTGGTTTCCGCATTGAGTTGGGAGAAATTGAAGCTAACCTCAATCAACATCCGGGAGTAGAAGTAAATGCTGTCATCGCTAAAGGAGATACTCTAGGCGAAAAACGCTTAGTAGCTTATGTAGTCCAAAATCCTCAATATCAAGGTGATTCTACAAAAATTGAAAATCAGCAAGTATCCCAATGGCAGTTAGAGCGATCGCCAAGCAACAGCAAAACAGAACTAAGGACAATCACAAATAATATTGCGCCTATACCTGAGCGTCCTTTGCACAGTTACGCCAATAACCCTCTACAGGCAAAAGTAACCCGTGAATTAATCCCACAACTGCGTCAATATTTGCAGTCTAAATTGCCTGAATATATGGTTCCTTCAGCTTTTGTATTGCTGGATACCTTACCGCTCACACCCAACGGTAAACTAGACCGCAAAGCTTTACCAGAACCAGACTTAGGCAGATCCGAACCTGAAACTAAAGATGCAGTAGCCCTTACTCCTATCCAAGAAATATTAACAGGAATATGGAGTCAAGTTTTGGGTGTGTCATATATTGGCATTAACGATAACTTTTTTGATTTGGGTGGACACTCACTTTTAGCAACTCAAGTAATATCCCGTGTGCGGGAAACATTTCAAATTGAGTTACCATTGCGTTGTTTATTTGAATCTCCCACCATTGGGAAATTATCAGCATCTATAGAAGCAGAAATCAAAACGCAGCAAAATTTACAAGTTCCTCCCCTTGTACCAGTGTCAATAGATGGAGAAATACCCCTTTCTTTTGCTCAAGAAAGATTCTGGTTAATGTCTCAAATTACTTCCAATAATGCCCTATATAATAATACAGTCACTTTAAAAATCAGTGGAAAATTAAATATTTCTGCTTTAGAACACAGCATTAATGAAATAGTTCGTCGTCATGAAACCTTACGGACAACATTTCCCATAGTCCAAGGAAAACCTAAAATTGCTATCAGTCCTACACTCAATGTTAATTTAGCCATCCTAGACCTACGGGAATTAGATCCACAAACAAGACACGAAAGAGCTTCACAAATAGCTAAACAAGAAGCTAAACAACCATTTGATTTAGCGCAAAGTCCCCTGCTCAGAACTACATTATTATGGCTAGATAGCACAGAATATATATTGCTATTAAACCTACACCATATCATTTCTGATGGTTGGTCAATGGGAGTTTGGATAGAAGAAATAACCGCACTTTATCCAGCTTATTGTGAAGGGAAAACATCACCTTTACCAGAGTTAGCAATTCAATATGGTGATTTTGCAGTTTGGCAACGTCAATGGTTACAAGGTGAAGAATTACAAAAACAATTAAATTACTGGAAACAGCAACTAGGGTCAGATTTACCACCTTTAAAATTGCCCATAGATAAACCCCGTCCTCAACAAAGTAGTCAACAAGGTAAGAAAATAGATTTTTCATTACCACTAGATTTAAGTAAGCAATTACAACAGTTGAGTCAGCAAGAAGGTGTAACTTTATTTATGACCCTATTAGCAGCATTTAAAACCCTGTTGTACTGCTATTCAGGGCAAACTGATATTAGGGTGGGTTCTCCCATAGCGAATCGCGATCGCCAAGAAATCGAAAAATTAATTGGCTTATTTATTAACACCTTAGTTTTACGTACAGACTTATCCAGAAACCCCAATTTCCGAGAATTATTAGGACGAATCAGAGAAGTAACATTAGGTGCTTACACTCACCAAAACTTACCTTTTGAAAAAATTGCAGAAGAACTACAACCAGACAGAAATCAAACTAATTTACCCTTATTTAAAGTGTGGTTTGTTCTCCAAAATGCTCCTTTAGGCTCTTTAGAATTACCCAACTTAACCTTACAACCATTAGATATTCACAACGACACAACCGGATATGATTTAGGGCTTTTCCTGGACGAAACACCAACAGGAATTAGCGGATGTTTCGAGTACAGCACCGATTTATTCTTTGCTGACACAATTACTCAAATGGCTGATAATTTCCAAACATTACTCACAGAAATTGTAAATACACCAGACCTCACACTAAATGAAATAGCAGCCAAATTTAACGAAACTCAAAAAGCTCAGAAAACCAACAAAGCCAAAGAATTAGAATCTACTAACCTCAAGATGTTAAAGAATATCAAACGTCAATCTTTTTCTCGTTCTTAGAAGTTATTCCTGTCCCCTCTCCTAAGAGGAGAGGGTTAGGGAGAGGTTCAAGAGAGGTTTAGATAGGAGTTCTTCGTTAGATTTTAGGCTTTTCAAACATACTTTAAATAACGAAAATTTATTATGAACAACCAAGAAATAGCCAGTTTAAGTTTAAAAAAAATAGGTATTAGCCGGAAATCTGTCAAAATATCCCCAGCAGAGTTAACTCGTACTAGCTACTTTTCTGACGAACAACTCATACCCTTAATAATTCAACCTGCTGTAGCCAACGTCAATATTTTAGAGTGGGCAAACCAAAATCAAGAAACCATCCACACACTTTTAATCAAACACAAAGCCTTACTTTTTCGAGGCTTTAACATTAATTCACCCACACAATTAGACCAATTGATCAAAGCCACATCCAAAGGAGAACCAATAAGTTATAATGACCGTTCATCACCACGTCACGAAATTAGCGGTAAAATCTACACTTCCACAGATTACCCAGCCGAACAAAGTATTTTTCTCCACAGCGAAAGTACATACTGTTTAACTTGGCCACAAAAAATTTACTTTTGTTGTTTGCAACCTGCCGAAACAGGAGGAGAAACACCAATAGCTGATACACAAAAAATTTTTCAACGCATTTCTCCCCAAATTCGTGATAAGTTTATAAATAAACAAGTATTATATGTCCGTAACTATAACGATGGTTTTGGATTAACGTGGCAGAATGTTTTTCAAACATTAGATAAAGCGATTGTAGAAGAATATTGTCACAATAACGCCATTGAATTTGAATGGAAAACAGGTGATAGACTCAGAACTAAACAAGTACGCCCAGCAGTAATTAAACATCCAATTACAGGTGTAGAAGTTTGGTTTAATCATGCTGCCTTCTTTCACGTCACAACTCTAGAACCAAGAATTTATCAAGCATTAATATCAGAATTTTCCGAAGCTGACTTACCCCATAATACATATTATGGTGATAGTTCTCCCATTGAACCCGAAACATTAACAGAAATTCGTGCTGCTTATGCACAAGAAACAGTAACATTTCCTTGGCAAGCAGGTGATATTCTCTTCTTAGATAATGTTCAAGTTGCCCACGGACGCAAAGCATTTAAAGGTAATAGAAAAGTCCTAGTCGGTATGTCAGAACCCTGTAGTTATAGTAATTTGAAACCAAACAAATAAAGGACAAAAATATGCAAAATACAAATATAGAAACATTACCAGAAACAGTAGAAGGTTATCAACTATCACCCCAACAAACATATATATGGCAGTTACAAGAACAGGATAAAAATCAGCATTATCGCGTACAAATGTCTGTAATAATTGACGGTAATCTCAACAGGGAAGTTTTTAAATTAGCAGTTGAGAAAGTAGTCAACCGTCATGAAATCCTGCGTACTAATTTTAAAAATGTACCTGGATTAACATTACCCCTACAAATCATTAATCCAAAAAACTCATCATATTATCAAGAATTAAACCTCTCACAATTAGATTTACCAACCCAACAAGCAAAGTGCAAAGAATTGTTTCAAGAATCAAAGAATATTAATTTTAATTTTGCACAAGATTCTCTATTAAATACATATATTTTAACTCTGTCTTCTCATCAGCATTTACTGTTGATATCCTTACCTGCTATTTGTGGAGATGTAAAATCATTACAGAATTTAGTCAGCGAGATTAAAAGTTTATATACTGATAATTTAGCATCATCTGAAATTACTGAAGAACCTTTACAATATGTAGATATTGCTACATGGCAACAAGAACTATTGACAAGCAGCGATAGTGAGTTAGGAAAAAATTATTGGCAGCAACAAGATATTTCTGCTGGCATCAATCTTAAACTGCCCTGGCAAAAACAACCCATTCCTAGTCAAGAATATCAACCAGGTATTTTAAGTCAAAAAATCAATTCTAGCTTGGTAGAAAAAATCAAACTTTTTGGAGATAAATTTACAACTCCGTTAGATAATCTATTCTTTGCTTGTTGGCTAATTTTAGTTTCGAGACTCACCAGCGAATCAGAATTAATCATTGGTACAGCTTTTGATGGTAGACCCTATCAAGAATTAGAGTCAGCTATGGGTTTGTTAGCAAAATATTTACCAATTACAATTGAATTAGATAACCAACAGACAATTATTAATTTAATAGAACAGATTGCCGCAAACAAAGAAGAAGCCAAACAATGGCAGCAGTATTATAACTGGGAACAGATTAATAAATTTGATAATTTAGCTGTGGGTTTTGATTATCAAGAAATAAAATTACAACCAAGTAATCAAAATATTAATTGGTTGATTGATAAAATTGAATCATATTTAGATAAATTCAATCTGAGGCTATCTTGTATTGAAAATCAAGGTAATTGGCAATTAAATTTTTATTATAATTCTAATTTATTCTCATCGGTAAATATCGCTAGTGTAGCAGCACAGTTTGAAACTTTATTAGCAAATGTAATATCTGAGCCAGACACAGCAATTAGCAAGTTAAATATTCTCCCAGAAAAGGATTACCAACAACTAATTTATGAATTCAACAACACCCAAACAGAATTTCCTCAAAATAAGCTCATTCATCAACTATTTGAACAACAGGTAAAAATCAACCCGGATAATATAGCTGTTGTCTATGAGGATAAACAACTTACCTACAAAGAACTCAACGCCCGCACTAACCAAATCGCTCATTATTTGCAACAAAATGGAGTAGTACCAGAAAGCATAGTTGCTATTTGCTTAGAACGTTCTTTAGAAGCAATTATTAGCATTCTTGCTGTACTCAAAGCTGGGGGAGCATATTTACCATTAGACCCCAACTTTCCCACACAAAGCTTACTTACAAGGTTAGAAGACGCTCAAGCACAAATATTATTAACCAATTCTGCTATTCAACAACAACACCCCACACTCACAGCACCTGTTGTTATTAATTTAGATACAAACCAAGCAGAAATTAGTAATCATAATTCTGAAAATCCCAATATCCAGATTACAGAGGAAAATTTAGCTTATATTATCTATACCTCCGGTTCTACAGGTCAACCCAAAGGAGTTGCAATTGAACATCGACAAATTCTCAATTACCTCTACAGCATTCAACAAAGATTAAACCTGCCTAAAATTGCAAGTTTTGCTTTAGTTTCCACCTTAGCAGCAGATTTAGGCAATACATCTATTTTTCCAGCTTTGTGTAGCGGAGGTTGTTTGCATCTCATCTCTAATGAACGTGCAACGAATGGAGAAGCATTAGCTGATTATTTTCGTCAAAAACCCATTGATTGTTTAAAAATTGTACCTGCACATTTAGAGGCTTTATTAACTTCTGAATTTGCTGCCGATTTATTACCAAAAGTACGGTTAATTTTAGGAGGAGAAGCTTGCAGTTGGGAGTTAATTAAAAAGATTCAGTCTTTAAATCCTGAGTGCATAATTATCAATCATTATGGGCCAACTGAGACAACTGTAGGAGTATTAACTTATCAGGTTGAACAGATTGATACAAACTCTCAAACCGTACCTTTAGGTAAACCCTTAGCAAATACCCAAGTTTATGTTTTAGATGCACAATTGCAACCTGTACCCATTGGTGTACCCGGTGAATTATATATTAGTGGTGCTGGTGTAGCTAGAGGTTATCTCAATCATCCTGAAATCACCAATGAAAAGTTTATTCAACATACTTTTCATGACTCAATATCACAACGTCTATATAAAACTGGTGATTTAGTTCGCTATCACGCTGATGGCAATTTAGAGTTTTTAGGCAGAATTGATAACCAAGTAAAAATCAGAGGTTTCCGCATTGAGTTAGGAGAAATTGAAGTTGAACTTTCTCAACATCCAGATATTCAACAAGCAGTAGTTATAGTTAATGCAGATGAATATAACAACCAAAAGTTAGTAGCGTATGTGGTTCCTGAAAACCACAGTCAGTTAACATCTAATCAACTGCGAGACTTCCTCAAAGAAACATTACCAGAATACATGATCCCTTCTGTTTATGTATTCTTGAAGGCATTACCTTTAACAGCAAATGGTAAAATTGCTCGACAATCTTTACCTGCACCAGAACAGGTTAAACCAGAATTAGCAGCCACTTATGTACCACCTAAAACAGAAATAGAAAAAACCCTAGCAGAAATTTGGGCTGAAGTATTAAGGTTAGAAAAAGTTGGTATTCATGATAATTTCTTTGATTTAGGTGGACATTCTTTACTGTTAACTCAAGTCACTTCTAGGTTGTATAACGCTTTGGGAGTTGAGTTATCTTTACGTCAAATCTTTGCAACTCCTACCATTGCGGAATTAGTGGTGCTTGTTGCTGAAAAACAAATAGAACAAACGGACAGTCAATTATTAGAGCAAATTTTAGCAGAATTAGAAATTTTACCAGATTCAGAAATCAGCAATATTTAGTCAAAACTGTAGGTTGGGTTAAGCGACAGCGCAACCCAACAAAGTCTACAAAATGACGACACTGTTTAGCAAAGAAAAGGACATAAGATATATTTTGCGTAAGTCGTGAAAATCTTGGGTTTCTTCACCTCAACCGAACCCATATATAAATTAATTTTTATTTTTAAACAATCAACAAAACTACACAAATAAACCAGGAAAATAAAATGACTGATATTGCCCAAAAAATCGCCGCACTTTCCCCTGAAAAACGTGCATTACTGCTGCAAAAAATTAATCAACAAAACCAGAAGAAAACTAATTTTATCAAACCCCAAAGCAGGGATTCTAATACATTTCCTTTATCATTTGCTCAAAAAAGATTATGGTTTTTAGACCAATTAGAGCCAGGGAACCCTTTTTATAATATTCCCGGTGCTGTCCGACTTCAAGGTAATCTAAATATAAAAGCTTTAGAGCAAAGCTTAAATGAAATTATTAAGCGTCACGAAATTTTACGGACTACATTTACAACTGTAGACGGGCATCCTGTCCAAATAATTTCTCCATCTTTACAGTTAACAATACCAGTAGTTGATCTAAGTCAATCCACATTTCCAGAGCAAGAGGCACAAAAGTTAATTAGTCAAGAAGCTCTTTCTGCTTTTGACTTAGAATCTGGTCAGTTATTACGGGTGCGTTTACTGCAAATAAGTCAAAGAGAATATGTGTTTTTATTTACTTTACACCACATTATTGCTGATGGTTGGTCAATGGGTTTATTAGTGGAAGAATTAGCTACACTTTACCCGGCTTTTTGTACTAGGGAGCAATTACCATATTTGCCCAAATTACCAATTCAATATGCAGATTTTGCAGTGTGGCAACAAGAGCGGTTACAAGGTGAAGTATTAGAAAAACAATTAAATTATTGGAAAAAACAACTTAATAATATTTCTTTGCTATCTTTGCCTACAGATAAACCTAGACCTAATATACCTAGTTTTAAAGGTGCAAGCTATGATTTTGTTTTATCCTATGAGCTAACTGAAAAATTACGCTCTCTTAGTCGGGGACAAGGTGTAACTTTATTCATGACTTTATTAGCGGCGTTTAAGGTTTTATTGTATCGTTATACAGGTCAGGATGATATTTGTATTGGTTCTCCGATTGCTAACCGTAATAGAGAAGAAATAGAAAAGTTAATTGGCTTTTTTGTTAATACTTTGGTACTGCGTTCAGATTTATCTGGTCATCCCACTTTTACAGAATTATTATCTCGTGTAAAAGATGTAACATTAGGAGCTTATGCCCATCAAGATTTACCTTTTGAAAAGTTAGTAGAAGAACTACAACCAGAGCGTCATCTTAACTATAATCCATTATTTCAAGTTGCCTTTCAACTTCAGAATACCCCTACACAAACTCTGGAGTTACCAGAACTAACGTTGAATAACTTTGATAATGATGCTCATCAAACAGCAAAATTTGATTTAGATTTATGTTTATCTGAAAATGATACAGGATTAGTAGGTTCTTTTGAATATAGTTCTGAATTATTTGAATCTGCTACTATTGCGCGAATGGTGGCACATTTCCACAATCTATTATCTGCCATTGTTGATAATCCTCAAGCAACAATTTCTGAATTATCATTATTAACATTAGAAGAAAAAAATCAGTTTTTATTTGACTGGAATAATACCCAAATTGATTGGGAAAAAGATGTTTGTATTCATCAGCTAATTGAATTACAAGCACAAAAAACGCCTGATAGTGTGGCTGTAGTTTTTGGTGAGGAGAAGTTAACTTACCAAGAACTAAATCAAAAAAGTAATCAATTAGCATTTTATTTACAAAGTTTGGGAGTTAAACCAGATACTTTAGTAGGAATTTGTGTTGAACGTTCCTTAGAAATGGTGGTAGGACTTTTGGGGATTCTTAAAGCTGGTGGTGCTTATGTACCTCTAGATCCAGCTTATCCCCAAGAGCGTTTATCTCTAATGTTAGAAGATGCTCAAGTGAAGTTTTTATTGACTCAAAACAAATTATTAAATCATATTTCTCATCATCATTGTCAAATCATTTGTATAGATACAGATTGGAAAAAAATTAATAATTCAATTCCAAATTCACAACCGCAAAATCTCAATTCTTCTCACCTGGCTTATGTTATTTACACCTCTGGTTCTACAGGTAAACCCAAGGGTGTACAAATTAATCATGCTAGTGTTGTCAATTTTTTGCAATCAATGCGCCATCAGCCTGGATTAACTGAAGCTGATATCCTTTTGGCGGTTACTTCCATATCCTTTGATATTGCTGCATTGGAAATATATTTACCATTAATTTGTGGCGCACGTCTGGTAGTAGTCAGCCGTGAAGTAGCAATGGATGGGGAAAAATTAAGTCAAAATATTGCCGCTAGTGGTGCAACAGTGATGCAAGCAACTCCAGCCACTTGGCGAATGTTATTAACATCTGGTTGGGTTGGTAGTAAACAGTTAAAAATCCTTTGTGGTGGTGAGGCTCTTTCCTATGATTTGGCAGAAAATTTATTAGCAAAATCTGCTGAGTTATGGAATTTATATGGCCCAACAGAAACAACTATTTGGTCAACGGTTTATCAAGTAGATCCTAATAAATTATCAAAATCTTTAATTCCTATTGGTCGCCCTATTGCTAACACCCAAATTTATATTTTAGACCAGCAATTACAGCCTGTACCGATTGGCGTACCGGGCGAGTTGTATATTGGTGGTGCAGGACTATCACGAGGCTATTTAAATCGCCCAGAATTAACCACAGAAAAATTCATATCTTCTACTTTTAATCAGAAGTTATACAAGACTGGTGATTTAGCTCGCTATTTACCAGATGGCAATATTGAATATTTGGAACGTATAGACAATCAAGTAAAATTACGCGGGTTTCGCATTGAGTTAGGGGAAATTGAAACTACCCTTAGACAACATTATACTGTGCAGGAAGCGGTTGTTATTGCTAGGGAAGATGTACCAGGAAATCAGCAATTAGTGGCTTATATTGTACCAAAATTATCCGTTGATGTTTCCGAATTAATCGTAAAACTGCGTCAATATCTACAATCAAAGTTGCCTCAGTTCATGATTCCATCAGCTTATATGTTGTTGGATAAATTACCATTAACACCTAATGGTAAAGTAGACAGAAAATCATTACCAAATCCTGATACATCTCAACTAAAAAGAGAAAATGAATATGCAAAACCACGTAATACTATTGAAGAAAATTTAGTCAGAATTTGGTCACAGATTTTAAATGTCGAAAAGGTGGGTATTTACGATAATTTCTTTAATTTGGGTGGGCATTCGCTATTAGCTACGCAAGTAATGTCACGAATTCGAGATGAATTTAATGTGACTATTCCTTTACGTTGTTTATTTGAGTCGCCAACAATAGCAGGACTGGGGGAAGTTATTGATAGGAAGTCTGCACCTATTCTGGTTGAATATCCTCCTATTCAGGTGGTTTCACGGGATGAAGAATTACTACTTTCTTTTGCTCAACAACGTCTGTGGTTTCTGAGTCAACTAATTCCCAATAGTCCTTTATATAATCTTTCTGCTCCTGTGCGGTTGACTGGTTTACTGAATATACCTGCACTGGAAAAAAGTTTCAATGCGGTTGTGCAAAGACATGAAACTTTGCGAACTAGCTTTGTTGCAGTTGAAGGTAAACCAATTCAATTTATTACACCTAATTTAACTTTAGAGTTGCCGATTATTGATTTAGAAAACCTTGCACCAACTGAGCAAGCTAACCGAGTTGAAGAGATAGCTACTTCAGAAAAGTTACAACCCTTTGATTTAAATCAAGCTCCTTTATTACGGGTCACTTTATTGAAGTTATCTGCAACAGAATATGTGCTGCTGTTGACAATGCACCACATTATTTCTGATGCTTGGTCAATGGGGGTTTTAGTTCAAGAAATGGCAACTTTATATGAAGCTTTCTGTGCTAGTGAAAGTAACCCATTACCACCTTTATCGATACAATATGCTGACTTCGCTATGTGGCAAAGGAAATGGTTACAGGGGGAAGTTTTAGAAGCTCAATTAGCCTATTGGAAACAACAGTTATTAGGTGGTAATTTACCAACCTTAAAGTTACCTATTCAACGTGAACAATCTGCTATTCCAAGTTATAAAGGTGCAACTTACAATTTTGAATTATCTGAAGATTTATCACAACAGATTATAGAATTGAGCCGCCAGGAAAATGTAACTTTATTTATGACTTTACTGGCAGGTTTACAAACTTTACTTTATCGCTACACCAACCTATATGATATTGTGGTTGGTACTGATATTGCTAATCGCACTCAGACAAATACAGAATTACTAATTGGTTTCTTTATAAATTTGTTGGTTTTACGCACGGATATGCGCGGTAATCCCAGTTTCCGAGAGTTATTACAGCGTGTGCGTGAAGTCACGTTACAAGCTTATGCTCACCAAGATTTACCTTTTGAAAAATTGGTGGAAGAGTTAAGAAGTGAGCGAAATTTACAACAAACTCCTCTGTTCCAAGTATTGTTTGTTTTGCAGAATACGCCAACGACAGAAATTGAGCTTGCTGATTTAAAATTACATCCTCTGGAAATTGAAGATGGACAGTCTAAGTTTGATTTAGCTTTATTTGCGGTAGAAACTGAACATAAAATTTCTTTTGGCTGGAAATACAAAACAGATTTATTTGCAGAAACAGATATTGCTCGTCTATCCAACCACTTTCAAACTCTGCTCACTAGCATTGTCGCCGCACCAGATACCAAAATCAACTCCTTAGATATGCTAACTCCAGAGGAAAAACAAAAACAAATTACCGACAAAACAAAACGTCAGTCTGCTAACTTGCAAAAGTTCAAAAAGGTTAAGCCAAAAGCTGTTAGTTTTGCTGAATCACAATTAGTTAAAACTGATTATCTTCAGCCAGGAGAAACTTTACCTCTTGTTTGTCAACCCAATACATCTGATTTGGATTTTATAGATTGGGCTAAAAATAATCAGCAATTTATAGACAGTAATTTGTTTAAACATGGTGCTATCCTATTCCGAGGATTTAACGCCAATTCAGTAGCGGATTTTGAAACCTTTGCTCAAGCTGTTTGTCCAGAATTATTTGGTGAATATGGTGATTTACCCAGGGAAGGTTTAGGTGGTAAAGTCTATGGTTCTACACCTTATCCGGCAGATAAAGCAATTCTCTTTCACAATGAAAGTTCTCACATGCACAGATGGCCAATGAAAATATGGTTTTACTGTGTACAGCCAGCGCAAGAACGGGGAGAAACACCAATTGTTGATTGTCGCAAAGTTTATCAATTACTCAATCCTGAAATTAGAGAAAGATTTGCCGAAAAGGGATTAATGTATGTGCGTAACTACACAGACGGATTAGATGTAAGTTGGCAAAACTTCTTTCACACCACTGATAAAGCAGCAGTAGAAAAATTCTGTAAACAGAATGCTATTGAGTGGGAATGGAAAGCAGATGGAGGATTAAAAACTAAAGAAATTCGCCAAGCGATCGCTCAACATCCCAAAACAGGTGAATCGGTATTTTTTAATCAAATTCAGTTGCACCATATCGCTTATTTAGATTCTTCAGTCCGTGAATCTCTGTTGTCATTGTTCGGTGAAGAAAATCTCCCAAGAAATGTTTATTACGGTGATGCTACACCAATAGAACAATCGGTAATTGATGAAGTTACATCTGTTTATGAGCAAGCTGAAATTGCTTTCCCTTGGCAGAAAGGCGATATTTTAATGCTCGATAATATGCTCACGGCTCACGCACGTAATCCTTATGTGGGTAAGCGGAAAATTGTGGTAGCGATGGGCGAAATTGTGAATAGTAAGTAACTCAAGCTTAAAACTTAATACCCAGATCCCCGACTTCTTGAAGAAGTCGGGGATCTATCAAATGTTGAAATCTAAGGAATAGACTAAAATGCAAGTACAAGAAAAAGTTATCAATGGTTTTCGTCTTTCACCTCAACAAAAACGTGTTTGGCATCTGCAAAAAGATAACCCCGTTTATTGTGTTCAAGGTGCTATTTTGCTCGCAGGAAGTCTAAAAATCGATGTTTTGAAATCAGCTATAGAACAAGTTATTAATCGTCAAGAAATTCTGCGGACGAACTTTATCAAACCAGCAGGGATTAAAACCCCTATGCAGTCAATAGCTGAACAAGGATTTCTGGTTTGGCAAGAAATTGATTTCAGCGATATTCAAGAACAGGAACAATTAAACAAGGTAGAATATTTATTACAACAAGAAAGATTAATACCTTGGGACTTTGAGCAAGGTTCACTGTTACGTTGTTCATTAATTAATTTATCAATAAACAAGTATATTTTACTAATAAATCTACCTGCGGTTTACGCTGATAGCTGTTCAATTAAAAATTTAGTAGCTGAAATTAGTCAGTGTTATGGTGCTTGTTTGCAAGGTAGAGAATTAGATAGTGAAGACATTGTACAATACTTGCAATTTTCTGAGTGGCAAAATGAGTTGCTAGAAGATGCAGATGCAGATGAAGGTAAAGAATATTGGCAAAAATATGATTTATCTGCTTTACCAGGATTGACACTACCTTTTGAAAATAAACTACTAAATAATGCTTCTCAATTCAGTATTGGTTCTTATCAGTGGAAGATTGAACCTAACTTGTTTGGACAAATAGAAGAACTTGTTCAAAATTATGAAACGTCTATTTCTAATTTCTTAGTTAGCTGTTGGCAGATTTTATTATGGCGTTTGACTGAGGAAGCAAAGATAGTCATTGGTATTGCTGCTGATGGACGTAAATATGAGGATTTAGAAACAGTTATAGGATTGCTCACAAAATATTTACCACTATCAACTACTTTAGAAAATAACTTTTCTTTCAGAGAAGTATTACAAATAGTTAGCCAATCAGTACAAGAAAACTTTGAATGGCAAGAGTATTTTTCATGGGAAAATTTACCTGATTCTGCTTTCTTACCTTTTAGTTTTGAGTTTCAAACAGAAGCAGCACAATATACTACTGATGACGTTTCATTCTCAATTTACAAGCAGTTTGCTTGTACTGAACGTTTCAGGGTTAAACTTTCCTGTGTTCAGCAAGCTGATGGTTTAATAGCTGGGTTTGATTATGATGTAAATTTATTTAGTGCAGAAATTATTGAAATTTTAGCTGGATATTTTCAAACTTTAGTCACAAGTGCTGTTGATAATCCCGAAACTGCAATTAATCAATTAGCATTATTAAATGAGAGCGATCGCCATCAACTGTTGGTAAAATTCAATGATACTCAAGTAGATTTTTCTGATCAGAAATGCTTCCATCAACTATTTACAGAACAGGTAGCGCGCACTCCTGATAATGTTGCCGTTATCTTTGAAAGTCAACAATTAACCTATGCTGAACTAAATTCTCGCTCTAATCAATTAGCACATTATCTGCAAAAACAGGGAGTAAAACCAGAAGTTTTAGTAGGGATATATATGAATCGTTCCCTAGACATGATCATTTCCCTACTTGGCATTCTCAAAGCTGGTGGTGCTTACCTACCCATAGATGCTGATTTACCAGTAGAGAATGTATCTTTAAGGTTACAAGATTCTCAAACACCAATTCTACTAACTCAACAGCACTTAGCACAAGAATTAGAAATAGAGACAGTAAATGTAATTTGTGTAGATGAATTAGAACAGGATTTAATAACTGAAAGTAGCGATAATCCACACACAGATTCTAGCATTGAAAATTTAGCTTATGTTATCTATACCTCCGGTTCTACAGGTAAACCTAAAGGTGTAGCAGTTGAACATCAACAACTAATTAATTACCTTTATGGTATTAGAGAACGCTTAAATCTACCCGCAAAATCTAGTTTTGCAACAGTTTCTACCCTAGCTGCTGATTTAGGTAATACAGCAATTTTTCCCGCACTGTCTACAGGTGGCTGTTTACATATAATTAGTAAAGAACGCGCTACGGATCCACAAGCATTAGAAGATTATTTCAGCACCCATAGTATAGACTGTTTAAAGATAGTTCCCTCACATTTAGAAGCTATACTCACATCTGTTAACAACAAATCAGTTTTCCCCCAACAAAGATTAATTTTGGGAGGAGAAGCAGCCAGTTGGAATTTAATCAATAAAATTCAACAATTAGCACCTGAATGTACAATTATTAACCATTATGGCCCAACGGAAACAACTGTTGGTGTACTCACATATCAATTATGTTCAGATAACTGCAAATACCAATCAGTAACAGTACCTTTAGGTCGTCCCCTTCCTAACACCCAAATTTATATATTAGATGAACAAATGCAACCTGTACCTCTGGGAGTTAAGGGAGAATTATATATTGGTGGTGCTTCTGTGACGCGCGGTTATTTACATCGTCCAGAATTGACACAAATAAAGTTTATTGCCAATCCTTTTAGTCAGGATGGTAAAGCATTTCTGTATAAAACTGGAGATTTAGCCCGTTACTTGCCAGATGGTAATATTGAATTTTTGGGGAGAGTTGATAATCAGGTAAAAATTAGAGGTTATCGGATTGAATTAGAAGAGATTACAACAGTTTTATCTCAACATTCTAGTGTTCAACAGGCTGTAGTTTTATTACAAGAAGATGAAACAGGTAATCAAAGACTGGTAGCTTATATAGTACCTCGTAAAGATGTAATTGCAAATGTTGATGATTGGCGTGATTTTCTGAAAAGTAAATTACCGGAATACATGATTCCATCAGCATTTATGAAGTTGAAAACTTTGCCTTTAACATCTAATGGTAAAGTCAATCGTCAAGCGTTGCCAATGGTTGATTTACTCAATGAAACTACAGAAAATGCTTTTGTTCCTCCCCGTGAGAGCATAGAATTACAACTCAAAAATATTTGGGAAGAAATTTTACAAATTCGTCCGATTGGAGTGAAAAATAACTTTTTTGAAGTTGGTGGTCATTCACTTCTAGCTGTACGTTTAATTGCTAGAATTGAGAAAAGTTTTCAGCAAAAAATACCTTTATCAGCTTTTTTAAAGAACCCAACTATTGAGCATTTAGCAGGTATTCTGCGTCAAGAACCTGCATCTATATCTGTTTCTCCTTTAGTCTCTATTCAACCTTTAGGAAATCAAAAGCCTTTTTTCTGTATTCATCCTAGCGAGGGTCATGTAATTTGTTATTATCATTTGGCGAAATATTTAGGTGCAGAAAGACCTTTCTATGGTTTAGTAGCACCAGGATTATATGGTGAATGTGAGCCTTATAATCAAATTGAAGACATGGCAAATTTTTACATTCAAGCTTTAAAAAAGGTGCAGCCAGAAGGCCCCTATCTCCTCGGTGGATGGTCGATGGGAGGTGTTATAGCTCTAGAAATGGCTATACAGCTACAAAAGCAAGGGGAAAATGTAGATTTTCTAGCGTTGATAGATTCTAAACCACCAACATTAAATAATCATCACCAAGATTTTAGTAAAGTTACTGATGCTCAATTGTTAGCTAATATTGCCATTGGAACTGCTGCATCTTTTGGGAAAGATTTGTCATTTTTAAAAACTACTCTGGAAACAATTGCACCAGAAAAACAGCTAAGTTATGTTTTGGACATCATGAAGAAAGAAGATTTTCTTCCTCCAGATATTAGTTTAGAACAGATAAGTTATTTTCTGGCAGTTAATAAAGCTAATCACCAAGCTATTATTAACTATCGAGCTAAGTTATACTCTGGTAAAGTTAGCTTTTTTCAAGCCAGTCATTCACTTAATATTCAGGAAGTTGAACAAATATCTCAAGATGCCAATGAGCGAATTTTAGCTTGGAATCAACTGGTGCAAGAAATTACTGATGTACATATTCTTCCTGGTGATCACTATACAATTTTAGAAGAACCTCATGTGCAGGTATTAGCAGAAAAGCTTAAGCATGCTTTAGAGCAGTAGCCTACGGCAAGCGGCAAGCTAGGCAGAAATTTTACCTTCAGCATAGCTTGCCGTCGCACTTGTGCCTTTTTTCCTAAAACTCAGGTACTACATCAAAACTAGCAGCAGTTAACGCCGCACGATTAGAGAACAGCGCAATTTTTACAGATTCAGTGCTACCACTACCATCAGTATCAAAGAATAGCTCCCCTGTAGCTCGATTGTAAATCAAGCGGTGAGTTTCTGTAGTCGCACTCGTACCCAAGACAAACAAGCTAGAGTCTAAGCTTCCTGCTGTGAGTTGCAACTCATCAGCAGACAGTTGGACAATATCTTCACTGGTTCGGAAATCAACGATAGTATCAAAACCACCAAGCAGAACACCAGTCAAGTCAAACCTATCTGCATCACGACCACCGACTAGAGTATCATTGCCATCACCACCAATGAGTGTATCATTGCCTGTTCCTCCGGCAAGATAATCATCACCGTCTAAACCAACTAGGGTATTACTTGCATTATTACCAATGATGCGGTTATTGAGTTCATTACCTCCACCATCAGTAGCATTTCTTACTAAAGTTAGGTTTTCTATGTTGTCCCCTAAAACCCAATCTACAACAGAGATAACTGTATCTATACCTCCATCTTCAGCTTCAATAATTTCGTCGCCGAAGCTATCTATTTCATAGATATCATTA
Organism: Anabaena sp. CA = ATCC 33047; assembly: GCF_963870205.1. Taxonomy (NCBI): domain Bacteria; kingdom Bacillati; phylum Cyanobacteriota; class Cyanophyceae; order Nostocales; family Nostocaceae; genus Anabaena; species Anabaena sp. CA = ATCC 33047. The sequence continues at coordinate 134,062 of NZ_CAWMSA010000067.1, read as the reverse complement.
CCAGCACCACCAACCAGACTATCATCACCTTTACCACCATCAAGTCGGTCATTACCAATACCACCATACAGGGTGTCGTTACCGCCTTTACCCATCAGCCAATCATCACCATCTAAACCATATAGGGTATTATCTCTATTGTTGCCAATGATGTGGTTATTGAGGCTGTTACCAGTACCATTAATAGCGGCGTTACCCAACAGGGTGAGATTTTCTAAGTAATCTCCGAGTGTGTAGTCGATGAAAGAGTTGACTTTATCTGTTCCTTCTCCGTCATTCTCAACTACGGTGTCGCCGAAACTATCTACAGTATAGATATCGTTACCAGTACCACCAATCAGGAGATCATTACCTGTTCCACCGTCGAGGTTGTCGTTACCGTCGCCACCGTCGAGGGTGTCATTACCTTCGTTGCCGTAGAGTAGGTCAAAGCCGGCATCGTCGCCACCCTTGATGTTGTCATCCCCTGCACCACCGAATACGTAGTCATTGTCAGCACCGCCATCCAGGTTGTCGTTACCTCCACGTCCTATGAGGTATTGTCTACCGTCTAAACCCTCGATGACATCGCCTTCGTTTGTACCTCTGATGATGTTGTTACCTAATTCGCCTTGAATGGGTTGTTTGAGTGTTAAGACAAACTCATCACTCACGGTTGCATCTTGTGAATCTTTTGCTGTTACCTGAATGGTGAGAGTTTCTGGTGTTGAGTATTCGCCAGAGAAGGTGCGAGTATCTGGGTTGAAGGTTAACCAATTGGGTAATTCATTACCATCTGCTAAAGTAGCGGTGTAGGTGAGGTTTATACCATTTTCTACATCTGTGAAGGCGTTGGGAGCAAATTGGAAGTTAAAAGTTTTACCTGTGGGTGCTGTTTGGTCAGCGATGGAGATGGCAACTGTGGGGGGTGTGTTAGATGAGATATTAAATCTGGCTACTGTGGGGTCATGGTCGCTATCTTGGTCATAAAACTCTGAGTTAATATGAACCACATCAAACCCATCTAGGTTACTGAGTAAGTTATTACTAACTAAAATGTGGTCGAGGGTTTGAGCATTACCTTGAAAGTTGTAGGTATAACGCTCATTTTCTGGCAGAGTTTCAATTAAGGTATTTAGTCCCGCACTTTCTAGGATACCTAAAGGATTGGAAAATTCAAAGTCGTTTAAATCCCCGGCTACGATAACATTAGCGTTGGGATTAATTGCCAGAATGCTTTGGACAAAGTTTTTAACAATCTCTGCTTGTTGATTACGTTGGGTTTCGCTAGTCAGGGTGGGGGGTTGATTAACACCAAATAGGGGTTGATCTCCTCCTTTGGAGTTGAAATGATTGGCTACTATATATACAGTCTGACCGTTAAAGGTAAACTGTCCAACTAAAGGTTTACGACTGCTATCAAAAGCTGTGTTGGTGGGGTCAATTAAACCAGGACTGGCTGAGAGTGTGGGTGTACCGTTGGTGTTGGTAACGCTGGTGCTGGAGGTTGATGTACCACCAGGAATGTCTACGAATGAAACACGCCCAGGATTAAACAGGAAACCTACCCGGATATTACCGCCTGGTTCTCCTCCGTTGGTATCATCCACTGGGTCAATTTGTCGATATTGATATGTGGGGCCACCAGCAGCAACTATGGCATCAATCAAAGCCTGGTATGTTACACTTGCATCAACTACACTGTCATTGATTGCCCCGTTATTATCCTGAATTTCTTCTACAGAGATAATGTCTGGCGATCGCAAGTTATTCACAATCCGAGCCGCTATATTATTAAACTTAGTTGCCCCATCATTAGGATCAAGATTTTCCACATTAAATGTAGCAACTGTCAGTTGATTATCACCAGGAGCGAGGTTTGTGACTTCTCTAGTAAGTGTGCTTGGTGTATCTACTGTGGGTAAAGTATTTGGTAATACCTCATAATTACCAAAGCTATAGTCTACTACCCCGACAATTGTATCTAGTTGCGCTCCTACACTGACATTTGGTGTTAAATAGCTGCCACTAAGCGGATTAAGTAAAGTATCATCTATTTGGATACGCTCTGGATTAAAATCATTAGCACTAATTCCGATCCCACCACGGGCTGTCCGTCCGGTAGCATTTGCGCCATTATCTGCTAATACCCAAATTTCCCCAAATTGATTAGTCGGACTTACGGCTACAGGATTATTAATCTGTACCCGCATCCCTTCTAAACTTTCGTAGAAGTCGATGCCTTCTTGTACTGGGTCGAATGTACCACTGATTTGACCATCACTGATGACTGTGGTGGGGATTGTCCGACCTCCATCACCTAAAATGGTAGCTGCGGGTAACTCATTACCACTAGATAGTACAGTGATTGCAGGGCTAATAATTTGTGTGAGTGTTAAGTTGTTAGTGCCACTAGAACCACCGGGAAGAAATTCTGTTACTGTACCACTGACGGTTACTGAGTCACCTACTTGTACAGTTGGTACTGATGAGGTGAAGACAAAAATAGCTTCGCTGGTGCTGTCGTCATTGTCTGGGTTGGAGTCTTGGAAGTAGAAGCCGTTGTTTCTGATGGCTGTGACAATACCCGCAACATTGTTGACTGTCTGACCGTCTAATGGGGATGTGTGGCTTGTTCCTTGAATGTCACGGATACGAATGGGGGGGGTGATTTCAAACACCGCTACTGTTTGGCTGACTTCGTTGGCGGTGACTAACAGTGGTTTGCCGGTGGGACTATCGGCGGCGGAAATAAAGGTGAGTCCTTCAGGGCTAACGTCTGCGGGTGTGTTGATGTACTGGACAAATTGCGGTTGGTTGGGATTGCTGACATCATAGACGATAACATCGCCTGTGCGTTCTAGACCGATAAAAGCATAGGTGCGGTTGTCGATGACTCCAATTACTACACCTTCGGGTTCTGGGCCTTTGTTGTCGCTGCGGCTGTCAAAGCTATCTCCTGCACCGTTGGAGTTAAACAGGGTGGGGACTTTTGTAAGTGTGATTTGTTCAAGTTGGTCGCCACTGTCAAATACCTGATTGCCGTTTGCATCCCAAATGGAGAAGGAACGCGCCCCAAATACCTCAATGCGATCATAATCTCCATCTCCGTCTATGTCACCTGTGGCATTTGTAACTGTTAACCGCCCTAAGTTGGCGTTTTGTTTGAGTGTAGCTGCATTGGGGAAAACAGTTGGATCTAAAACATAGCCGGCATTACCAACACGAATTTCCTCAGCAAATCCTGTGTAGTCACGGGCATCGCCTTCGTTAGCGGTGATGTAGTAGGTTTGACCGTTAACTACGAAGCTGGCGATCGCATCCGGTTGATACAATCCAAATACAGGCCAGTTCGCAATATTAATACCACTGTCTCGATCACTGGCATCTATGCCATTACCAGGTAGACTGTGATTCTTTACACCCAACGGCAGAATTTGAGTAATGGTTGCATTGGCAATATCTAGAATGGCGATCGCATTATTTTCTTGTAGGGTAATCCAAGCAGTTTGACCATCGCCTGATACTGTAATATACTCTGGTTCTAAGTCTTGAGCAACTGTAGCATTTGGCCCAAAAATCCTGACACCAGAGGCTCTGAGTGTTGGAATCTGACTGTTAAAACTGGTAAACGTGGCTGTTTGCACTGTGGCATTAGCAACACCATTAGCAATATCAATGATACTAACTGAACCTTCTGGATCAACAGAGTCGGCTTGACCGTAACTGTTGGGTTCACCTTCGTTAGCTACTAATATTTTTGTGCCGTCGGGGGTAAAGGTGAGCATATCAGGCAATGCACCCACATCTACCGCACTGATATAATTGCCATCGGCAGCATTAAAGAAAGCTACTTTACCAGTTAGTTGGGCATTGTTTGTAGTACGTACTGCATAAGCTACGGCAACCACGCCATTTTTCACCGCCACGCTGTTGGGAATTAATGCAGTATCAACAGCAGGAGTGATTCCGGGAGTTAAACTACCAACCGCAGTCAGCGAACCTGTATTACTAACAGTATAAATTTCTACGGTAGTACCAGCAACAACAAATAGGCGATCGCTTCCTGGATCAAAAGCTGGAATTTCCGCCCCGTTAGCACTGGTGATCCCTCCAACTTTGGTTAAAAAGCTGCCGTCATTGTTAGTAATAGTAATATTTTGAGAGGTGGTCGCACCTAAACTAATACCTGCGGATGGACTGCTAATAGTTAATGTTGCGGTTTCTGTTCCTTCAGGTATGGCATCATCAGCCACAATGAAGGAGACAGAACCAACGGTTTGTCCGTCGGCAATGGTAATTGTCGTATTGCTGAGGTAGTAATCGCTGGCAGTGATATCAGTTCCCGATACTGCTAGGTTAACTGTTTGCTCGCCTGTAACGGCACTGGAAGCTGTAGCGGTGACAGTAATTATTGTTGTTCCTGCTTCTGTGCCAGTGTTACTGTTAACGGATAGGTTAACTGTGGGGGTTGAAGAAGGAATAGACAGGGAAAAATCGTCAATTGCTAAACCATCATCTGCACCAGAAGCATTTAAGTCTTGCCAGCGCAAATAGAAGGTTGCACCATTGGCAATATTTAACCCAGAGATGGTTCCTGTGACTGTGGTATTATTCCCCGCAGCATTACCATCGAGAGAACCTGTGGTTGAAGTATTAGGCGAACTAAAATCCAAGGAGTCAACATCTATCCAACTACCAGTTGATAGGGAAGTCGCATCTAAGCTGTATTGAAAATCTAAGCGATCTTGTCTACCTGTAGTACCTAATCGCCATTGCTCACCACGATAGCTGATGTTTAATGAAGTGATGGTAGTACCTGTGTTATTTGTAAAACTGACTCCTATAGTGGGTGTTAGACTACCAGATTGCAATCCACCAAATGCTCTGTCTGTATCGTCTGTTGCGCCGTAGCTATATGTATTACCTGTATTAGAATTGCCATTATTAATACCGTAGGTTGTGTCGGCATTACTTCCACTTTCCAAAAACTCCCACCCAGACGGTAGTACACTATCTGTTGTTCCAGAATTTACTAAGGAGTCAAAGTTCTCAGTGTAATTTGTTCCAGTTAAACTTATTGGCATTTGTTTTTACCTTGTATAATTTCATGAACAACTTGTATGTAGTTGTTTCTCTTAAAATTGCTGCCAGCAAAGCGGCAGTTTAATCAATCTGCATGGGGTTAAATGCTGTCTGGATCAGATGTTGCTCATGGATAAACTGCAATTGTTTGAGTATTGAGTGCGATCGCCATCTCACCTAAACTCAAAATGTCATGATTGCAATTTGCGTAAAATTCTTTGACAGTATAATTTAGGATGTTTAATTTTTAGTTAACACAAGGTTGTACTGCATTTAAACATAGCCCTACTGAAATTTCCAGCATCAAACAACAGGGACACAACAGAGTTATGGTTCAATTACCAACACGCCAAATTCTAATCGTGTTATCTTCACCACCACTAACTAGAGTTTGACCGTTGGGCGTAAAAGCAACGGATGTTACAGTGTTTTCATGACCTATCAGGGTACGCAGTTCTTCACCTGTCTCTAGGTTCCAAAGTTTGATAGTTTGGTCACGACTGGCACTAGCAAGAGTGTTACCATCGGGACTAAAGGCAATTGCTGTGACTGTTTCCGTACTACCTCGTAAGGTGCGTATTCTTGTACCTTGGGCAAAATTCCAGAGTTTGATGGTGCGATCGCGGCTAGCAGTAGCCAGAATGTTACCATCGGGACTAAAGGCAATTGCTGTTATGGTTTCGTCATTATCTGCGATGGTGCGAATTAAAGATTTAGTTTTTAAATCCCAAATTTTGATAGTTTTGTCAAAACTACCACTGGCGATAGTTGCACCATCACGGCTAATTGCAACTGTACGCACCCAGTATTGATGACCTGTGAGAGTACCGATGAGTCTACCACTTTCCAAATGCCAAACTTTAATAGTCTTGTCATCACTACCACTAACTAAAGTTGTACCATCAGGACTGATGGCTAAGGCATGAACTGCATCGCTATGTCCTCTAAGAGTCTTGATTTCTTGACGAGTTTTGAGATTCCAGAGTTTGATGGTTTTGTCATCGCTACCACTGACTAAAGTTGTACCATCAGCACTAATGGCAACTGCATTGACTTTGCGGGAATGTCCTTGGTTGGGGTAGCCTGGCGGTGGCAGGGTGGCGATTTCCTCACCTGTGGAGATGTGCCAAATTTTAATAGTGCGATCGTCCCCACTGCTAGCCATAGTCTCACCATCAGGGCTGACAGCCACAGAGACAACTGCATTCTCATGGCCGAGGAGGGTATTGGCTAAGGTGATATCTTTCAAAGTTATCCTCTGGGGCTGTGCCACAACTACCTCCCCAGGTGTTGAACTCTTGTGAGGCTGAATTAATCTGGCGGATAAACTACTGTAAATCCGGCGATATTGGTTATACCAAGATTCATTAAAACCAAATAATAAGATGAAAGCACACATTAACACCCCAGCCCGCATCAGCCAGTATATAATCGTCAAATGCGGTTTTTGATTGATTTGAGTTACAGGGATTTTTCCTGATGTCTGACCGGCAGCAGGTAATGCAAGTATTTGTTTAGGAGTGATATCTTTCAGGACTTGATCCGCCGATTGGTAGCGGGACTTTAAGTCTTTTTGCAATAACTTGTCCAGGACAAAATCCAACTCTGGATTTAAGGAACTACGCAGATATTGCCGCCAATTTGTCGCCCAACCATAACCATGTTCCATCCACAATTGAAAGGGGGAAATGCCAGTTAATAAGTGAAAACAAGTAGCCCCCAAGGCAAATAAATCACTAGCTGCATAAGCTTTACCATCTCGGATTTGTTCGAGAGGAGAGTAACCGTGTGAACCAATGGATGTGCCAAAATTCTGGACGTTGGCTGTTAATTGCTTAGAAGAACCAAAGTCAATCAGATTTAACCGTCCATCAATACGACAACGAATAATATTTTCTGGTTTGATATCACGATGAATTACACCGCGATCGTGAATGAATTTGAGAACAGGTAATATATCTAGCAAAATTGCTTGTATTTCCCCTGGTCTATAAGTCTTACGCTGTTGTAATTCTTTTAATAAGTTCTGCCCATTAATAAACTGTTGTACCAAATACAGGCAATTGTCTTGCTCAAAGTAAGCTAGCAAGGTGGGAATTTGCGGATGTTCTCCTAGTTCTTGTAATCGTTTGGCTTCTTCAGCAAACAATTCTACCGCTTTTTTTTGTGACCAAGTTCCTTGAAATTTTGGAGCTAATTGTTTAATGACACAACGTTCATTCAATTTATCTTTATCTTCTGATAGATAGGTTCTACCAAATCCGCCTTCATCAGAAAGCACTCGGATGACACGGAAGCGATTTCTCAACAAGGGTACTAAGGTGGTGCCACAACTTTGACACACCTTTTTACCATTGGGATTAAGAGGATTTGGACAGTCTGGATTTAAGCAGCAGATCATGTTCTGATAAGCGTGGCTGCATGACAAATTATGTGAAATTCACCCCAACATTCCTAAATGAAGAATGGCTCTCATGTCTTTTTACGAGATAACATTGAGCTAGGAACTGGGGTTTAATGATGGTAAATGGTAAATCCTGGTTAATTTCCCTGACTTTGGGAGAATTGGGAGAGCCATCTGAGCAAAGGTAAAGAAGAAGGTAAAAGCACGTTCCTGAGTGGATTTCTCTCTACCTCACTCATGATCATACCGATTATATAGTATTCCGAATTGAAATGTCGTGTTAATGAGGAACTCTTAACGGGCAACAGGGAACAGTGTAGGTTTTGCAGGGGGATTTAAATCCCGCTTTCTTGCGAAAGCGGGATTATATTAACTCAAACTACTTTTCACTGAAGCGGATGAAATTACAGGGTTAAGGATTGAACATCGGTTTCAATCAACTTAGCCAAGTCTTGTAAAAACGCCGCCGCATGAGCACCGTATATAATGCGATGGTCGCAAGTAATATTAACCTGCATTTGTTGACGCACACCAAACAAACCGTCTGGGGTGGCGACAACTTGGGGACGAGAGCCACCGATCGCTAAAATTGAACCTTGTCCGGGTGGTAGAATCGCATCAAATGTATCTACACCATACATCCCCAAGTTGGACAGGGTGAAAGTACCACTGCTATATTCATCAGGTTGCAGTTGTTTGGCTCTAGCGCGGTCTACAAGTGATTTCCAGGTGCGCGACAGGGAATAAATGTCTATTTGGTCAGCATTTTTTAATACGGGTGTGATTAAACCGCCATCATCCATTGCCACGGCTACAGCAATATTAATGTCGGCGTGGTAAACTACACCTTGATCAGAGTAGCTAGCATTTAACAGTGGATGTTTTTGTAATGTCACCGCTACGGCTTTCGCCAGTAACGCTGTCATTGTCACACCCTTGGATTTAATTTGTTTGTAAAGTTTGTCTAATCCATCGGTGGTAATTGTATAACCCACACGGAATTCTGGGACTGCTAGGCTAGCAACCATATTCCGAATTACGGCATTTTGCAGAGTATTGAATGGTGCGATTTGACCAGGAACAACTGCGGCGGGTGCGGGTGCGGGTGCGGGTGCGGGTGCGGGTGCGGGTGGTTTAACTGGGGTAATGCTGGGTGCGGGTGCGGGTGCAGCCGGGGTAGTGGTTTTACCTACAGATGCCTCCACATCTTCAGCGACAATTCTACCGTAGGGGCCACTACCTTTGAGAGTTGTTAAATCAACTTTCAGTTCTTTGGCTAACTTGCGCGCCCTGGGTGAAGCTATGAGTCTACCTTCCTTGTGGTTAGAGCCATTTTGAGATGCTACGGAAGGTGTTCCCACTGCGGCTGTAGCTGCAACTGGTTGCGGCGCAGAGGTAGGAGTAGCAGCACCACCGGAGTTCCCCATAGACTTGGCGGTTTCAATTTCGGCTTCGGTTTCTGCGACATAGGCGATCGCTGCTCCTACAGGCGCACTGTCACCGGCTTGAACTACGATATGTGCCAGATATCCCTCATAGAAGGATTCTACATCCATATCTGCCTTATCTGACTCGACAACCACCACTGTTTCGCCTTTTTCCACTTTATCCCCTGGCGATTTTACCCAGGAGACAATTTTACCTTCGGTCATGGTGGAACTAAGCGCGGGCATGAATATTTCGTGAATGCTCATATGATGGTGGTTCTAGAATCAACGGGTTTATGGAATTTATCAGCTTTTGCCAGATCGAATTGTATCTTGGCAAGAGAGTTTTATGGTTGAGATTTTCTATTTTAGGTTAAGGAATGGGGACTGGGGACTGGAAGGGACTGGGTACTGGGTACTGGGTACTGGGTACTGGAAGGGACTCTTGACTGGAAGGGACTGGGTACTGGGGACTGGAAGGGACTCTTGACTGGGGACTGGGAAAGATTTTCTCCCTCATCTCCCCCATCTCCCCCATCTCCCTCATCTCCCCTGCTACCTCATCGGAACATCCAGACAACTGTGGGGTCTATGTTTCCATAATGATGAGTTTTTCACAATTCCTAGGCAATTTTTATATAGATTTGTATCGCTCATCACTAAATTATCGGGAATGAGAAGCTTTCCCAAGGGAGATGATAGACAGTCATTAATAATTAAACTTCAGTTTAAAACCTAAAATCGATCATTGGTCTGTTGGAACTACCTATTTAGTTTTATGTCAGTCAAGCTGAAATTGTCTTTGATTGTAATACTGAGTCTTTTTACTACAATGAGTGTTGGTTTCTATATGGCTCAAAACCAGACACCATTATCAATTGTAGACAATACAGACACGCAGCCACAGGAATTGTCAACAGTACAACATTCTCAGGAAGTTTTGGAGCATCCAGAACGGGCTGAATATCAAACTATACCTTTAGAAAATATCAACTATCCCCTACAAGGTAGTAACCCGAAAACTCTGGCGATGAATGTTTTGGATGATTTGACAGCAACGAATGGCGATCGCCAGGTGGAGGTTATCTACCCTCAACAGAATCAAGCGTTAGTCACAGTGATCGAAAAGTCATCAGATGGCGATTCTTCTCAGGTGATTAAATATCGCGTGGAGATGTCTGTGTTTGGGCGATCGCTGTTAGTTAGTTCACCGCCAATCTGGCAAATTGTTTGGGTAGGTTCCCAAATTCGTACTCGAACTGGAAACCATACCCCTGAAGACAATTCAAAATTCAAAGTGCCAAATTCAAACTTGAGAATTACCTCAACCTCATTTGGTTAAATATCGCCACGAATTTCTTCGACAACTCCATCACGGAGAACGATTTCAACTTGCATTTTGCTAATTAAATTATCGCCCCGTTCAATACGGAAAAAGCCTTCCATTTGGAATTGATTCACTTCTTGATCTAACTCAAGTAGCTGTACTTGCTGGAGATTTTGCAGCATTTGGTTTTTCTGTTCTAGAAATTCGCTTTTCTTTTGGTTGACTTGCAGTTGGATGTTATCGATTTGTTGTACAGTCTGGGGGCCTGGTGGCTGGAGACTTTGTTTTTGAATCGCGGCGATCGCTCTTTGTCCTTCCATGTCCAACTGTTGCAATTGCTGATCCAGTTGGTTGATCTGTGCTTGCAATTGTTGTTGTACTTCTTCTTTCCACAGAGGGGTGACAATCACTTTCACGTTAACTACGCGCTTTAACAGCAATTGAGGATTGGAGACATCAGTCATAAAAATTCGCGTTCACTCTAGAGTTTGCAATGTGAAATCATCAGGAAAACATGGCGACAATCAAATCTTGGTAGCGTTCCATGACAACGTGTCGCCGGATTTTTAGCGTTTGTGTCATTAAACCATTTTCAATGGAAAATGGCTCTAAAATCAGTCTAAACGGCCCAATACGGTCATCTGGGCGATAACCTGGACGGTTCTGCACTTCCCGATTCAATTCTTGCCGGAATAAATCCTGGACTATTTTACTCTCCAGGGTAATTGTTTCGCTGGATGAAGCGGTTAAATTATCATCCTCTGTCACTAAAGTTAGATTTTGACCCTCTGCCCATTTTGCCAGTGCTTCTAGGTTGGGAACAATCAAAGCACCGATACAGCGTTGGTCTTGTCCCACTAGCATAATCTGATCGATGTAGGGCGATCGCAAACAAGCATCTTCGATGGGTTGCGGTTCGATATTTTCCCCATTGGTTAAGACAATCGTATCTTTTGCCCTGCCTGTCAGCACTAAGTCATTATATGGTGTAATCCAACCTAAGTCACCGCTATTAAACCAACCTTCAGCATCTATGACTTTAGCTGTGGCTTCGGGATTTTGGTAATAGCCTTGCATAACTTGCGGCCCTCGCAATAACACTAAGCCTCGTTGCCCTGCTGCTAACGGCTTGCGAGTCTCAGGATCTACGATTTTCACTTCTGTACCGGCAATTGGTTGTCCGGATGAACCGCGTAAATTATGCCAAGGACGACGGGCATTTGTCACGGGAGAGGTTTCTGTTAAGCCGTAACCTTGTAAAATGTCTACGCCTATCATCTCAAAAAAGTTATCTATGTGTCGGGGTAATGCACCACCACCGCTAATTACTTGTTTGATGCGTCCTCCTGTGGCTTGTCGCACTTTGCCATAAACTATCTTTTCTCCGAGGGCGTGCAGGGGAAATAAAGCCGTTGCTACTGCCCTGGCTGCTAAACGTTCCACAACTGAGGCATGAAGATGATCTAAACTTAAACCTTGAGCAATTCTCTTGTTTTTGATATATCTCTCACTCGCACCCAGTAAAAAGTAAATCAGCCGTTGTTTATTGGCTGGTTGTTCCCGGAATTGCTTCTGCACACCTTCATGGATCGATTCCCACAGTCGGGGAACTGCAATCATGTAATGGGGTTTGAAGTCTTTTAAATCTTTTTTAACAGAACGTAAATTAGTATAAACTTGTGTACAACCTTGCGACAGTAAGAAATACTCGCCACTGCGTTCGTAGCTGTGCCAAGTAGGAAGTATACTCAGGACTATATCCCCTGGTTGGGGTTGTACAATTGTCCCCAAGGTTTTGACTTGGTGCAGTAAGTTGCCGTGAGATAGCATCACTCCCTTGGGTTTCCCTGTGGTGCCGGAGGTGTAAATCAAGGTGGCGAGGTTGCTAGATTTGAGTTTGACTTTGACTAGGGTATGTTTCGCACCCAGTTCTAGTATTTGGTCATAGTTGAAGACTTTGATTGTTGTCTCGGTGGGTAGTGTTTCATCGGAAAGTAAGATAATAAACTGAATTGGTAAGTCGTTGAGACGTGGCTGCAATCTTTGTAATGTTTTTAAATCCTCGACTACTAAGGCTGTACTACCACTATTAGCCACAATAAACAGCAGTTCTTCCCGTTCCGCTTGGGCACTCCGCACCGCATTTACTCCCCCGGCGGTAATTATACCGTGATCCGCAATAAACCAACGTGGACTATTATCTGCTATCAGAGAGATGCGATCGCCTGGTTGCACCCCCAAAGCTTGTAAACCAGCCGCAAATTGCTGAATTTTTTCTGCTAGCTGCTTATAAGTAATTTTTATCTCTGGCTTGGTGTGGGGACTGTGCAGAGCCACAATATTACCAAATTTTTCCGCCGCCAACGGCCAAATTTCTGGCAGTGATTCTACTTGAGTATAATCCACTAAACGCTGTAGTGAAAGACTTTCTTGCCTGTTAATGTTGGCTAAAAAAGCAGACCCTGGTTGCATGGCTACCATTATAAATCACCTCAAATTCAAAGTTAATTTTGTCTTTATTGATTCTGTTATTACGCTACAATACCGCTTCTTGATATCTACATCATTCATTGTGTAGTCAGTTTCGCAACCTTAACATTTGGATTGAGAGAAGTTTATGTTAAAGTTAATTTATATAAACCAAACTCAATGGTTTTTCCCTGGGAATTCAGAACACAGCAGTCAGAACTAATGATTAATCAGCGTTTGATATAGTTGGTCAAGTCATAAGTGAGATCATCTCCCGATTTTGCTCATCGGTCTGACTCGAAAATTTTGACTGCTAAATCCAATTTACAACTATCAATGGCAACCACCTAATTATTCTGAACTGGGGGTGAATACCTATAGGATTACTCGACGCTTGCTTGCTAACCCTAATGAATTTAGTTGTCTGTGTGGGATTACCCAAGCTATTATCGTTGATTTTGTCTTTGCGTAAAACCCAACAAAATTACAGATTATCCCCGGTTTTACAATGGCGAGAAGCAGGGAGGGGAATTACCAGTTTTCCCTACTGTACAGCTTACAAAATCACGGGTAGCGAATTTTGTAAATTCAGCCCTCATTTCTGTTCTAAATGTTCTCCGAATTAATCAACTATTGTAGGTGAGAATCTCTGCATCATTCATGACTCCATTGCCAAACCGCTATACCCGAATGCTGCCAGCATTTGGGTATAAAATCCAGCACATATTGTTGAGTTGAGAGGTTAGAGGCTGAAGTTGAGAAACTGGAGTTTACAAAAATATATATAGAACAGGCTTATGGATAACCAAAGAAAATTAAAATAATTGCTGTGATCCATAACACAGATTATAGTTCAAACTAATATAAGTAATAAATCCAAATTTTCAACAAGGGGAATGTCTATGAGTTTGATGGATGGTATCCTCTTAACACTGGTCAATACTGTTCTGTGTTTGGTATTGCCAAAGTTACTGTCTGTAATTCTCGCTGCAAAAACTCAAGATAACGTATCATCGTAGTCTGTTCTGAGTTTGTAGTGAGGACTTTAGTCCTCTGTTAACACAAACCAACTCAGCACTAATAGTGCTGACTACAACATAAATTAAGAATTCTTGCGTTGTCGCCGCCATTTTTCTCGCACTAGGCGAATTTCATTAAAAGTATAATTATCGCCTAGCTGTTCTTTAATTGGTGTTAAAGGAATATCACCCAACACTTCTAAAACTTGCCAGATTTTTTGTTGATGTTCCAGAGGAACTAATTGATTTAAATCTACAGGCTGATTTTTTTCGATGAGTTTTTCTAAATGTGTAGCAACGGTAGAGGGGCTGAGGTTGCGTTGCTGGGCGATTTGAGCAATATTTAAACCTTGTTGATGTAAATACAAAGTCTGTAATTCTGTGGCTGACACTAAGCTAGATGAAGATATCGCATTAGCAGGTTTATCTGTGGCTTTTTGTTCTTGAATATAGGCGCGAATTTCTGAGAGGAACTTTTCACCGTATTGGGTGAGTTTGTGACTACCTACACCCGAAAGTTTCCCGAATTCGGTCATGGTTTTGGGTTGTACCTGTGCCATCAATTTTAATGTAGAATCATGAAAGATGACATAGGGTGGTACAGACTGTTCATCGGCTAATTGTTTACGCAGCGATCGCAGTCTATATAACAATGCTTCTGCAACTTCGGCGTTGGGATTATCCGTTACTACACTCAGCTTCTGCGCCACAGAAACAGATAGCATCACTTGACGTTGACGGCGCATGACTTCCCAACTTAAGGCATTTAATTTTAGCACAGAATAACCATCTGTAGTTTGTTCTAGTAGACCTTGATGTAAGAGCGATCGCCCTAACATTCGCCATTCATCTACAGTTCTATCTTTACCAATCCCATAGGTAGAAAGTTTATCATGTTCGTATTGAATAATCTTCTCTTTTTTCGACCCACGCAACACATCAATAATATGTGACATCCCAAATCTTTGTTTACAACGTGCCACACAAGATAAAAACTTCATGGCTTCAATTGTCCAATCTTCTACAGGTTTGGGATAACGACAATTATCACAGTTACCGCAATTACCTGCAAACCGTTCACCAAAATAACCGAGTTGAATTGTCCGACGGCAATCAGTCCCCTCAGCATAGTCTATCATTTGTCGTAGTTGTTGCCGAGCAATTAATTGCTCTTGGGGGTCTGGTTTTTGTTCAATACTCCATTCTATAGTTTTAATATCACCAAAACTGAAAAATAATGTACAGCGTGATGGTTCGCCATCCCTACCCGCCCTACCTGATTCTTGATAGTAACTTTCTAAATTGCGGGGAATATCAAAATGCACAACTAACCGCACATCGGGTTTATTAATTCCCATGCCAAAGGCGATAGTTGCTACCATCACCCGCACATCATCCCGAATAAATCGCGTTTGATTTTTACTACGTTCAGCATCAGGTAATCCGGCATGATAAGGTAAGGCGGAAATCTTATCCTTTTGCAGTTTAAAAGTTAGTTCCTCAACTTTTTTGCGAGTTAAACAATAAATAATAGCTGAACCATCGGTATCACGAATTAAGGCTAATAATTCGGCGTAAGCTTGTTTACTTTTGGCGCGGACTTCGTAATATAAATTTTGACGATTAAAGCTAGCAATGTGAATGCTTGGTTGCTTTAACCCTAATTGTTGAATGATATCAGAACGAACACGGTCTGTAGCTGTGGCGGTGAGGGCGAGGGTGGGAACATTGGGGTAACGCTTGCGGAGGGATTTTAACTGGCGATATTCCGGGCGGAAATCATGTCCCCATTCAGAAACACAATGGGCTTCATCAATTGCAAAGATAGAAATCCCGATTTTTTCGTTGACTAAATCGAGGAAGGGGAGAAACCTTTCACTCAGTAGACGTTCTGGGGCGACATAGAGTAATTTTACCTTACCGTAGAGGATGGCTTCTTCACGCGATCGCACCTGATAAGGATTCAGACTACTATTGAGGAAGGTAGCCGAGATATTATTATTTCGCAGTGCTTCTACTTGGTCTTGCATCAAAGCAATTAACGGTGAGACTACCACAGTTAGTCCTGATTTCATGAGTGCAGGTAACTGAAAGCACAGAGATTTACCGCCACCTGTGGGCATCACTACCAATAAATCCCGATTTTGTAGCGCATTTTCGATAATTTGCCGTTGTCCAGGGCGAAAGTTATCATAACCGAAGTGATATTTTAGCGCGTTTTCGAGATTGGGATACTGAAGCATAGCGATCGCTTGTTTGATGGCTTTCTGCGTTAGTAGTTATGAGGATAACAGGATTGTAACAATCTCTCGCTAGGAAAGCGGGAATTTTTTTCTCTGGCTGGGCTTTGGTGATGGGATTAGGGAATGTTCACGCAGAGACGCAGAGGAGGACACTTGCGTGGGCGGCTTTGCCGACTTGAGCAAAGTGTCCGTCGCGCAGAGAGGATAAAGAGTATTTGTAGTGTTTGTAGGTTGGGTTAAGTGCAGCGCAACCCAACTAATGAAGAGGGAGCTATACTAAGAGGATTAGAGGTTTGACTATACCAGAATGAGTACAAATACACATTCTTTTAACGCTCAGGTCAAAAATGGGAAAATTGAAATTCCGGTTGAGTATCAAGACGAGATACGCAACGCGGAGATGGTGCAAATCGTGATTTTGAAACCCTCGCCAAACAAGAAACGCTTTTCGCCAACGGGGATTATCGCTCATTTAACAGCAAATCCCATCCAGATTAAATATTTTCAACCACTCACCAGAGAAGAAGCAATAATCTAAATTTTTACACAATTAGAACTAATGAAGAATTACGCCTGCCTTTTATCCTTGATATTGCTGTTCAAAATCAGCTAATATTTGTTGAATTTCTGCTACTGAGATGTCTTCCTGCTCGGATTTTGAGTAGATAGTGACTAAAATAATATTTCTCACTGTCTTGACATAATAAATTACTCGATATCCACCACTTTTACCCTTTTGAATATCACTATTTTTGACTCGTAGCTTAAAAATTGTATATCCAACTCCAGGTATTTGGTCTCCGGGTAATTCTCCTAATTGCAGTTGCTCAATAATCGGTTGAACATCATTACGAATATTCCGATACTTCTTGGCTAAAATACGCAGATTGCGTTGGAATTTAGCAGTGGCTACGACTATAATCAAAGGTGGTTCACTCTGCATCAATCCCTTCCCACAACTGAGAGATAGGTACTGTATTTCCATTCATCGCATCGTACCAACCTTGACGAAAACTTTCGCTTGCAGACTCAATCAGTTCCTCATCCTCTTGATTTTCTTCCGCGATAATGACAATGACTCGGACGCGGCTGTGTTTTGCTATAGTCAACGGTTCGTCTAAGGCAAGTTGACCAAATTCATTCACTGTTCCCTTGACTTCAATTGCTTTCATTGGTGTGAATCTGAGTTTGCTGTTAATAGTATAGAACTTGTAATCATCAGGTTTACGAGTTATTTAGGGCGTGTTTTCAAAGTCTAATGAATATAAATACACATTTACAATTAAATTAATGATGGAATAAAGGCGAAAAAGACTTATGTTCGTAACTGCATATTATGATTAATTTGTACAGCGTGTAAGTTATAAAATATCTCGCACCCAGCTAGATAACCTCGCTAGGTTGATCTTTGCACGAGTGATCAAGTTCAACTCATGCCAAGCTTGATAAAACTTGGGGTAAGGCATATTCTGGGAAGATTTCCAGATAATCTGATATTCGTAATCACTCAATAGCCAAGAACCTCTTAAAACTTTGACTACCTCATAGGGAGAGGCGATTTTCCCTAAGCATTCTGCTGCCAGCCTACGGGTGTCCTCATCCAGATTTGGTGAATGCAGCAGTTGCACCCGTGCGATCGCATTTTGATTTCCTGTGCCGATTTTCCCTAAGCATTCTGCTGCCCGCCTACGGGTGAAGTAATCCAGATTTGGTGAATGCAGCAGTTGCACTAAGGCGGCGATCGCATGTTGATTTCCTGGGTCGATATTCCCTAAGCTTGATGCTGCCTCCAAACGGGTGTAGTCAGACACATTTTGTGAATGCAGCAGTTGCACCAAGGCGGCGATCGCATTTTGATTTCCTGTGCCGATTTTCCCTAAGCTTTCTGCTGCCTCCCTACGGGTGTAGTCATCCAGATTTGGTGAATGCAGCAGTTGCACCAAAGCGGCGATCGCATCTTGATTTCCTGGGTCGATTTTCCCTAAGCTTTCTGCTGCCTGCCAACGGGTGTAGTCATCCAGATTTGGTGAATGCAGCAGTTGCACCAAGGCGGCGATCGCATCTTGATTTCCTGGGTCGATATTCCCTAAGCTATATGCTGCCTCCCTACGGGTGTCCTCATCCAGATTTGGTGAATGCAGCAGTTGCACCAAGGCGGCGATCGCATCTTGATTTCCTGTGCCGATATTCCCTAAGCTTTTTGCTGCCTGCCTACGGGTGAAGTAATCCAGATTTGGTGAATGCAGCAGTTGCACTAAGGCGGCGATCGCATTTTGATTTCCTGTGCCGATTTTCCCTAAGCATTCTGCTGCCCGCCTACGGGTGAAGTAATCCAGATTTGGTGAATGCAGCAGTTGCACTAAGGCGGCGATCGCATGTTGATTTCCTGGGTCGATATTCCCTAAGCTTGATGCTGCCTCCAAACGGGTGTAGTCAGACACATTTTGTGAATGCAGCAGTTGCACTAAGGCGGCGATCGCATTTTGATTTCCTGTGCCGATTTCCCCTAAGCATTCTGCTGCCAGCCTACGGGTGTAGTCATCCAGATTTGGTGAATGCAGCAGTTGCACCAAGGCGGCGATCGCATTTTGATTTCCTGTGCCGATTTTCCCTAAGCTTTCTGCTGCCTCCCTACGGGTGAAGTAATCCAGATTTGGTGAATGCAGCAGTTGCACTAAGGCGGCGATCGCATTTTGATTTCCTGTGCCGATTTTCCCTAAGCATTCTGCTGCCAGCCAACGGGTGTAGTCATCCAGATTTGGTGAATGCAGCAGTTGCACTAAGGCGGCGATCGCATGTTGATTTCCTGGGTCGATATTCCCTAAGCTTGATGCTGCCTCCAAACGGGTGTAGTCAGACACATTTTGTGAATGCAGCAGTTGCACTAAGGCGGCGATCGCTTTTCTGCGGTAGGTTTGTTCTAGTGCTGTTCTGGCTTCATTCTTAATGACATCTTTGAAATTACCAAATATCCAGGTAACTATTTTCTCTACTATCTCACCTGCTTGAGAACAATCTTTAAACTCAGCAATTCCCGCCGCCGCTAAAAAGTAGGCTTGATACTCATAAAAACCTTTGTCTACATCTTCCCTATTCCACTTACCACATCCATCTTTAAAGTTCACCAAAGCATTAATAAAATCTTGCTGCTGCTGTCTGAGGTTTTCTTGTCTCCGTCCTAACCACAGCAAAATCACCTCTTTCCATTGTGGTTCAAAAATGCGGTAAATTCCTTGTGTGGGGTTGTGAGGAACATGATTAAAAAACTCATGCCAGTCATTAACATTTAAAGCTGCGAAATATTCTTGAAAGTTAGGATGAAAGAAAGCATAAACTTCTTCATCAGTTTCAGCTACTCTGTCTACTAAATTTAACCAACCAACATCACCAGCTAATTTAAATAATTTCTCTCCCATTTCTTGACGTGCTAAACTCCGCCGCAAGCGAAATCTTACACTACTGTTAATACCTGCAAAAGCTAATTTACTTAAAGCTTGGTGTAATTCAGCCTTTAAATCATCAGAGTTAGACAATTCAGGAAATAAATCTGACTTCCATTCATAGAAATAAAAGGTAAATCTCTGATAAAGTGCTGCTTTAGTTTCTGGTAATTCTCCCTGTTTATCCAAATAGAATGTCTGACACAACAGCGACAAGCGCAGAGGATTTGTCACCAATTTACGAATATTTTCATGTTGAGTTGCTTTTAATTTATCCTGTAGTATCTTCCCTTTTGGTAAATTGCCAGCACACTCAAACCACTGTTGAATAAATTCATCAATTTGTTCTGGTTGAAACTCTTGGGTTTTATAAGTATCAAATCCTGTGAGTGTATTATTAACCTTGGCATCCCAAACATTTAAGCGACAAGTTAACACCACCCGCGCCTGTCTCAGAGATGCTGTCAGTTCTCGATTAATTTTAGCCAAGGCTTCCACAGGTGAATTTTCACCCATTTCATCCACACCGTCTAACAGTAGCCAAACTCCCCTTTTACCAAAACACTCGATTAATTGACGTTCAATTTCTGGCGTGACGACAATATCAGATTTAACTAATCTCATCGCATCAGTCAGCCATTGCTTGAGTAAATATTCCTCAATTGTTCTTCCCTGTAAGTTGGCGAGAGAAATACAGATGGGTAAATCTTGAGTGTTGTTGTGAATAAAGGAAGCAATGGTACTCAATAAAGTAGTCTTACCTGCTCCCGGTTCACCGATGATAGCAAGATGTTGATTATTGGCGGTTGGCTGTTGTGCAATTACTTCTCTCAGAAATGCGTCATGTTCATAGGTTTTGACTATGACTTCTTGAGTTAATTCATAGACATTTTCTCTATCTCGGTGTTCATCTAGTTGTCGGCGTTGCTGCTGTTTGCGTTCCACCAACCCCAAGGGAACATAAACGTTAACTTCAAAACCTTGTTCTGTAGCTGTGCGTCTGAGTCTTGCAGCTTTCTGCTGACTTTCCAGCATGGCGGTGCAAACCTTACGCCAGTCATCGGGAGTTAACTTTACCCGCTTCTCCCCGTCGGGCGGCTTTAGTCAGCCAAATGTAACTGGCCCGTTAAATGTAGGGGCTTGAATGACATTATGAATCTGCTCTGCTAACTTGGCAAAGTTGTTAACAACTGATGGCTGAGACTCGATTTCTGCTGCTTTCTGTTTAATCTCCTTAGCAGTCTCAGACTGGTCATTGTTAACTGCTGCTTCCACATCTACAACAGCTTGAGCAATTTCTGGGTCTTGTGCGGCTTCCGTGAGTTCTAGCACTGCTTGACCAAAATCTAAACGCTGCGGCTCATTTTCCTCAACCGCACTGGTGAGTAATGGCGATTTACCCTTCTGGCGTAGCTGGTTTATTAACTCACATACCGCATCGCCAAGATTTTCGCCGCTTTTCTCGACAGCTTTGGTGAAAAGTGTAGTAATTATAGAAGCGATCGCAGTAGCAACAGCCGTCAGTGTTACAGTCTCCATAAATTCACTAAAAAGCTTATTATATGTAGAATTTACTTAAAGTTTCACACATCAGCAGTTCAATGTCTAGAAATTTCACACTCTCCGCCCTATAAGGTCTGTCTAAGCTTATTGATAGTCTTTATCGTTATGTTGGTTTAATAAAGCCTCAAATAAACTTGACAGATGTTCTATTATATCTTAGTGTTTATTGCAAATAAATCTCATTAGAAAATGTTGTTTACGGCTAACACTCAGCTTGATAGTCCTTTGGGCTGGCAGAAACACTTAAAAAAGTTGTTACCTTTTTTACTCAGCCTTATATTTACATTGGTAGTGAGTAGCCAAAGTATTAGCTATGCACCCAAAGATACAGAAATTCTTTGGGATACCTACGGCATACCGCATATTTACGGTAATAACACCCAAGGAGCTTTTCACGCCTTTGGTTGGGCGCAAATGCAAAGTCATGGTAACTTGCTGTTGCGCCTCTACGGACAAGCACGGGGAAGGGCTGCGGAATATTGGGGCGAGAAATATCTAGATTCCGACAAATGGGTATTGACAATGGGTGTACCCAACAGAGGAAGTGCTTGGTATAAAGCACAAAGTTCTAAGTTTCGCAGTTACATAGATGCCTTTGCCGATGGAATTAATGCCTATGCCACAAAACATCCCGATTTAATTGATGATGAAGTCAAGGCAGTGTTACCTGTGAAGCCAGAGGATGTATTCAGCCACCTGCAACGAGTGTTGCTGTTTACTTTTGTGGTCAATCCGGGTTATGTAGCAGATATTACTAAGCCTCAGTTGCCAGCCGGTTCTAATGGTTGGGCGATCGCACCAAAAAAGTCTGCTAGTGGCAAGGCGATGCTATTGGCTAATCCGCACTTGCCTTGGAAAGATTTATTTTTGTGGTACGAAGCCCAAATTACCGCCCCAGGAATTGATGCTTATGGGGCCACATTGGTAGGTATTCCCGTGTTAGCGATCGCCTTCAACGATAACTTAGGTTGGACTCATACCGTCAACACTCACGACGGTTGGGATGCCTACGAACTCAAATTACAACAAAACGGCTATCTTTTTGATGGCAAAGTTCGCCCCTTTGAAACAGCTAACTTTTCCTTAAAAATCAAGCAAAAAAATGGCTCATTGCGCGAGCAAATATTCTCAGTTAAAACTTCAATTCACGGCCCTATAGTCAGCAACAAACAAGGTAAAGCCGTAGCGTTGCGTGTGGTTGGTTTAGATCGCCCTGGTGTTTTAGAACAGTGGTGGAATATGGCAACCTCCAAAAATCTCACCCAATTTCAGCAAGCATTGCAACGCTTACAACTCCCCATGTTTACCGTCATGTATGCAGACCGTGATGGTCATATTATGCACCTATTCAACGGTCTAGTACCTGTGCGTCAAAAAGGAGACTTTACCTATTGGCAAAACATGATTCCTGGTGATACATCTCAAACTTTGTGGACTAAAATCCACCCATATCAAGATTTGCCGAGAGTAATTGATCCCCCCAGTGGTTGGTTACAAAATGCCAATGATCCACCTTGGACTACTACTTATCCCACCGCCATCAAAGCCGAAAACTATCCTTCCTATATGGCACCAAAGTGGCCGATGGATTTCCGGGCGCAACATTCCGCCAAAATGTTAGCAGAGGATGAAAGTATTTCCTTTGAGGAAATGATTGCTTACAAACATTCTACCCAGATGGAACTGGCAGAGCGAATTTTAGATGATTTAATTCCTGCCGCACAACAACAAGGAGATGAATTAACACGTCGCGCCGCCGAGGTTTTAGCAGCGTGGAATCGGAAAGCCGATGCCAATAGCCGAGGTGCTGTCTTGTTTAACTCCTGGGTGGACAATATAGATTTAGATCAGGTGTTTAGCACTCCTTGGGATGAAAAACACCCACACACAACACCCGATGGTTTGGCTAATCCTGAAAGTGCAGTCAAAGCACTAGCAGAGGTAGCAGCAAAACTAGAAAAAACCTATGGCAGCCTAGATGTAGCTTGGGGTGATGTCTTCCGATTACGGTATGGCAATTTAGATTTACCCGCTAATGGTGGTGATGGAGATAAAGGTATTTTCCGTGTAGTGAATTTTGCCCCAGTCGGTGATGGGAAGTTTCAAGCAGTCGCGGGTGACTCTTACGTTGCGGCTGTGGAGTTTTCCCAACCAATAAAAGCAATGGCTATCACCAGTTATGGGAATGCTACTCAACCTCATTCACCTCATGTTGGCGATCAACTGCAATTTTTTATTCGTCAACAATTGCGTCCGGTTTGGCGAACTCGACAGGAAATCACCGCCCACTTGGAAGAACACACCGTGTTTTAAAAGGTGAAGGTGTCAAAATATAAATGTAAACTTTATTAACAAACGCACTGATGGCAAAAGCAATCTGGAATGGGGCTGTTTTAGCTGAAAGCGACAAAACCGTTGTCGTCGAAGGAAACCATTATTTCCCCCCTGACGCAATTAACAAGCAGTATTTCCAAGACAGTGATACTCACACAACTTGTCCCTGGAAAGGTGTGGCGAGTTACTACAGCATCGCCGTTGATGGACAAGTTAACAAAGATGCAGCTTGGTACTATCCCACCACCAAGGACAAAGCTAAGAATATCGAGGGTTATGTCGCTTTTTGGCGTGGTGTCAAAGTCGAGGCTTAGTCCTGACTGACAGCGACATCAAGCTTACGTCATATCTTGCACCTTTCTCAATCAGCGTCCGGTGGGCATTGCTAATTACGTAAAACTAAGGCTTTCAGCAAGTTGCAAGCAATGCCCACCCTACAAAAATTATCATCAAGGAACAGGTGCAAGATGTGTTTTACCTACAAATGTAGAGATGTTGTATGCAACGTCTCTACATTTTTCCCTTTTTCTTCTCTAGATTTCGTTCAAAACTGTTATGGTATCCTCTCCAATAAATGCTACATCTTCATCAGCTAAACGAGGGAGATAAATTAGATGTCCGTCAGCAATTCACCACCCCAACTGAAACGAGAGTTAGGGGTGTTTGGTGCGACAATCATGGGGTTGGGTTCGATTGTCGGTACGGGTGTATTTGTCAGTATTGGTATTGCGGCTGGTATCGCCGGATCAGCCGTCATTTTGGCAATAGCTATTGGGGCAATTGTCGCTACCTGCAACGGACTCAATAGCGCACAACTGGCTGCTAATCATCCCGTCAGTGGTGGTACTTATGAATATGGTTATAAATATCTCACTCCGGCTTTTGGTTTTACCGCAGGTTGGATGTTTTTAGTGGCTAAGTCGGCTTCGGCGGCGACGGCGGCGTTAGGGTTTGCTGGTTATTTGCTGAATCTGTTGGGTGTCAGTTCTACTTGGGTGATTCCTCTGGCTGTGTTGGCTGTATTAATTATGACGTTAGTTGTTTTGAGTGGAATTAAACGCTCGAATCTGACTAATATCGTGATTGTGTCGGTTACGCTGCTGTCTTTGGGCTTTTTTACGCTGATTTGTCTGCCCCGTGCGGTGGGTGAAGGGGTAAATAATTTAACGCCTTTTTTCAGTAATTCTTGGGGGTATGTGCTTCATGCTAGTGCGTTGATGTTTGTAGCTTACACTGGCTATGGGCGGATTGCAACTATGGGGGAAGAAGCACGTTTTCCGCGAGAAACTATTCCCAGGGCGATGATTGTCTGCTTGCTGCTGACGATGTTACTCTATATGACGGTGGCAACTGTAGGGATTAGTGCTGTAGGTGTGGAGACTTTAGCTAATGCTACCGGACAAGTAAAAGCTGCACCTTTGGAAGTTGTCGCCCGGAGTGTGGGCGGTGCGGGTGCGGCTGTGGTTTTGGCGATTGGTGCGATCGCAGCGATGTTAGGTGTATTATTAAATTTAATCTTGGGCTTATCTCGTGTATTGCTGGCTATGGGTAGACGTGCAGATGCTCCGAGATTTTTAGCACGACTGAATCAAGCCCAAACTGCACCTTATTGGGCGGTGATAGTTGTCGGAATAGCGATCGCCTTTCTGGTATTATTAGGCAACGTCAAAACAACCTGGTCATTTAGTGCCTTTAGCGTCTTAATCTACTACGCCATCACCAACTATGCCGCCTTAAAACTTCCCGCCTCCGAAAGACTATACCCGACATGGATAGGTTGGATAGGATTGTTATCTTGTTTATTTTTAGCGTTTTGGGTAGAGTCTGCTATCTGGCAAATTGGTTTAGGGTTAATTGTAGCTGGGTTAATCTGGCATTACATCAGGCGATCGCTTTTCCAGTACAATTAATGTTTGTAGTAAGGACTTCAGTCCTTTGAGTCTTTGTGTCTTAGTGGGTAATATGAATTAGGTTCGCGCAAAGGCGAGCCAGTGCGTTGGGTTGCAATTAATGTTTGTAGTAAGGACTTCAGTCCTTTGAGTCTTTGTATCTTAGTGGGTAATATGAATTAGGTTCGCGCAAAGGCGAGCCAGTGCGTTGGGTTGCAATTAATGTTTGTAGTAAGGACTTCAGTCCTTTGAGTCTTTGTGTCTTAGTCGGTAATATAAATTAGGTTCGCGCAAAGGCGAGCCAGTGCGTTCGGTTGCAATTAATGTTTGTAGTAAGGACTTCAGTCCTTTGAGTCTTTGTGTCTTAGTGGGTAATATAAATTAGGTTCGCGCAAAGGCGAGCCAGTGCGTTGGGTTGCAATTAATGTTTGTAGTAAGGACTTCAGTCCTTTGAGTCTTTGTGTCTTAGTCGGTAATATAAATTAGGTTCGCGCAAAGGCGAGCCAGTGCGTTCGGTTGCAATTAATGTTTGTAGTAAGGACTTCAGTCCTTTGAGTCTTTGTGTCTTAGTCGGTAATATAAATTA
This sequence comes from Anabaena sp. CA = ATCC 33047, assembly GCF_963870205.1. Classification (NCBI taxonomy): domain Bacteria; kingdom Bacillati; phylum Cyanobacteriota; class Cyanophyceae; order Nostocales; family Nostocaceae; genus Anabaena; species Anabaena sp. CA = ATCC 33047. The sequence continues at coordinate 108,297 of NZ_CAWMSA010000067.1, read as the reverse complement.
GGTTCGCGCAAAGGCGAGCCAGTGCGTTGGGTTGCCAGACTTGTAGCAACTGGCGTGCAAAGACACAAAGGTTAAGGCTTTTGCAAGTAGTATCTTGTTAACTAAGTATCTTGTTAACTAAGGACTAAATTCCTTACTACAGTGTAGAGACGTTGCATGCAACGTCTCTACAAGCTCAAGAACTAGAAATATCATCCATTGAATTAACTCCCAGTTGCTTCTTAGCGGCTTTTAACTGTTTCCACAGGCTTTTGATTTCCTGGTATGCTTCTTGGGGAGACAGCTTCCCGTTAGTTTGCAGGTTAGTGATATAGTTCACCCGTTGGGCAAACTCTTGTAAATTGGCATTGAAGACTAAATACTCTGGCTTAAATTGACCATAATAACAACTACGCGGATAGAGAAAGTCAGAGAGGTGAGAAAGAAAATCTGATTGTTCTGACATTGCTACTTACACTTGTTGACTTTAAAAGAATTTGCAGATGGATTATGTTTCATCCATCTGCAAGTTGTGTTAATGACAATTAAGCGGAGGTATAGTAGTACAGGCTTTAGATTAGTTTCAAGCCAGACTCAGGGGATTACCAACTAGGTTGGCTCCCACTCTATACCAAGCTGACGACAAAAATATGTATTTTTAGTGACATTTTTCGGAAAAACATCCCTAGTTTCAATTACAAACTTTATTTTTATCCGAAATTACTGATAATTTCTTCTAGCGTGCGGAGTAATTCTTGCTCATTATACGGTTTAGAAAAATAAGCTTGCGCCCCTAATTGCATCGCTAGTTGTCGGTGTCTATTGCCACTCCGAGAAGTCAGCATAATCACTGGTAAATTATTCGTGCCAATGCTAGAGTTGACTTTCTCTAAGAAGCCGTAGCCGTCAAGGTGCGGCATTTCAATATCGCAAATCACAGCTTGGACTTGCAAACCATTTTCTAATTTTTCCCAGGCATCTTGACCATCTTTAGCTTGTTCTACTTGATACCCACCTTTCTCTAAAGTCAGTGCTAAAAAGCGACGCACATTAATTGAGTCATCCACAATTAAAATTGTGCCTTTGTGCTGAGTAGCGGGTGCGGGTACTTTACCACTGTTGAAAAACAGGAAGGGCGTTTTTAATGTAGCTGATGGTAGTTGATTGTTTTTCGGGGTACGCTGATGAGACGCAATCCAATAGAGCAATTCGTTGGTGTTGACTAAGGATACTACTCGCCCATCTCCCAAAATGGTACAATTACTAAAGCCTGTGGGTAGGGGGATATTGCCCTCGACTTGGCGGATAGCCACTTCTTGCTCACCCCAGCATCGATCTATTTGTATCGCCACTGGTTGATTACTTTTGACGATTAACACACTGGCGGTATTAATGGCTGGACTTGTTTCTAATTCTGGGTTATCGTAGCGGGGACAGTTAAATTCTAAATAATTACCTAGGCGGATGAATGGTAGCGTATTTCCTTGCCAGTTGATGACTTCGCTACCCGCCATTGATGATACTTGCTCGGCTTGGAATAAGAAGAGTTCCGCGACTGTATCGGTGGGGAATGCTAACAGCATTTTATTGCTTTCTACTAATAGCACTCTTGCCATAGACAGGGTAAACGGTACTGATAAGGTGAAAGTTGTTCCTACTCCTGCTTGTGTATCGACTGTGATATCACCGCGCACCAGTTTCAGGTTGTTACGAACTACATCCATCCCCACACCGCGCCCTGATAATGCGGTGACTCGTTCTGAGGTGCTAAATCCGGGTTCAAATATCAGTGACAACAGTTCTTCATCAGTGGCGTTAGCTAGTAGGGTGGCATCTATTCCCATTGCTAAAGCACGGTTGCGAATTTTCTCTAGAGAAATACCCCGCCCATCGTCACGCATGGTAATGATTGTGCGATTACTTCGGTGTGTGGCGGTAATTTCAATTAAGGCTGGTTCTGGTTTACTCAGGGCGCGACGGGTGGCGGGTTCTTCGATACCATGATCAAAGGCGTTTCTTAACAGGTGCATTAATGGGTCATTTAATGCTTCTAAAATGCTACGTTCAATTAAAGTGTCGCCGCCGATAACTCGTAACTGGACGTTTTTCCCATATTCGACATTTAAATCCCGAATGGCTCTCGGAAAACGCTCAACTAAATCCGATAGGGGACGCATACGGATCTGGTTGAGTTTTGTTTGTAATTGTTTTGATGTTTTGTTAAATTTGCGCGCGATTTGATCGGTGTCGTCTAGGCTGAGTTGAATATCTGTGGCGACTTCTTGGACTTGTACAATAGTTTCTGATACTGTTTGCGATCGCAAATTAATTGCGTTCTGTCCTAATATTTCTAAAGTATCCAAGTCATTATCTATGTTTGGGCTATGTTCGCCACTCTCAGCTAAGGATTCTCCACCTACAGGTATGAGATTTTTGGCGGTGGCTTGACGATAATTTGTCCTGAGTTCCTGATATTCTTGCTCTAAAATTCGCACGCGCTGGGTTAAATTCCTCACCAGTTTTCGCAGTTTCTCTAGTTGGGAATTCATGCCATTGCGTTGAACAATTACCTCCCCAAATAAATCATTAATTTGCTCTAGTTGTTTGCTAGGTACTCGGACTGTATTATCCTGTTGACTTTCCCTGTCTTTGGCGACTGTAATCTGTTCGGTTTTGGCTTCGCTAACTTTAGTATCTGTGAGATGATTTTCTTTTGCCAATATGGGGTAAGCTTCAATAAAATCAACCGTCGCTAGTTCATGGTTAATATGATCGTTGGTTGTGCTAGCTGGCTCAACATCTTTATCGGGAGTGATGGCGGCTGGTTTTAATTGTGTTTGAGTTGGAGTTGCTAATTGCTCAATCACTAATTTTGTGGGTAATCTATCCCGTTGATTCGTTAAAATTAACGCTTGCGATCGCCGCCATGTTTGCAGTGCTAATTGGCTAATTGCCAAGATGCGATCGCCTGACGCATTTTCTATATGTTGCTGGATAGATGCACACAGTTCGGTGAAAGCCGTTAACTGTAACATTTCCCCCAAACCGCCTAATTCCGCCGCCATAATCGCCACTTCTTCCTGTAAGCCTGACGGTTGGCTATCAGCTAACACCGACTCTAGACGCTGCAAACATCCCTCCACCTCGGTTTCAAACAGCAAGGGAATAATATCTTGTCCCTCATCTGTAGACAGCAGAGTAGCTGCATCTTCTGGAGTAGGTTCACCCAAGCGATCGCGCAATTGCTCAAACACCGGATAACAAAAGTTAACTAACCAGTCTTCTTCTATCGCATTGCCTTCAGCCAGTAACGCCACAATTTGCCGCAACCAATCAACCCCAGAAAGCAATAAACTTTGTAATTGCGTATCAATTTCTAAAGAATTTTTCCGGGTTTTCAAAACTTTAAAACAATCTTCTAAACGATGAGCCAAATCACTTAAAACCCGAAAACCCATCATCGCTGCACCACCTTTAATAGAGTGAGCAGCCCGCAAAGCACCATTAATTTTATCTAAATCAATATGGTGACTGGTGTCAACCGCTAATAATACCCCCTCTAAGGTATTAATATAATCCGCCGCTTCTTCCAGAAATTGCATCTGGATTTCTAATTCTTTATCTTGTGACATAGTTATTAGTCATTAGTTATTAGTCATTAGTTATTAGTCATTTTGAATTTTGAATTTTGAATTTTGAATTTATTTTTCCCCACTGCCTAACTGACTTTAAAAGTACCAACAGTTTCTTGCAACTGGTGAGAAATTTCAACAGTTTGTTGTAGAGATTGGGAAAGTATACGCGATGAGTCACTGGTGCGTTGGGAAATCGCCGCAATATCTTGCATTAATTTACTCACAGTTTGTGATGTTTCCACCTGGGAAGTCGTAGCAGTAGAAATCGACTGAATTAAACGATCAATTTGTTGGGAAACTGCTAAAATCTGACTCAGGCTGTGTTTTGCTGCTTCCACAATCTGCGTACCCTCAACTACCTGAGTAGTACCAACCTCCATTACCTTGACTACTTCGCTGGTTTCCCGTTGAATATTCTCAACGATATACTCAATTTCTTGGGTAGCTGTGGCACTTCTAGCGGCTAACTCGCCAATTTCTTCCGCCACCACCCCAAAACCTTGCCCTTCTTCCCCTGCCCGCGCCGCTTCGATACTGGCGTTAATAGCTAACAAGTTGGTTTGGGTAGCGATTTGATTAATGATGGATACCACGCGGGAAATTTCTTGAGAAGATACCCCTAAACGTTTGACTTTCCTGGCAGTTTCACCCACAGTATCCCGCAAAGACAAAATATTGTGTACAGTCAAATCCATCGCTTGTTCACTTTTGTTAGCGGTTTGGGCGGCATGATTAGCAACCGTAGCCGCTTGTTGGGCGCAGGAGGCAACCTCTATCATGGAATTAGTCATTTTGTCAACTGCCTCTAGAGTGCGGTTGATTTCCGCCGCTTGGATAAGTGCTTCTTCGGCTAGCTGGCGAATTGCTCCCTCATTAGAACCGATGGCTGTGTTTAATTGACTCGCCGCTTGTTTGACTTGGGTGACAATATCCCGCAAATTTTCGACGATAGAGTTAAAAAAGTCAGCAACCGTACCAATTGCGCCGGCTGTCACATCAGCACGTACTGTTAAGTCGCCGCTTGCTGCCCCTTCTACACTTGTGAGCAATTCTAAAAGTTGTAATTGCAGGGTGTCTGGTGGTTGTTCGCTGTCAAAGTTAGGGATGATAAATGTTTTTTGCGTAACTAAAGTCTGTAAATGCGCCGCTACTTGGTTAATATTGGCATTTAATACCCCTAGTTCGTCTGGTGTTGCTGTCTGCAAACTAGGAGGAAATTCACCTTGACTTAGCTGTGCCAAAGCTGCATTTGCTGTGATAATCGACTGTGTGGTACGCCGTGCTAACCAAGCTGCGATCGCACCTACAACACAAGCTGTTAATATTGTCCCTATACCTATCGTCCACAGTAATTGTCTTTGTGCTGTAAATAAAACTTCTGCATCTGTGGTAAATAAAATTTGCCATTTCAGTTGTGATAATCCTTGCAGCTTTTCCGACGGCACATAATTAACTAATTCTGCTTTTTGATTAACTTGTCTGGTTGTCGTGAAACTAGCAATTTTTTGATTAGTTAGTATGGGCGATAAACCGGGATACTCGGCTGTTGCTTGTTTATTTAATAAATCTGTGACAGAACTCAGCCTAATTTTTCCTGTTGAGTCAAGCAAGCTATATGTATGTCCATTCTTGGAGTAATTTTTGATTACTGTTTCTATAGATTTTATCGGCATCCGCGCTCGCACCACCGCCAGAGTTTTATTTGTAAGTATCTCTTTAATTGGTGCGGCTATATAAATACTGGATGCTTCGGCTTGACTAATCACCAAAGAATTGGTTTGTAAAATTTTTTGAAAATATCGCTGGGATTTTTGATTATTTATAGATTTGCCTGTAGACTCAGCCACTAAATTACCTTGGACATCAAATATAGCAATGCTGTCATAGTGTTTTTTCGTTTGAATAATTTGATTGAGAAATGCTTGTTTTGCTGCATTTGTGATATTGCCACTAACTTGCTGATTAGTGAAAGATGGCAGATAAGAGAGATTTTGAATGTCTTGATAACGTTCTAACAGAAATTGGTTAACTGTATCTGCTAACCCAACAGCTTCTGTTTGCTGAGATTTAGTAATTTGCTGGGTGATTGACTTGTTGAGCAGATTATAGGCGACTGTGCCGATAGTCAATATAGGTAGTGTACCAACTGCGATCGCGAAAATTACTGCTTTTGTAGTTAAACTCAAACTTCTTAAAGATTTCACAGGATAATTCAAATATTTACTACTGGTTTGCTCATGAATAATACTGTTTATTTGTTCTGACTTACCATTCATATTTTTCGATAGCATCAACGCTGACTAACCTTGAGTATCGTCACTCTGCTCCATATCGTTTTTATGAAACCTAGTTACATTTCCTAAATCATCAATCAGAACCCTAAAACTGATTTTTCGACAATTAAATATTGTGCAGCACAGGAGAATTTACAATAGGTTGTGCATCTAACACCAAAAATATTTCTTCTGGCTGCACAACACAACCACACAAATAAGGTACTAAACTAGATGCCACCTGCCCTATAGGCGAACGAATTTCATCAGGCATCAACTTAGTCACTCCCTTAATTTCCTGCACAACTACACCCAACAACAGTGATTCTACCTTAATCACAATTACATGGTATTGCCGCAACCGATTATCTAAAGATTCTAAATTCAGCATTCTCGGCAAATCAATCGCCCAAATTATGCGACTGCGCCAATTCATTAACCCTAAAATACAGGCGGGCATATTCGGCATGGGCGTGATAGCATCCACAGGTAAAATTACCGCCTCTTGTATATAACTCATAGCTAAAATAGCCGCAGTCTGATGATTCAGTTGAAACTTGAGATAGCCATCACCTAATTGATTTTTGTTGTGATTGATATCTAGTTTAATTGGTAAATTATTCATAGATTTAAAGCACTAATGATTTAATCGCCTCCAGCAAATCTTCCCGTGTGTATGGCTTAGTGAGATAAGCATCAGCACCTTGTTTCATCGCCCACAATCGGTCAATTTCTTGATTTTTAGAACTGCAAATAACTATCGGTACTTTCTCTGTAATTTGGTTCTTTTTCAGCGAACGACACAACTCAAAACCACTCATCCCCGGCATTACTACGTCAGTCACAATTACATCAGGCTGTTGTAATAAAGCTTTTTCCATTGCTTCCTTTGCCCCAGAAGCTTTGACAACATTGTAACCACTTTCTTGCAGATAATAGCTCATTAATTCTAACTCGCTAGGCGAATCTTCTACAATCAAAATAGTGCCAACTAAAGTTATACTCACTGCTAAATCTCCTCAAAATAATTGCCATCAATCAAATTGCAAATAGTGGGGAGTAGGGATTGAGCAATGCTAAACCCCTACTGTCGTGCTTGGCGGTGCGATTTTAGCATCGGAAATACATCCTGTCTTTACTCAAGATGTTTAAACACCATTTTCAGTAAATCGGATTGATTAAATGGCTTAGTTAAATAACCAGAAGACCTTACCATTTTTGCTCTAGCTCTGTCGATAAATCCTGTTCTACCAGTCACCATAATAATGGGTGTATTCTTAAAAGCTGAATGCCTCCTTAATAAAGAACATAATTCATAGCCATCTAAATTTGGCATTTCTACATCTAAGAGAATTAAATCAGGTTTACTCCGCAAAATTTGCATCAAAGCCTTTAATGGATCATTAATGAGAACAACAGTAAAAACCTTCTCATCTAAAAAGCTTTTGATCGAATTCAAGACTGCTTGACTATCATCAATGCAAGCAATAGTATATAAACTTTTCCTGACAGTAGACTGGCCTAACTTTTGTCCTCGATTATCTACAGCTTCAACACCATCTAATTTTGATAGTTGTTGCCCAGTTCGTGGTGATGTTTGAGTCTGCGGTGGTTGATTTGCCGACTCCACCGGAGAACTGACAGCAGTATTAGTTGAAGATGGAACACGTTGTCTATTTCGTAACTGCTTTTGACAGCATTCCACTAATAAACGCAAGTCTAAATGACAAAACTTTGGCAGTGCTTGCCAATCCGGTTCAGAATAAAACTCATAGCTTCCCTCTTTGACAACTAGAAATAATTCCAGCACTTCTTTAGCTAATTCTTCTATGAGGATAGTTGCTTGCTTAGGTGTAAGATGGTTTTGCTCAACTAACCAACAAATTGCTTGATAATCAGCATAAGGGAGGGATTGACTTTCAATCTGGGGTTGAAACATCAGGCGCATTTGTACACGAGTGGCAGTGTTGAGACTGGGAATTTTTTGACTCAACCGCCGCAGGTGATAATCAAGACGTTCAAACCCCTGTTCAGAATAAGAAGTATAAGTAAGTTTACCCTCCTCTAGATAAATTGACCAAAACGTTGCACCTGTAAATACACGCAAGCATCCAGTAGCACAACGACTGGTTAGTTGTGCTAATAAAGATATGGGATGTAGTTTTTGAGTTAACCTGTAGCTAGTTATAGGAGTTGTGCTCATGTTGCTTTTACTTCAGCTAAATTCCATACGTGTAGGCTAAATTTGTGCAGCAGCCTCACCACAATTCCTACCAAGGCTCAGTCAATAGTTTTGTATAGCTGCCAACCCAAAACCGTGAACCAGAGAGTTGTGGCTAAACTCCATGAAAACCATCAATCAGTAAGCTATGGTTATTGGAGATGCTTGTACTGAAATTAGTAGACACTGGGTTGAATTAAGTCAAAAAAAGGTAAAGACTTAAGCAAGCCAGATACCTTATCAGTCACTTTTACGCTATAACTACAGACACAACACTGTGAAATTAACAGAATTTAACTCAGTTTTTATCCGTATTTCCGCGTAAACCAAAAAACTCATTGACTCAATGTCACCCGAATTTATCTGCTAATTCCGCAAAATTGCGGTAATTTTCGCGAAAAAACCATAAATATGGCCTCAAATACTGCTGACGCGTCTCTATAGTTCCCTATTCCTGAGCTAATATTTATCCAGCCATACAAAATTCAACAGTTCAATTGCTGTATTCTGTCATTGAACCGTGATTCGGGACACTTCGATTGTGCCTTCCCGATCAAAAATTTCCAAAATGTAGGGTGCGTCAGTGCGAGTCAACCTCACTATACCCAGACAATGTTCCTCTGACGCACCCTACTAATGTGCTTCGATTGTGCCTTGCCGATCAAAAATTTCCAAAATGTAGTCCAAAATGTAGGGTGCGTCAGTGCGAGCCAACCTCACTATACCCAGACAATGTTCCTCTGACGCACCCTACTAATGTGCCAGTTGCGTAAGTCCTGTATTAATTAACCCTGACTTACCACTGATATCTAATCCAGTCGTAAATATCTAAGTATTCTCCTCCTGGATGATTCCATGAATTGTCATATTTCATACCTTGGATAGCTAGCTGGCGGAATGCGTCAGGAGACTGATACCACAAATCAATGGCGCGATTCATCGCTGATTCTAAAGCATCGTGATCAGTTTGATGGAATACATAGCCGTTACGTTTTTCTGGTGGGATATTTTGGTCGTAGTCTCGATCAAATACTGTATTTACCAGTCCACCCACACCGCGCACAATCGGTACTGTGCCGTACTTCAAACCGATCATTTGTGTTAAGCCACAGGGTTCGTAATTGCTAGGGACAATAATCATATCTGCCCCAGCATAAATTAAGTGAGATAATTCTTCATTAAAACCTAGTTCTAAATGAACATCAGGATTGCTACTTAAAAATTGTTTTTCATGCTGAAAATGTGCATTGATTCCGGCTTCTGTGGCAGAACCTAGTAATACAAATTGCGCGCCTTTATTAAGAGCATGATAAATGGCATGATGGACAAGATGCACACCTTTTTGATGGTCTAATCTACCGATGTAAGCAATGAGTGGTTTATCACTCTGTCCTAGCATCAGCCGTTCCCGCAAAGCTTTTTTGTTATACAGTTTTTGTTCAAAATCTTCTTGATTATAGTTATGGGGAATGTAACGGTCAGTTTCTGGATTCCAAAAATCGTAATCAATACCGTTCAGCACGCCACGGAATTTGTCACGGTGTAAATGCAAAGTATGACCTAAACCACAACCTACTTCTGTGTATGCTGCTTCCCAGGCGTGTTGGGGTGAAACTGTGGTGATTGCATTAGAGTAGACAATACCCGCTTTCATGTAGTTAATAGCAAAGGGGTTAAAGTTGTCTTGCAGTTTATCGTATTGGAAGTAGTACGACTCCCGATTTAAGTTTGTCGCCCAGAGTGTCTGCACACCACCAATTCCCTGATGCTTAAAGTTGTGGATGGTGTAACAAACTCTTTGATGTGTCATGCCATGATATTTGTAAATCTCATACAGCATCACGGGAACTAAGCCTGTTTGCCAGTCATGACAATGGATGATATCTGGGCGTTTGTTGCTTTGCAGGAGAAATTCTAAAGCGGCTTTGCTGAAGAAGGCAAAGCGCATATTATCATCATCACAACCGTAATAGCAGCCACGATTAAAGAAGTTATCTTGGGAATGGGGTTCTATAAAGAAACACAGCCTTCCATGTACCCAACCGCAATACACAGTGCAGTGAATTGCGCCGCCATACCAGGGTACCCACAGGTTTAAGTAGGCTTCGTGCAGTCCCCAAATATGGTCATAGCGCATACAATCATATTTAGGTAAAATCAGTTCGACACAATTACCCCTGATTTCTAATTCCCGACTCAAGCCGTAGACAACATCCCCCAAACCTCCTGCTTTAATTACAGGAGCGCATTCCGAGGCAATCTGTACAATGTACATTCGTAGTCCTCGCTTTACAAAAATTTATTTTTACTATACATATCAGTATATGCAAGATTTACTCATTGACAATCGACTCTTTGAATGATAAACACTTATCTGTTCAAGGTTTCATAACATCCCATCTGTGGGATAGATTTCTCCGGCTTTGACATGGAGAATCTGCGAGGATTTCAACCACTGGGAATCAAATGAACTGAGATGTGTGGTAGTAATTAAGGTTTGAAAACGGTCTTGAATGGCATCGAGTAATTGATTTTGGCGAAAGGGGTCTAATTCGGCGAGAACGTCGTCTAGCAGGAGTAAGGGCGGCTCTTTGACGACTTCTTCAATTAACTGTAATTCTGCTAGTTTGAGTGCTAATACTAGGGTGCGCTGTTGTCCTTGTGAACCGTAAAGGCGGGCTGGTGTTTGATTGATGGTTAATTCTACTTCGTCACGATGCGGCCCTACAAGGGTAGTACCTCGGTAGAGTTCGGCTTGGGCGCGCTGTTGGATTTTTGTTAAAAAGGCTTGCTGTATGGTTTCGGGTTGGTTTTGGGTGATGGGAATATTGGGGGCGTAGTTAATTTGTAACACTTCTGTACTGCCGCTTATACTGGCGTGCCAAGCAGCAGCGAGGGGTGCAAGTCGTTGCAGGGCGCGATCGCGTCTTCTAATTACTCTTGTGCCTGTAGTCGCTAACTGGGCATCCCAAATCGCCAAGGCTGATTGATCAACGCTGGTGGCTGAGTCGGGAATAGTTTTTAAGTAAGCGTTACGTTGGCGTAACACATGATTATATTGGTAGAGAATGTGAGCATAAACTGGCTCTAGCTGAACTAAGAGAGTGTCTAACCAGTTACGCCGGACTTCAGGACTACCACGCACCAATTCTAAATCCAAGCTGGAAAATTCAACGGCGTTGAGGACTCCTAAAAAGTCCATTTGTCGCCGCACAGACTCGCCATTGATGGCAACACTGCGGCGACCGTTACGCCGCAGTGTTAAACTCAGGTCACTCACGCCGATTTGCCGTTCTAGGATGGCGTGAATTTGGGCTACTGGTTCACCTTCTTGGACAAAATCGCGATCGCGTGCCATCCGATGCGATCGCAATGTTGCCAGTAACTCGACTGCTTCCAATAAATTTGACTTACCCTGAGCATTATTCCCCACCAAAATCGTTTTAGCAGCAGTAAATTCCACCTTTTGCTCTTGGTAGTTGCGAAAATGCCGGAGGT
>NZ_CAWMSA010000067.1:52539-96612 GCF_963870205.1 Anabaena sp. CA = ATCC 33047 | reverse complement strand
TGGGGCATGGGGCATGGGGCATGGGGAAAAATTCTTCCTTGTCTACCTTGTCTCCCCCATCTCCCCCATCTCCCTCATCCCCCTCATCTCCCCCATCTCCCTCATCCCCCTCATCTCCCTCATCTCCCTCATCCCCCTCATCCTCCTCTAAACGCTTCTCTTGCCTGTAAAGCGGAAGAATATCTTCTCTGCTTCAATCCAGACAAACATTAAAGCACTGAAACCGAAACAAATCGCTAACTCTGTGGGAGGTAGCCAGTGAGTACCAAAGAATGCGCGCAGGGGTGGAACGTAAATCAACATCAACTGCAAAATTGTCGTCACAACTACAGCCCATAAGACAAAGGGATTAGAAAGGGGATTCATCTCTATGGTGAGTTGATTATTCGAGCGAATGGCTATAGCATGACCCATCTGAGCAAGACACAGAGAAGTGAATACCATTGTCTTCCATCGCTCAGGATCGAGTCCTGCCCCTGAGAATGTTTGAACATGAGAGTAAGCCCACTGCATCAAAATAATTGTAATGATGGCGAAAATAATCCCGATGCGTATCATGTAAGAACCCAAACCCCTAGCGAAAATACTCTCACGAGGACTGAAGGGGGGACGCTTCATTACGTCTGGTTCTGGGGGTTCTACGGCTAAGGCTAAGGCTGGTAAACCGTCGGTGACTAAGTTCATCCACAAAATTTGTAATGGTGTCAAGGGAACACCACCTAAGCCTAAAAGCGGGGCGGAAGCAATGGTGAGAACTTCACCGATGTTACTGCCCAGGATGTATTTAATAAAGCGGCGAATATTAGTGTAAACTACTCTACCTTCTTTCGTGGCGGCGACAATGGTGGCGAAGTTGTCATCTAGAAGTACCATGTCGCTGGCTTCTTTACTGACATCTGTACCCGTGATGCCCATTGCAATCCCAATGTCAGCTTGTTTGAGGGCTGGGGCATCGTTGACACCATCCCCAGTCATGGAAACAAATCTACCCCGACGCTGTAGGGCTTGCACAATTCTCAGTTTGTGTTCTGGGGCTACCCGTGCATAAATGCTTACTAGGTCTACTTGCTGTTCTAGTTCCTGGTCGCTCATGCGTTGTAATTCTTGCCCGGTGAGAACTCTGTCACCTTCTTGGGCAATACCTAAATCAGTGGCGATCGCTCGTGCGGTTAATTGATGGTCGCCTGTAATCATTACCGGACGTATACCCGCTTCTCGACATTCCTGTACCGCCGCCCTAACTTCTGGACGGGGTGCATCGAGCATTCCTACCAAACCCAGCCAAACTAAATTTTGTTCTGAGGTTTCATCTGAACCTTCTGGCGGATTTTCTAACAGAGGTTTGTAGGCGAAACCTAACACCCGTAAACCTTTACTCGCCATTTGGTCATTTTCTGCCAAAATTTGGCTACGTTGGGCTTCATTGAGTGGTGTTGAGTTTGTGCCTGTATAAATCTCAGTGCAACGTGCCAGAATTAACTCTGGTGAACCTTTGGTAAACATGACATAAGGTTCAGAGTTTACCAAGTTGGCGATCGCTGGATCAACTGCGGTCAAGGACTGTTCCCCGGTGGCGACTTGTTCCACCTGGGAAATCACGCTCATCCGCTTGCGTTCTGAGGAAAAGGGAAATTCATTGACACGGGGTAATTTACTATTCCATTGGTCTTTTTCAATACCAACTTTTCCTGCCAGTGTCATTAAAGCCCCCTCGGTGGGGTCGCCTAAAATCGCCCATTCTCCTTGTTCTTTTTGCAGTACCGAGTCGTTACAAATAGCACAGGCAACTGATAAAGCGGCAATTTCGGGATAATCTTCTGCGTCGATGGTGTTACCGTCTAACTGAAACTCACCTACAGGCGCGTAACCTTCTCCTGTCACCCGAAATCTTTTGTCATTAGTGTAAACCGACTGCACGACCATTTTATTTTGAGTCAGCGTCCCGGTTTTATCAGAACAGATAGTAGTGACAGAACCCAAAGTTTCCACCGCCGGTAATTTGCGAATTAAGGCGTTGCGTTTTACCATGCGCTGAGTTCCCAGTGCTAAAGTCACGGTAATCACGGCGGGTAAACCTTCTGGTACTACCGCTACCGCCATACTCAAGGACACTTCTAACAGTTCTTGTAAATTGCTAAAGCCTCGCGCTTGGATAGTACCACCGATAACGACAATCGCCACCAATATTAAAGAACCTGAGACTAGGACATTACCTAGTTGTGTCATCCGTTGCTGTAGGGGGGTAGGTTCGCTTTCCACCGACTGCAACATGGCGGCAATTTTACCGATTTCGGTTTGCATACCAGTGTTAGTCACCAGCACTTTACCGCGCCCTTGGACAACTTCTGTACCTTGGAAAACTAAATTAATGCGATCGCCTAAAGATGTATCTTCTGGTAGTTGTATAGTAGCTTGTTTATTAACTGCTTCTGCTTCACCTGTGAGTGCTGACTCGCGCACCTGCAAATTAGCTTGTTCAATTAAACGCCCATCGGCGGATATTTGTACCCCAGCTTCTACCAGCATCACATCCCCTGGGACTATATCCTTAGCGGCTACATCCTCCAGTTTGCCGTTGCGGATGACTCGCACTAAGGGAGAAGCCATTTTTTTGAGTGCGGCTAGGGCTTGTTCGGCGCGACTTTCCTGCACATAGCCCAGGATACCATTGAGAATGACAATGGCTAAGATAGCGATCGTATCTTTAAATGGTACTTCCCCAGGCTTGAGTTGCCCAGCTTGCCAAGCCAGGAAATCTAACAACCCAGAAATGAAAGCCACAGCAATCAGCATCAACAACATAATGTTTTTGAACTGATCAATGAGAATCTCCCACGCGCTGCGGCCGCCATGTTCTTCTAGTTCATTAGGGCCATATTTTTGCAGCCGCTTTTCAACTTCTGGGGTTGTTAAGCCACTGTCTGCATTACTATCGAGCAGTTCTAGTGCTTTATCAACTTCCAAACTATGCCAAATTGCGACACCTTCAGGCAAAGAATTAGCAGACATTGTGTAAGTCACAGGAAATAGTTACAGAATTCGATCATAATCTTAGTGGAGGCTGGAAAACCATCCACTAAAGTTACATTACAACTGTTGCCAAGCTGTATAAGGATGAAATGTCATGCTCCTCAAGTGCTGACTGTTTGGCTGAAACTGTATGTATTATTTCCTAAGCTAGAGTGATTTAAAAAACATTGTTCCCATAATCAGTATGAATCTGACAGTTGCAAATTCGGTGAAAAACAATATGCCACAATATATTAAGGGAGTGCTAAACCGTTAATATGAGTTTTGCACCCATTAGTTTGACAGCAAGCCAAATGTTTGGGCAAAGGACAATTAGACCGTTGACTGCTGCTAATCTATGCGGCATTGCGTTTATTCAAGATAAACTGATTGCGATTGATACTATTAAGGGACATTTATTAGAAATTGACCCTCATACCGATAATAGTAAAATTCTCAACCCTCACCAAACTAAAGAATTTAGTGAGGTGAGAGGTTTAGCTGTTTGGGAAGATACACTTTGGGTAACTCGTGGTAACAGTGTTTATTTATCCAAGCTTTCCGCTTGGGGTTTAGAGCATTTTGCCACCTTGCCTTATGCTGCCGATGGTGTTGCTGTTTGGGATTCAACTGTTTATATCAGTTGTCAAAGAATAGGCTACATCCTGATTTATGACCGTGATAGCCGCAAAGAGATTACTAGATTTTATACTCCCGGCGTAGGGATACAGAATTTAGCAGTCTGTGGGGAAACTTTGTGGATTTGCGATCGCACAGAACAAACAGTTTACGCGATGGACAGGGCAACTGGCGAAGTTAAATTTAGTGTCTTAACACCTTTTGATTCGCCTACAGGCATAGCAGTACATCTAGATAGCGAAACGGGTAAACAAAGTCTGTTTGTTGCCTATGCTGGTGAAGAGCCATATATTCGGGATAACCCTAATGCTGATCCGAATCATGAATTAACATATCGCGATCGCACTTTTATTCATCCCCTGTATTATCATCACCAGCCAGACCAAAAATACGCCCTTTCTAACGGCTATCTCATCGAAATGTCCTATGCTGAGGAAATCGCCCCCTTAGAAGAAGTATATTTGCCTGATGTCGAATGGCGAATTGCTCTCCCCTCAGACACCGAACGTCAAAAACTCCAACACGTTGAACCCATCGGTATACCTTTTACAGAAGAAATCATTGATGGACAACGGGTAGCAGTGTTTAAATTCGATGCACTCACCCCCGGAGAACGTCATGTATTTGGCTGGAAAGCATTAGTAGAAGTACGAGGAATTAAGTATCGTATCACACCCAGAGATGTCGAAGATATTCCTGAAATACCAGAGGAATTTGAAACCCGCTACTTAGTGGATAATGACGATTTAGCAATGGACACCCCCATTGTCCGCCGTGCTGCCCGTGATGCTGTAGGCTCAGAAACAAATCTTTTGCGGAAAATGTACAATATCCGCAACTACGTTTATGATGAGTTATCCTATGGCATTAAACCCTACATCGATACACCAGATATTGTCTTAGAAAGAGGTGTAGGCTCTTGTGGTGAGTATGTGGGTGTATTATTGGCACTTTGTCGTTTAAATGGGATACCATGCCGCACCGTCGGCAGGTATAAATGCCCTCCTTATGGCGAACATCAAGGAGTGCCACTGCATCCAGATTTTAATCATGTCTGGTTAGAATTCTACATACCGGGGATTGGTTGGTTGCCAATGGAATCTAATCCCGATGATTTGGGTAATGATGGCCCCTATCCAACTCGCTTTTTCATGGGCTTATGCTGGTATCACATAGAAATTGGCAAAGGTATTTCTTTTGAAACCCTGAGTAGTCAAGGTGTCAGATTAACCAAAGAAGATATCTCTATAGGTGAGTTGGCAATTAATCATATTAGGTTTACGATTCTCAAAGAATTGCCACCTTTTTAATTTTCACCCACCTACACACATCTTACACCTGTTCCTTAATGATAATTTTTGTAGGGTGGGCATTGCTTGCAAGTTGTTCAAACCCTTAGTTTTAGGTTGTTGGGTGTGCATCGCCTGGAGCTTATTGAGAATGGTGTAAGATATGACTGTCAACTCACGCGCAATTCATGAGGACACTTGCGTGGGCGGGTTTCCCGACTTGAGCAAAGTGTCCGTCTCAACACTTCCGCTATCGCGGTAAGCGTGAGGCTTCTTGCTGTTCAAGCTAAACCCCTACTACCTTGATTTTTAATCAATTTTGAATTGTAAATCCAGTCAACAATAAAAACCCAGGTGACAAAAAATCAACCGGGTTTTTTTTATGAACTGAGTGTTTCAGATGGGTTGTTGAAAACAACAATTGTTGCCAGTAATTGTTTCACTTTTGATGCAGTTAATCAAGAGAGTAGAGAAAAACACCTACTCCACAAAATATCTTAATTAGAAGACTTGATCCAGCTTTTTTTACGTTGTGACAATAAACCAATACCTGCCACTAGACCAAATCCTAATGCCGCAGAAGGTTCAGGTACAGACTGAACTGGGTCATAGTCATAGGTAACTTCAACACCACCTCTAGCAAGTGTTGTCACAGAGGCAAATATATTTCCAGAACCAGAAACTGTTGATGTGGCTTGAGCCGATAATAAGAAGTCTAAGTTGCCACTGCCAATAAAAGCTTGTAGGAAGGAAGCATCAGTAAAGCTTCTTGTCTGTGACATTTGAGCAGTTGGCCCGTTAATTGTGCTTCCAGAAGTACCGCCGAAATCCAGGGTGCCATCAAAAGCGGCAAAATTGTATGTATCAGCTTTTTGTGGGTTTAAACTGAACAGAGATTGACCACCCAGGTCTAAGCCGAGTTGACCAGTTAAATTCACCGTTACAGAACTCGCATTAGGGCCTGTATTTTCATATCTTCCAACGCCCTGAAGCTGTCCATCAAATTTTAAAGTTACACCTTTGAGCGTACCCAGAGATGAGTCAAACTTTTGGACGCTGAGAGTAACATTGGCGAAATCGGTGGACAATAAACCACTGGAAGCGGAGGAGGTGAGAGAAGCTGCATTAGCAGAACTAGCAGTAGCAAGAATTCCTACCAAAGTTGTAGCAGCACCTAGAGACTTAAAAAGTGTTGTTGTCATGGGAAAGCATCTTCCAAAAAGAACGATTGCCAGAAAGATTACTTATACATTTCTACCTCTAAATCTGAAAGAATAGTCTTGATAAATATACGTAAGTTTTTGTAAATTTTTATCTAGGATAACAGTCGAATTAATCTACTTTTTTAGGTATGTATGTAAATTTCAGCTAAGGCAAAAGTAATTAGATATCTAGTAGGAAATACCCAGATTATCAGTTCGGTTTGTGCTGTGAAATGACAACTGGGTAATCACTGAAATCCTCTCAATAGTTATGATAAATAACTCCAGTATTCTGTAGAATTTTCAGTATTGAATTTTACTAAAGCTTGAGCAGGGAATAGGGTTTGAGGATGACTAAACCCTCACAAAGAGTGAAGCAGAGAAAAATTGCTGATGACTTTTGTCTCGTTTGATGTTAGTAACAATAGTTGGAAAACATCCTGTGGGGTGAGGGAATAGAGAAAAGAGATTTTCCATCCTTAATTGTGCGTAATTAAGGTGGGTTTATCGCTACAATAGGGTTATGTCTGAAACTTCTGCTGCTTTCACTGTTACCCGTCCTACATTCATCCTTGTAGATGGACACTCCCTAGCCTTTCGTTCTTACTTTGCTTTCGCCAAAGGACGAGATGGCGGACTGCGTACAAAAACGGGAATTCCTACGAGTGTGTGTTTTGGCTTTCTGAAGTCACTGTTGGAAGTCATGGATACACAACAGCCGCAAGCAATGGCGATCGCATTTGATTTAGGTTTACCAACTTTTCGCCACGAAGCTGATGATACCTATAAAGCTGATCGTCCGGGAACACCAGAAGATTTCGTCCCCGACTTAAAAAATCTCCACGAATTATTACAAGGCTTCAATCTACCAATTTACACCGCACCTGGTTATGAAGCCGATGATGTGTTAGGAACATTAGCACAAAGAGCCACGGCAGCAGGGTATAGAGTCAAGATTTTAACAGGCGATCGCGATTTATTTCAACTGATCGACCCCGCCAAAGAAATCACCGTTTTAAATTTTAGTCCTGATGCACTCAAACGTTCCACAAGTAGCATCACCGAATTCAGCACAGAACAAGTTAAACAGAAACTCGGTATTTTACCGACACAAATCGTTGATTTTAAAGCTTTGTGTGGGGATAAATCCGATAATATCCCCGGAGTCAAGGGAATTGGCGAAAAAACCGCCGTACAATTACTAAATACTTACGAATCCCTAGATGACATTTACGCCGCCATAGATGAAATTAAAGGCGCGACTCAGAAAAAACTCCTAGCCGGGAAAGCAGACGCAGAAAAATCTTACTATTTAGCCAAAATAGTTGTAGATGTTCCCCTAGAAGTTAATCTAGAAAACTGTCAACTCAAAGGTTTTGATCATAGTATTCTCGTTCCCATCTTAGAAAAGTTAGAATTCAAAACCTTTTTACAGAAAGTCAACGACTTACAACAAAAATTTGGCGGCGAAGTTGCACAAACCCCAAGCGCACCACCCAGCACAGAAGAACAAGATGAAGACATCAGCTTTTTCAGTGCGGAAGATACAGCAGCAGTTTCTCAACAACCCGATGCACCCATTCAACCACGCATCATTCAGACTGAGGCGCAACTAACAGAATTAGTTAACATCTTACAGACATTTACTAACCCCAAAAATCCTGTAGCTTGGGATACAGAAACCAGTGACTTAGAACCCAGAGACGCGGAATTAGTGGGTATTGGTTGCTGTTGGGGAACTGCACCGGATGAATTAGCTTATATTCCCTTGGCGCATAAAACCGGAGATAATCTAGATAAAGATATCGCACTCAAAGCACTCAGACCAATTCTGGAAAGTGCAGCATATCCTAAAACCTTCCAAAATGGTAAATTTGACCGCTTAGTTTTTCGCACTCAAGGAGTTAACTTAGCCGGAATTGTATTTGACACCATGTTGGCTAGTTATATTTTAAATCCAGATACTAGCCATAACCTCACAGATTTAGCCTTACGTTATTTAGGATTAACATTAACCAACTATGTTGATTTAGTTCCTAAAGGTAAAACCATTGCGGATATCAATATTTCTGCTGTAGCTAACTATTGCTGTTTGCAAGTATATGCAACATGGCAACTGGTAGAGAAAATGCGCCAGGAATTAGAGAAAATTCCTAAATTAGCGCATCTATTAACAGAGGTAGAACAACCGCTAGAAGCAGTTTTAGCGGCAATGGAATATACAGGAGTGCGGATTAATTCAGCTTATTTGCTAGAACTTTCGCAGCAACTAGAAACAGATTTAGCCAAATTACAAGAACAAGCTACAGACATCGCCGGGGAGAAGTTTAATTTAGGTTCTCCTAAACAATTGAGTCATATATTATTTGAAAAATTAGGTTTAAGTACCAAATACTCCCGGAAAATTCAGACAGGTTATTCTACCGATGCAGCGACTTTAGAAAAACTACAAGAAGTTGATGACACTGGTTTTGTGAATGCGATTATTGAGTATCGCACCCTATCAAAATTAAAATCAACTTATGTAGATGCCTTACCAGCCTTAGTGCGTCCAGATACCCAAAGAATACATACTGATTTTAACCAAACAGCCACCTCAACGGGTAGACTATCGTCTTCTAATCCCAACTTACAAAATATCCCGATTCGGACAGCCTTTAGTCGGCAAATTCGCAAAGCATTCTTACCCGAAACCGGGTGGTTAATGGTAGCTGCTGACTACTCGCAAATAGAGTTAAGAATTTTAGCACATTTAAGCCAAGAACCAGCTTTAGTGCAAGCATACCAGCAGAATGAAGACATTCATACAGTCACAGCCAAATTAATCTTTGAGAAAGAGGATATTACATCCGATGAGCGGAGACTCGCCAAAACCATTAATTTTGGTGTAATTTATGGGATGGGTTCGCTAAAATTTGCCCGTTCCACAGGCATAGATAAAAACACAGCCAATGAATTCATTAAAAGATTTAGCGATCGCTACCCGCAAGTGTTTGCTTATTTAGAAGGAGTCAAAAAACAAGCCATATCTCAAGGATATGTCGAAACTATCCTTGGTCGTCGCCGTTATTTTGAGTTTACCAACAACAGCCTACGCCAACTCAAAGGTAGCAACCCAGCAGACATTGACTTAAGCAAATTGAAAAACTTAGGTGTTTACGATGCTGGCTTACTGCGTTCTGCCGCCAATGCACCAATTCAAGGCTCAAGTGCAGATATCATCAAAATTGCAATGGTACAACTGCATGAAGTTTTAAAAAACTATCAAGCACGGTTATTATTACAAGTTCACGATGAATTAGTATTTGAAGTGCCGCCGAATGAGTGGGAAGAATTACAACCACAAATCAAAACAGTCATGGAAGGCGCAGTTAAATTAACTGTACCATTGCTAGTGGAAGTCAAAGCAGGTGATAACTGGATGGAAACAAAGTAAACTCAACTGAGTACAGTATTTCTCCGCGTACCGGGAGCATTTTACCCTCATCCTAAATTGTAGTCACAGCACCCCCTCTGAGGTTGACATTCATGGCAAAGAAAATTGCATTTGGTTGGTATGGCGGTAAGTATAGTCATTTAGACTGGTTATTACCCTTATTGCCAAAAACAATCCACTACTGCGAACCATTTGGTGGTTCAGCAGCCGTGTTGTTAAACCGAGAGCCTTCGCCTGTAGAAACTTACAATGATATTGATGGGCAAGTAGTTAACTTCTTTCGTGTGCTACGTGACCAAAAAGACCAACTCATTGAAGCCATTGGCTTAACACCGTTTTCCCGTGAAGAATTTCGGATTGCTATTGCCAAAGAGGAAAAGGGTTTGTCAGACTTAGAAAAAGCTAGACGATTTTTTGTCCGGGCGCGACAAGTGAGAACCGGCTTGGCACAAACCGCTAGTATTGGACGATGGGCGCATTGTAAACTGACTAGCCGTGCTGGAATGGCTGGCGCAGTTTCCCGGTGGTTGGGTAGTGTTGAGGATCTGCCCGAAATCGTGCAAAGGTTGCTACGTGTACAAATTGAGAACGACCGAGCAATTGAGATTATTCAACGGTACGATAGTCCAGAAACCTTATTTTATTGTGATCCCCCATACCCGCACGATTCCCGTGGGGATAGTAAAGCTTATGCTTACGAAATGACCGACGACGAACATCGGCAACTGGCGAATGTTTTGCGTGCAGTCAAAGGTAAAGTAGCTCTTTCAGGTTATGATTGTCAGTTGATGCAAGAACTGTATGGTGACTGGAACTGCATTAAAGCACCCCTGAAGCAATGCCATTCCATCAAGGAGTTACGGCAAGAAGTGCTGTGGCTCAATTATGACCTGACAGCCTCCACACTTACTGTTGAAGAAATCGCTCCATGTCCACAACCCCAACAGCTATCCTTGATGTAGCCTACCAAAAAGCTGAAGTATCGATAGCGCAACCTATTATTGCCGACCCCAGCATTGCCGAAAAAATTGACTATGTATCACGTTATGTGGGCAATCGTGCTGTAGTTCGTTTGTTGCTAGCTTGTGCTTTGGCGGCAATTCACCGTGCAGATATTGATATCCGCAAGCCTTACACCGAAATAGGTACACCAGACGCTTACTCTGGGCGTTACTATGATGAAAGTTACATTACAGCCTTTATTAACCAGCACGAGTTGCCTTGTAATCCTACCACTGCATTCCTGACTCCTGCCCTACGAAACCGCAACATCACCTTAACCCCAGCAGTTAATCTGGTGGGACGACCGCCTAAACTCTACGAAACTGCCCTACAATTACTTGATAATGTTCATCAAGGTAGGATAACTGCTGAGGAACTGCTAGCGGAAACCATTCGTTGTCTAATTATTGCTCGCAACGAGAAGCGGCAACGCATGGAAACACTACTGTCAGATTTGAAGAAATCGGAAGATGCAATACCTTTGTCAGCAGAGGAAATTGTCACACTCTTGAAACAGCATTTAACTTGCCGAGGTTCAAGCCGTCTTCCTGTAGTGATTGTTGCTGCTGCCTATCAAGTAGCAGAACAATATATTGGGGAGCGTTTTTTACCTCTAGAATCCCACAACGCAGCCGATGAGCAGACAGGTGCTTTGGGAGATGTAGAAATTACCCTAGTTGATGATGAGAAGGTCATCACTAGCTATGAAATGAAAACTCGACGTGTTACCTTAGAGGATATTAACCGTGCCTTGCAAAAAATCAACAACACAGGCAAGCGGGTTGACAACTATATTTTTATCGAAAATTTGGGTTGAAAACCCCGTCGTTCTACGACGGCTTTCTGGTATACTAGCAGTAGGTTGTAGACCGTGAGAACGATGAGGAAACAGGTAAAACGTCCTACTCCGTGATCTCAAAATGCCTAACAGTCAATGGTGTAAAAATAAGTCCAAACTGTAAGGTCGAAAAGCAATTAAATAGGGTAGGGCATACCCAAATTTACGCTTGGGGAGTAGTCCTTAAGTGGGGTATATCGAGAGATATGTTTCGGACTAGACATGAAACTGTAAGACCAAAATCAACATCGTTGGTGGAGGCAGGATTCAGCCCAAGAATCTCCGCACTTTTAGGGCGGAGAGTGTCAACACCACAGATGTGATTGATGAAGGTATTCGAGAATATGCTGCAAGTATGTATGAGCGTACAGGTGGCATAGAGATTGTTGTTTTGGACTGTATCAGCTTTGTGCATCACTTTCTGCATTTGTTCCATCGATTGCGATCGCAGTTCTTGGAAGCTTATCAACAGTTAGTGTTAGCAGAACCAGACAGTGCTGTTAGCCAACCTTTAAAAGAAGCTTTTTTAGCACTGAGACAGGCTGCTGAAAGTGCAAGGGAATTTTGAGAATAAAGATCAAATATATATCTCTAAATAGAGACTAAAAAGCCCAGCCACTCATTACATTACTGCTAAATTGGCAATAAATCATAGAACTAGGCAAATTAATTTCTTTAGCCATTTCCAAAACCATGCAGGCAGAGATTTTTTGGAGATAACAAATCATGAAACTGAGAATAACTCTTGCAGTAAGATTAATCTTTGGCATGGTTTTACTTGGACTTTCGGCTTGCACCTTAGCAAACACTGAGTCCGCGAAAACTAGCAACCAAGAAACACAAACTGCTGAACAAGTCAGCCAACAAACTTCTACTAACAATCAAGCCTGTATTCTCGTAGAAAATGGCTTTGGTTCACAAGGACAGGTAAACCTGCGGGTGGAAGAAGTAGTCACAGGTTTGGTAGTGCCTTGGGGAATTGCTTTTCTGCCCAATCAAGATATGTTAGTTACAGAAAGACCGGGACGAGTTCGCCTAGTGCGGGATGGTAAACTTATTCCACAGCCAGTAGCTACTATCGATGTGACAGCTAGTGGTGAAGGTGGCTTACTGGGCATTGCAACTCATCCCAACTTTACCGCCAATCGATTCTTCTACGTTTACTATACTACTGATAGAAATGGGTCGCAAGTCAATCGTGTTGAACGATGGCGACTATCCCAGAATGGACTTACTGCTTCACCTGATAGGGTAATTCTGGATGATATTCCTGTAGCACAATTTCATAACGGTGGTCGTATCCGCTTTGGCCCTGATGGAATGCTTTACATTGGAACTGGTGATGCCAGAGTACCGCAAATTTCCCAGGATGTTAATAGCTTGGCTGGTAAAATTTTGCGTGTGACTCCTGACGGACAAATACCACAAGATAATCCGTTTGGGAAAAATCCTGTATATATTACTGGTATTCGCAACACTCAGGGGTTTGATTGGCGCGATGAATCGACGCTATGGGTAACAGATCACGGCCCTAGTGGTGATTTAGGCAGAAGGGGTCACGATGAAGTCAGTGTAGCAAGAGCCGGCGACAACCTCGGCTGGCCTACTATCTACCGTTGCGAATCACGGTCAGGACTGGTGACTCCGTCGATTGTTTGGCGTGAGGCTCTACCACCAGGTGGAGCAACAATTTATACTGGTAATTCTATTCCTGAGTGGAAAGGTAGCTTAATTATCGCCACTCTCCGTTCCCAACATTTGCAACGTGTGGTGTTCAATCCCCAGTCTCCCCAACAAGTCGAGAGTCACGAGGTGTATTTACAAGGTCAATATGGACGACTGCGAGAGGCGATTATGGGGCCAGATGGTGAATTATATGTGACAACCAGTAACTGCGATGGTCGAGGGAATTGCCCACCACAGCAGGACAAAATTCTCCGCATTACCCGATAAAAAGATTTATTTGATTAGACTAGAAACATCGGGTCAAGTATTGGTCAATGTCAGACGTAAGACATTGACATATAAATCAGGTGCATCCCATGAACTCTAGGCCGTCTTCTGGAGAATCTCCAGACAATCACTCTGTGCCGAAAGTAACCGCCGCACAACAGCAGGAGAACGATAAAAAATTATTTCCAATTGTTGGGATGGGAGCTTCTGCTGGTGGCTTGGAGGCTTTCACACAACTATTGAGCCATTTGCCAACTGATACTGGCATGGGATTTGTGGTGGTTCAGCACATGAATCCCCAGCAAAAAAGTATGTTGACACAGATTCTTTCTCGGACGACCCAAATGCCGGTAACTGAAGCCGAATATGGGATGCAAGTAGAACCAAATCATGTTTATGTGATTCCGCCCAATGCTACAATGACCATAGCAGAAGGGAAACTAAAACTCAAGCCGCGTCAGAAGACTTACGGCATATCAATGACAGTGGATAGTTTCTTTTTTTCCCTCGCGGAGTCGATGGGCAGTAAAGCTATTGGTGTTGTGCTATCGGGTGGTGATGGAGATGGTACTAGAGGTTTGGAAAGCATCAAGGCCGCAGGGGGTATTACCTTTGCCCAATGTGAGGAATCAGCAAAAGTCAGTAGTATGCCAAACACTGCTGTGGCTTCTGGTTATGTAGACTTTATCCTCACCCCCCAACAAATTGCCCAAGAACTGGCAAACATCAGCCGTCATCCCTACGTTAAAAAGCCCACACCAGTCAAACCAACTGAAGTGATGCCAGAAGGCACAGATGCTTTATCAACAATTTTCCATCTGCTGCGGGCAGCTACAGGTGTTGACTTTAGCCATTACAAGCAGACTACCCTGAAGCGGCGGATTCTGCGACGAATGGTTTTGTATCAGTTGGATCAACTGGAGGATTACGTTCGGTATCTCCAAAATAACCCAGCAGAAGTGACAGCACTATATCAAGATGTACTGATTACTGTCACCAGTTTTTTTCGAGACTGGGAAGCATTTGAAGCTTTGAAAACCAAAGTATTTCCCGTTCTGGCTGAGGGACGCAAGCCAGATTCACCCTTCCGCATTTGGGTAGCAGGATGTTCCACTGGTGAAGAAGCTTACTCTGTTGCAATATGCTTACTGGAATTTTTGAGCAATAAGGGAATCAATATCCCGATCCAGATTTTTGCCACAGATATCAATGAGGCGGCGATTGAGAAAGCTAGAACCGCTATCTATAAACCCAGTCAAGTCGGAGATATCTCTCCTGAACGTTTAGGGCGTTTCTTTGTCCAAATAGAGGGAGGCTACCAAATTAGCAAGCCGGTGCGGGAACTGTGTGTTTTTGCTAGACAAAACCTGATTAGCGATCCACCTTTTTCTCGACTGGATCTAATTACTTGTCGCAATGTGCTGATTTATTTAAGTTCTGCGGTGCAGAAGAAAGTAATGCCCATCTTCCACTATGGACTCAAACCCAGTGGCTTTTTGATGTTAGGCACTTCGGAGACGGTGGGCGAGTTTTCCAACTTGTTTACACTGCTAGATAAAAAATACAAGATTTATTCGCGGAAAATGGCACCTGGGCGGTTGGGAATTGAGCTAGTAGCCAGCAATTATCCCCAGGAAACGATTAAACCTCAACTGCCAGTGAGTGAGGCTGTTAGGGATGGTTTGGAAATACAGAAACAGGCTGACCAGATTGTACTCAACCAATATGCCCCAGTGGGTGTGATTGTGAACAGCGATTTGGAGATTTTGCAGTTTCGCGGACAGACCAGTTCTTATCTAGAACCTGCACCGGGCAGACCCAGTTTTAATTTGCTGAAAATGGCTAAAAAGGAATTGCGTCTGGAGTTACGCACAGCCATTCACCAAGCTAAAAAACAAAACTCCGCCGTGAGAAAGGAAAACATACAAGTCAGACAAGAGAATTTAGTTAGGCTGGTTAGTTTTGATGTGATTCCCTTCAAATCTCAATCGACGGGAGAATACTATTTTTTGGTTCTGTTTGCAGACAAGTTGGAATCAGTAACTTCTGTGCCAGAACTTAAAGATAGTCAACCAGGAAATGCAGGTGATAACTTGGTTCAGATTGAGCAGGGGCAACAAGCGAGTGATCAGCAAGAAATAGCCCTACTCCAACAAGAATTAGCCAGCACTAAGGACTATTTGCAATCTATTATTGAGGAGCAACAAGCGACTAATCAAGACTTGAGAGCAGCTAACGAAGAAATTCTCTCTAGCAATGAAGAATTGCAAAGTACAAATGAGGAACTGGAAACTGCTAAGGAAGAAATTCAGGCTACGAATGAAGAATTAAATACAATTAACGACGAATTACAACGACGGAATCTGGAATCAACCCAAGTTAGCAATGATTTGCAAAATCTCCTCAGTAGTATCAATATTCCGATTTTGATGCTAGGTGGTGAGTTACAGATTCGTCGCTTTACTCCTGCTGCTGCGAATATCTTCAATCTCATTCCTTCGGATGTGGGGCGGTCATTAAGTGATATTAAACACAAATTAAATATATCTGATTTAGAAGCACAGATATTAGATGTGATTAGCACCCTGAATTTAAAAAATCAGGAAGTTCAAGACCAAGAGGGTCACTGGTATGACCTGCGAATCCGTCCCTATCGGACAATAGACCATAAAATTGACGGTGCTGTGGTAGTTTTAGTTGATATTAATGCCCTCAAGCAAAGTGCTGAGGAACTCAGAGTATCCCGTGATTATGCAGAAGCGATTGTGGGTACTGTGCGCCAATCTCTGGTGGTGCTGGATGTGAATTTGCGAGTGGTGACTGCTAATCAATTTTTCTACGACACCTTTATGGTGGTGCGAGAAGAAACGGAGAATTGCCTGATTTATGAAATTGGTAATGGACAGTGGGATATTCCCCAGTTGCGATCGCTTTTAGAAGATATCCTCCCCCATCAATCCCAGTTTCAAGATTTGGAGGTGGAGCATACATTTGAGCAAATCGGCCACAAAATCATGCGCCTCAATGCCCGGAAAATGCCACAAATAGGCGATAGACCACTGATTCTTCTGGCAATTGAAGATATCACTCAAGAGAAGCATTTAGAAGCAGAACGCACTCAACTGCTCGCTCAAGAGCAATCAGCCCGTGCGGCGGCGGAAACAGCTAACCGCGCTAAGGATGAATTTTTATCTATTCTCTCTCACGAGTTGCGGAATCCACTTAATTCACTCCTAGGGTGGACACAGTTACTACGTGATAAACAGCTAGATGCAGCAAAAACTGATCAGGCATTGGAAGCGATAGAGCGTAGTGCTAAGGCTCAAAATCTACTGATTGGGGATTTGTTGGATATTTCGCGCATTAGTACCGGCAGACTGCGGTTGGATGCCCAAACCATTGAACTTGTGCCTGTGATTGAGGCGGCGATAGAGATTGTGCATCTGGCCGCAGCAGCGAAAAATATTCATATCGAATCAAGACTAGATTCTTCACCCAAAACTTTAGTTGCAGATCCGATTCGCATCCAACAGGTAATGTGGAATTTACTTTCTAACTCCATTAAATTTACGCCTCCAGGGGGCAGAATTGATGTTACTTTAGACTACACGGATTTCCAAGCCCAGATTCAAGTGAAGGACACAGGGCTAGGCATCAGTGCAGATTTTCTCCCCTTTGTTTTTGAACGCTTCCGCCAAGCTGATGGCAGCAGAAGCAAATCAAATCCGGGC
Source organism: Anabaena sp. CA = ATCC 33047 (assembly GCF_963870205.1). Taxonomy (NCBI): domain Bacteria; kingdom Bacillati; phylum Cyanobacteriota; class Cyanophyceae; order Nostocales; family Nostocaceae; genus Anabaena; species Anabaena sp. CA = ATCC 33047. The sequence continues at coordinate 79,513 of NZ_CAWMSA010000067.1, read as the reverse complement.
ATGGGACTAGGACTTTCAATTGTGCGTCATTTGGTAGAACTGCACGGTGGGACGGTAGCAGTAGAAAGTCCAGGTGTGGGACAGGGTTCAACTTTTACTGTTAGCCTACCTCTGCAAACTCCACTAGAAGAACATCCTGTAGCCAGTCCGCAAGAGTCTGTTGTCTCTCCCACCTCCCCAGTTTCCCCAGACTCTTACCCATCCTTGGCAGGTGTGCGGGTGCTGATTGTCGATGATGAACCGGATATCCGGCAGTTATTCCGCATCGTGTTGGAAGATTATGAGGTGGAAGTAACAGAGGCAGGTTCGGCAAGAGAGGCACTATCAATACTCACAGCTAATCCTGGTAGGTTTGATGTACTATTATCTGACATTGGTTTGCCTTTGGAGGATGGTTACGCATTGATTCGGGAAGTGCGATTGCTGGGTTCTGAAGCAGGAGGGCAAATTCCGGCTGCTGCTTTGACGGCCTATGCTGGAGATACAGAAGAAGCGGCGGCTCTGTCCGCCGGATTCCAAATACATATTACTAAACCTATCGAAGCTGATCAATTGGTATCCGTAGTTGCTTCCTTAGCAGGACGGATGAGAAATGAATGAAGAATTTGGCTGCTTGGTGGGAGCGTCCAGTAATATTAAAAATAGTTAATTGTAGTGACGGCAAGCTTTGCGATCGCTATCATGCTGAGGATACTGCCAAGAATAAGCAAAATGGCTCACACCTTTGAGTTGAGGCGCAAATTTCCGTAATGCTTGCATTTGTGCTTCTAATGAGGGACGATTACTTACCGCACCCCCCCACTTACCAGCTAAAGCCGGAATTATTTGTGTACCTGGCTGGGCTAAACTTAAAACTCGTTGCACTTGCTCCACAATACAGGTAACATGACCACAAGCAGCATAAGACATGGGATGCCACTGTGAGGAACTAGGAAACTGATCCCAAGGTTGCAAACGCGAATCATAGCCTTGTCCCACGGTTTGATTACCTTCGGGGAAAAATACCACACCAGAGGGAATACCTAGTTGTTTAGCTGGGTGTGTGGCTAAGTTGACAAAATCTACAATCCCTTGCATGGCATGGGCAACAGCTAACAACCACAGTTGTGTTTGTAGTAGTGGTTGTCTTTCATTGGGTGAGAGTAGGGATTTATCTTTTGTGGGTATTTTACCTTGCCATAAAGGTTCATTGTCTTGAGGATAGAGTTGATCAACTTCTGTGATATCTCCGGCGGTGACGTATCCTTTCGTTAAAAAACGGCGAATTAATTCTAGTCCTTGGTTATTTTGAGCGCGGCGAAATAAAGCTTGTTGAGTAGCTTGAGTAAATAACCATAAATCTGTGACTTTGGTAGCGATGGAATCACTACCAGCTTGACGGGGATAACGAACATAGTCAAATAATACCCCATCGGGGCGACGGCGTAAGATTTCCTGTACCATGCGGTGGTAGTCGCGTTTAGCTTGTTCGTTGTAGGGATCGATAAATACTTGTCTGCCTTCATTGACAACATATAAGCTAGTTTGACCCTGACCGTTACGGGCGATCGCACCTTCTCTGTCTGGTCGCAGGGCATAGCTATAGCCAAAATTAGCGGTATATAGCCAAGCATAAACTTTTAACCCTCTTTCCCTGCCTGTTTGAATTGCTTTAGCCAATAAATCAACCTTTTCCGCGCCGGGATTGCGAATTACTGAAGGCCAGACTGTGGGGTTAGCTGCTGCGGGTAATAATACACGCCCATCATAGAATGCTTCTACATAAACTTGGTTATAACCATCGTTGACAATCCGATCCATAATCTGCTCTAACGCCCCTGGTTTCATATCACAGGGATATAGACGTATCCAAACAGCTTGGATATTTGGCCAGGTGCGTTTACGACACTGCTGTACTTCTTGAGCGTGTTGTTTGATTAATTTTTGATAACGTGTTTGAGCATTTTTATTGCCCTTTAGCGCAGATAAACGTAAATTTTCTTTTGTTTTGACGGCTGATGGTGATAATTGGCAATACTGCGTTACCTGTGCCTGGGCTGGTTGACTGCTCAGGTAAGGAAGCAATATACTGCTGCTGAAGATAGCGGCGAATAGGCTTTGATAAAATAATTTCACTCTGCAACGGTTCAAAGGCAGGTTAGACATATCAATAAAAAATAGAATAACGCAACAATTTACACCCATTCCCCTTAATTGTGGAATGTGTATCAATTGTTTGTATTCCAAAAACAGAGGTTTTGAAGTCTGCTTGTACAGAACTCCTTCAACCGACTTATGTCAGTAAAGTTATTAAAGTTTTATTAGACTTGCTTCAGACATAACATCCCACTAAGGGGATATTTGTTAGCTTTGCCACCTGATGCTCAAAAGCACACCCCCGACTTGATATTTTTACAGTCAGGGGAGGGTGAATTAACTGTTTAACCACCTCGTCTGAGTGCGGCTTCTACCTGATCAAACTCTAGTTCTAAGCGATTCTTGAGTTTTTCGGGTACGGGGCGATTGGGGTAAGAACTATAGTGTCCGGCTAGGGAGTTAAGCGCGGTTCGCATGGTGGTAAAGGAGCTAAGTCCAGATACAGAGTTAGCCCGTTGGTAACGAGCAGAAAAGTCATTAATTTTTTGCCGGGCTTCTGCTTGAATTACGGCTCTGTCTGGTGAATCTTGGGGTAATTCTATGGCTTTTCTCAAGATACTGACTACAGCCAAAGTATCTTGACGGTAATCCCCTGTCAAACTATCTCGACTACCACAGCCCACTAAGCCAATCACCACAACCAAAATTAGGGCAAGCAGACGCGACCAATAGCGATTCATAAGCAATATGTAAAATCTATGTAAATCAACGTCCATCCTATCTTGGATTGGTAGCTTAAGGAGCAAGAGAGTGTTGAGTGGGGATTGGGGATTGGGGACTGGAAGGGACTGGATATTTTTAGAGACGTTGCATGCAACGTCTCTACAAGTCAATATTAGCCGTCCACCGCAGTGGCTCACCTCCTGCCTCCTACACCTTCCCATAGAGAGTGTCTCGTTGTTGAAATGGTCTGCCTATGGCAGCGATCGCATTTTCCAAGGTGTTAACATCCATACAAGTACCACCAATAGCACCGGCCATTGTGGTAATATGTTCTTCCATTAATGTGCCGCCAATATCGTTGCAACCGGATTGCAAGGCTGCTGTTGCCCCAGCTAGTCCCAGTTTTACCCAACTCGGTTGATGGTTAGAAATCCAATTACCCAAATAAATCCGGGCTACTGCTCCTAATAGTAAAGCATCTGCCAATACTGGTTGATCTCGTCCGACACGACGGCGTAAAGATTTTGGTGCTTCCTGCCCGACAAAAGGTAAGAGAATAAATTCTGTAATCCGGGCTGGGTATCCTTGATTAATCGCAGTTTGTTGCAGCGATCGCAATTTTTCTAAATGCTCAATTTGTTGCACTGGGGTTTCAATATGTCCCGATAGCATGGTGCTGGTGGTAGGTAAACCCAGTTTATGGGCTGTACTGACAATTTCTAACCAGGTAGCCGTGTTAATCTTTTCTGGACACAACACACGCCGCACTTGATCATCTAATACTTCTGCTGCTGTTCCTGGCATAGAACCCACACCAGCATCACCTAAAGCCTGAATCACATCAGCATAGCTCAAGCCGTCCACCCTAGCAATAAATTGCACCTCTTGGGGAGAAAAGGCGTGGAGATGAATTTGCGGAAACTCCTGCTTGATGGTTTCTACTAACTTCAGGTAGTAAGACAAAGATTTGCCGTTAATTTGCGCTTGCGGGTTTAATCCTCCCTGCATACAGATTTCTGTCGCCCCACGCTGTACAGCATCTTGGGTTTTTTCCAGAATTTGCGCCCAGTCTAACCAGTAAGCACCAGCGTCACCATCATCTCGCCGGAATGCACAAAAACTACAATGCTGCTCACAAATGTTAGTAAAATTAATATTGCGGTTAATTATATAAGTCACTGTCTCCCCGGCTTGCTGCTGACGCAGTTTGTCAGCTGTGGCGAGGATGGAGGCGATCGCTTCTGGTTCAGTTTGGGTTAGTAGCTGCACTCCCTCACTGGGGGATAAATCGCACCCTAAGACAGCGCGATCAAGAATAGCATCAATAGTTTTATGGTTCACAGTACCTTAAAACATTTAACAACAAAATTTGTGTTAATTAGCTCAGGTTAAAAAAGGTCATGCTCAGACACCCGACTTCTCAAAGAAGTCGGGTATCTATCCCATAATCATTTATTCAATTATAACAACAGATTTAACTAACACAGCTTAATAATTTTTGTTGGGTCGGTATTACTTGAGATTTGCCAAAATTCTGAGTTGTATGTTGTTGACAATTCCCATGTTAAGCTGCTTGATAATGGTGCAAAATATGACTTAATCCTGCATCTAGAAACCTTTAGTATTGATTACTTGCTTTATTTATGCGCCACAGGTCTATACTTAAAGGCTGAAGTTGATAATTGCTATTTTGCTCCATAGCCTTTTTTAACTCAACAGAAGGAGCAAATAAAAATACATCGAATTCATCAGGAATTTTGAAAATATCTTGCTTGACAACAGACGGGGGAAGCACACGACAGGTGTGACAGTAAGGTTTTAGTTGTAACTGAACTTGTGAGTTTAGCTGATGGCTCAAACCTAATATTCTCCCCATGCTACCATCACTGATCAAAAGCGGTCGTTCAACCTGATTAATTAATTTAGCAGCTTGGAGATTTGTATCACTATGACTCTTAGTCCACCAGTCATTGGCTTGCGTTATCATCACACAGGAAAAGATTGCGCCGGAAAATAGCGCACACATCATAATTTTTCCAAATTTTTGTTGAGAAGCAGTTGAGCTAATTTTATTTGCTAGCAGGTAAGCTACAGATATTTGAATTCCCAAATAGCCAGGAATTAAATAGCGGGGAATAATTGATTTTGTTGACCCATAGATTAAATCTTTTAACATGATGGGTAGTGAAGTCACTAAAATTAATGATAAAATAAATAACCATGCTTTTTTAGATGAGTGACGACACAGATAATAGATAGAATATCCTACCAATACTACTATTAGTCCTACCAAACTTACCTGAATTAAATAAGTCAAGTTATTTTCAAAACCAAAATTGATGACAGCCCTTTCGTGATTGGTATCGATAAACATCCGGCTGAGGTTAAATGCCCAGGTTTTCATCAAAGACAAAATAGGCATACCACCTTGCCCCGCAACTATCTTTTTAAGATGATATAAATTTGTAATAATCACCAATAACCAAGGAGAAAAAGCTAGTAACCCAGCGAGTGATGCCAAAATATAGGTAATTAGTTTCTGAGTTAATCGAAAACCTTCTATGGCGATGATATAAACCCCATGTGCTACGGCAACAATGACAGAGGAAGGAAAGGTGTAAAGACTCAGGGCTAAAGTAGCTGCATAGATTCCCCATGATATTTTTGTATTAGTGCGAATTGCTTTGAGCAGTGAGGCACTAGATAGCAAAATTGTCACTATCCATAAACTATACTCTCTCGCTTCTTGAGCATATAGCACCTGGAAGGGTGAGATTGCTAACAATTGTACAGCTAGCCATGCTATCCCAGAACTACCAAATAACTCTACACACAACCAATAGATACTAGGTAAAGCTAGTAAGCTAATTACAGCAGCTAAAGCACGAATTGATACCATTGAGTTACCAAACCACTGCATCCAAAATCTAGCCATTACATAATATAGTGGTGGATGTTGAGCTTCTTCTAACGCTAAAGAGCTAATGGTATCAATTAAATTTTTTTCTGCATTAAGACTTTGATATTGAGATAAATCTGTGACACTAACTCTCTCAACACTGGATACTTTTTCAACCACTTCATATTCTGTATAACCAGAAATACGTAATGCTGTAAAAGCTTCATCATCCCAATATGATTTTTGATCAAGATTAATAAACCTAAAGGTAAAGCTTAATACTAGAATGATGATAATTAAAATCTTGACGTTGCTCAAAGTATCTTGTCCGGAAAAAAACATTATTTTTTTCATGTAATAATTACCTCAATTTGAAAAAACGATGAATAAAGATTTTTTTTAAACCATGATAATGATTGACAAAAAATTCACTAAATATCTCCTAATAAACTTAATTCCAGACTTAATATATAAATCAGGTTAATTCGCGAGATTGGTTCAACTAGATGCACAAAATAACTAGATATATAGCAGTTAAAATTGAGGGTAAAATTTGAATAATTGCGATGACTATATATGAGATGGAAACCAACTAATATCTGCCTATTAGTAGAATTCTTTACCAAGTTATCACTAGCTTCTGCATACTCGTATACTTCATTTCGCCAATCACAATTTCTTTTATGAACGTCAACTCATCTGATACACTGTTAACAGTTCCCACTGGGCCGCTACAGATTGCGGATTTACCGTCCACCAATAATGTCTATTTTTCTTTGGTAATTCCCACTTATAAAGAACGGGACAATATTGAACATGTTGTCAGGATATTAAGTCAAACCCTGGATGAAGTTATCCCAGAAGACTATGAGTTAATTGTTGTGGATGATGATAGTCCTGATTTGACTTGGCAAGTAGCGCACTTGCTGACTCAGGAATATCCACAATTGCGGGTGATGCGACGACAACAAGAACGGGGACTGTCTTCCGCAGTCATTCGGGGTTGGCAGGTGGCGAGGGGGAGTGTCTTAGGGGTAATTGATGGAGATTTGCAACATCCACCAGAAGTATTGACGCAATTGCTGGCTCAAATTGCACAGGGGGCAGATTTAGCAGTAGCCAGTCGTCATGTAGATGGCGGTGGTGTGAGTAGTTGGAGTGCGGTGAGGCGGTTCTTATCTCGTGGCGCGCAGGTATTAGGATTGATTATTTTACCGGGAGTGTTGGGAAGAGTTTCTGATCCTATGAGTGGTTATTTTATGGTGCGACGCAATAGTATTGTGGGTGCAACACTTAATCCTGTAGGTTACAAAATTCTCCTAGAGGTGATTGGACGGGGCAATGTTGATAGTATTAGCGAAGTGGGTTATGTATTCTGTGAACGTCAAGAGGGAGAAAGTAAAGTTACTTGGAAGCAATATGTAGAATATATTCACCATTTAATCAGATTGCGGTTGTCTACTGGTGGTATGGGGCGATTTAATCAAGGTGCAGGTTTTCCTATTGGTCGATTTTTGCGGTTTGGCTTGGTGGGGCTGAGTGGGGTATTTGTGGATATGGCAGTGCTGTATTTACTTAGTGACCCGTCTACCTTGGCTTGGCCTCTGACTCGCAGTAAAATCTTGGCTGGGGAAATTGCTATTTTTAATAATTTCTTGTGGAATGATGCGTGGACATTTGCGGATGTCTCTATGAGACAGCGACAATGGCATCAACGCCTGAAGCGATTTTTGAAGTTCAATGTGATTTGCTTGGCTGGGTTAATGTTGAATGTGTTGGTGTTGAATTTGGTGTTTAATTTCCTGCTGCCTAACCGTTATATTGCTAACCTGATTGCGATCGCAGTCGCTACTGTTTGGAATTTCTGGGTAAACTTAAAACTTAGCTGGCGCGTCACAGACGTAAAATAACCACCGAACTTAAATAGTCAATGGCAGTCTAAGATATACAAATTAACTTGTTCTGGTGCGTGGCTTGTTGCAAGGAATAAATGCGTTTGTATAATTGGCACTCTACCATCTCATCTCGCTGGTTTCATCCTTTATTGTTGCTGATGTGGTTACTCATCGGTTTAGGCTTGCGTTTAACTAATTTAACTGCCAAGCCTCCTTGGACTGATGAATTTTCTACCTTGGTGTTTAGCTTGGGGAATAGTTTTTTAGGAGTACCTTTAGATCAAGCGATCGCACCTGATATTTTATTACAACCACTACAACCCCAAGCCACGGCAAATATTCCGGCTGTCTGGCAAAATCTCAGTCATGAAACCAACCATCCTCCAATTTACTTTGCTTTGGCTCACTGGTGGATGCGGTTATTTCCTGCACAACAGGGTTTAGTTTCTCTGTGGGGGGCGCGATCGCTGGCGGCAATTTTCGGGGCTGCATCTATCCCCGCTATTTATGTCTTAGGATGGATGACATTTCGCTCGCGCTTAGTCGGACATTTAGCGGCGGCGATGATGGCTGTGTCACCCTACGCCATATTTTTGGCACAGGAAGCCCGTCACTACACCTTAGCAATTTTGTGGGTAATTGCTAATTTCGTTTGCTTCATCATTGCCACTCGCCACATCCAACAGCACACCCAACTACCTATTTTCATAGCATTAACCTGGGTAATTATTAACGCCTTGGGCATTGCTACCCATTACTTTTTTGTTCTTACCCTAGCCACAGAAGCCTTAGTGTTGATAGTGCTAGCTTGGCAACAAATCCAAACTAACCCTAAAGTTTTTTTATCTCCTCCGTGGCGACGGATTTATGCTGTAGTGTTCGGTACATTTGTCGCTGCTATAGTTTGGATACCAATTTTCTTACAAAATAGCTATGGTGAAGACTTAACAGACTGGATACAGCAACCCCGTGAGGGTTTGGCTTGGTTAAGTCCGATTTTTCAGGCGTTTGCAGCTTGGGTGACAATGCTGTATTTGCTACCCGTGGAAGCACATCAGTTAGTGATTGTGATTGCTTCTGGCTTGGTGATGCTGATATTTATGATATGGGCTGCACCGATTTTAGTGCGTGGGTTGAAGGTGCAACTACAACAACCAGATACTCAGTTTGTGACGCGGGTGTTGGCTGGGTTAGTTGTGGGTGCGATCGCTTTATTTTTTGTCTTTACCTATTTTTTGGGTATAGACTTAACCAGAGGTGCGCGTTATAACTTCGTTTACTTTCCGGCTGTAATTGTTTTACTGGGAGCTAGTCTAGCTGTAACTTGGCACAGTCATCAAGGTAAAAAAGCCGTGATGCTAATTTGGTTGATGGGATTTGTGAGTGCAATTACAGTCATCTGCAATTTAGGTTATCAAAAATACTACCGTCCTGACCTGTTCGTGAAATTAATTCAACAAACCTCTCAAGTTCCTGTTCTCATTGCCACGACACAAATCACCCACGTACAGATAGGTGAGATGATGGGAATAGCTAGGGAATTGAGAACACAAAATATTGACTCTCCCGCTTCTTTATTTTTGCTGGCACATCAAGACAAAGATGTTCAGACTGCAACTACTACCCTAGCAAATACTATACAAGCCTTACCAAAACCGTTTGATTTGTGGCTGGTAAATTTTCATGCGCCTGTAGACAAAGCCGTTAAAGAATGTACAGCCGAAACTCAATCTTTACCAGCAGTAGACGGCTATGAATACAAATTTTACCATTGTCCAGTCGCTTCTTTAGGAGACGCTACGCGTAGCTCGCTTCCCCAAAGGGGTAAGCTACAATTCAAAATTCAAAATTCAAAATTCCAAATTAAAGACAATTAACTCTCAACTTAAAAAAACGTCATACCCAGATACCCGACTTCTCAAAGAAGTCGGGTATCTATCGCATCATCATTTTATCTTTAATTATGTTGACCGACTGAGCTACTCGCTTGCTTGGGAAAATCAAGCCTTTTCACTCAATTACTAACGGACAGATAATCCTAGTAGTAAAGAACCACTACTAGCCGAAGTATTAGTACCAGAACTAGAGGAACTGCGAGTAGCTAAAGAAGAAAGTGAGATAATTGGACTGATATTAACAGGAGAATAAGCTGTGCTTCTCCTACCCAAAATGGATAAATCGAATGGGTTAACATTAGTTGTGCCTGTAGAGCCTGGGTTAATAATCGGGTTACTATTGGGAGGTAGCAGTATTAAGCGGCTATTCACGACGTTAATTGATGAACCATTGTTGACAACAGTTTCTTGTAAAGCAGATTTCTTAATAGTAACGTTACCAGATGTCTGAGTCAGGTCAACTACACCATTAGGTAATAATCTTGAAGAATTAATTGGTGTGCTGACTACAAAATTATTATTACCTCTTCCTTGAACTTTTAGGGTTCCTTGGTTACGGTTGATTTGGAAACTATTGTTTCCGTTTCCTGTGGTGATTGTGGTGGGATTTTTAGTCCCTAAAATATTGCTTCCAGAAATTATATTACCATTTACCGTTTCGTTGAGAACATTCCCATTCGTATCTAAATTAGGGCCGATGCGGAAGTTATTATTGGCACTCGCACTACCATCTATATTAGTGGTTGCATTTGTATTCAAGATGGTGAAGTTATTCGTTCCTTTACCTAGCTTAATATTGAGGAACTTAAAGCCATTATAGTAAATGCCGTGAGCCATACCTAAGCCAGTGAGATTTGTATCTGTTAACACTCCTGAACGACTAGATGTATCTTGGGAATTATCTATATTGAGAATAGAGTTATTCGCCGTTGTATCTCCATAAATACTCAAGCTGCCTTGAATTTTGTTCAAACCTGTGTAACCAGTGTGACTACTACCAATATTCACAGTATCATCTCCCCCACCTGTGTTGATAGTAGTCGTTGCAGCTAATTGTTTGATGTTGAAAGTATTTTTATTTCTACCACCATAAATCCCTAGTGATTGAGCAGAAATCAAACCATCAACTGTAAATGTAGTTCCTATTAAACTTGGGTTGTTGTAATCGCCTCTAATTATCACATTGTTAGTAGCTGTGATAGTTGCAAACTCATTAATTTGGAAGTTATTTCCTACCAAGAAATTGACATTATTCGAGGCTTGCACCTGAGCATTATCTAATATGCTCAAACTGATTGCAGTTAAATTCACATCAGTAGCTTTGACAAGTGCATCATTGACAATAAACATATCTACCCCAGAGATGGTTACTGTATCTTGATGACTCACAGCCTGTTGTATATTAACTTTTGCACTTGCTGTATTATTGGCTTTAATCCAGCCACCTGTGGTTATATTCAGCAGGTTGGATGTACCGAAGAAAATATTCTTCGTATCAATATTGGTGGTGGTTGTGTCTGCGTCAATGACAATATTGCTACCAGTCTTAATGCTTTGGTTATTGTCCAAGGTATCAGTAAACTTATAAAGAGCAGAAATTGCTGTGTCGTTTTGATTTGTGGTTTGACCAATCTTGATATTTACTTCACCTTTGCTAGCAGTCATTTGTTTGACATCTACTGTCACCGGGTTACTATCGTAACTCTTAGCAGTTAAGTCTAAATAATTGGAGTGACTAGCTTGGACATGGAGATAAATATTGCTAGCTGGAACATCTGCGGTAACTGGATTATAACCTTGAATCAATTGAGCCGCTACACGTTGCTCACTCGTGCCAATGCTACCATTTACAGCTTTCATTTTCAGGTCACGGCTAATAATTTCTTGTGTCGCTCCTTGACTGAAAATATTGCCGCCACTGTAAAGAATAGTGCGATCATGGGGATTATCAATCACACCTTGAAGAATTAGGTTAGAAGTACCCCAGTTATTAATAGTTACTACCGTCGGATTAATATCTAAAGGTAGTTGCAAAGTGGGAATAGTCGGGGCGATGTTTGTATCATCGACATTGACATTGTAATTAATCTGCGGAACTACCCCAGATTTGACAACATTAATATGATTGATAATCAAATTCTTGGCAGAATAATTATCAATTTGCACCGTACTGTAAGCAGGATCGGAAATTGTATATACACCTCTGTCAACAAATTTTCCATTGCTTGCCATTTCCGAACTACGGTCAGGAATAATAAAGTTAACTGCGCCAATATTACTATTATTAATATCATCAACAATGACATCTGTATCAGTAATTGTGGCAGTAACATTATCACTCTGTTGGTGAATTTGTCCTGCTTGATCAACAATCAAAATTGGGTTAGCTTCCCTTGCCACCAAGGTAACTTGGGAATTGAAATCAATCGTTGGGGTTGGCTCAAAGTTGTTGTCTGTGGAATCAGAACCAATATCTAAGAAATACCTTTCACTATAGGCATGACTCTTGTAATTTAAGTTAGCAAAATCTGATTCTACATCCAGTTTGTAAGCTTGTATCTGGGATGCGCTATCTGTCCAAACTGTGGCGGCTAAGGGGATGTTATTGGTAACTGCACTATCTGTATCTCCACCGAAGGCAAAACAGGTTGCTGAGGTTGTGGAATTGCTGTTGACGTTCTGATAGGTGGCTGAGAGGTTAACAAAATCACCGATGAGACTGCTATTAGCATTAAGATTGACAACGGCTTTGGTGTCGGCTAAATCAACTGTGGCATGGGCATCAATATTACCAATAAATCCGCCTCCTGTTGCTTCCCCACGGGCGTGGACTTTCAGGTTGTCAACTGTGGCGGCAACCGTGAGTTTTCTGGCTTCTAAGGCAGCATTGCTGTTGATATTGGTTTGATTTGTGCCATTGACTCGGAATGTTGTCTCTGCATCCGCATCACCGTACAAACCAACTCCATCGGCTTTTGCTTTGACATTGCCATTGGTGTTACTGGAGGATGCAACTAAAAGCTCATTCCCCGCAATGATGCTGGCACTATCATTAATACTGGTTTGAGTGTTATGGGTGAGTGTGGCATGGGCTTCGGCATCAGCAAAGGTAATTAGTGAACCGGCTGCACCATAACCAGAAACATTAAAAGTATGGTCTGATTGAGAGGTAATGCTGACGTTGCCTTGGGCATTAATCTGAGCAGAAGCATGAATGTCAGTCTTGTTAGTGTTGGTGACATTTGCATCAATTCTGGAATCACCAACGGCTACTGCCCCAAGTACATCTGAATCAGTTGAACTGGTAACTTCTGCAACGGATAGGGATTTGATGGTGACATTTCCGGTGGTTGTGATTGATGCACCACTAGCAATATATGTTGTCACCGTTGGGGAAATGTTCAAAGTGGCTTGAGTACCATTCCCTCCAACCAATGCTCCAACAGCACCTTCAGCATAGGCGGAAAATTTGCCATCTCCTTGGCTGGGTATGGTTATCGAAGCGGTGGTTATGAGTTGATGGTTCGTACCTGTTGCAGTTGAATTATTTAAATCTAGATGCAGGTTATGCTGATCAGTGTTACTTGCTGTTAAGTCTACTAGGCTTTGTTTGTTAAACAAATGAACGCTACCAGTTCCGGTTAAGCCTGACTTGTCTAGGGTTAATGCTGCCCCGTCTTTTGTCGCTGCTAATTGGAAGCTATTTTGAGAGGAGTTAACAACATAGTAGCTAATGCCTTCTTGTAAACCTTGAAGTCCTACAGCAGTGATTTGGTGGATACTATTTTTGGGTGCTGTGGTGATATCAACGGCAGCACCATTTTCAGTTGTGCTGAGTTGGAAGCGATCGCTGTCTACTCTGATGACGTAATAGGTGGTATTGTTGGTCAGATTGCCTAATGCTGTTCCAGATGTAGTGTAAATGACTTGATCGCCAGTCTGGAATCCGTGATTGGCAGAGGTAAAGGTATCGTTGCTGATTAAATCAGTATTTTTATTAAAGTTATTGCTGGCAGGAGGAATATTTGCTGGGAGTTCCTCGACAATTCTAAATTCAGCAGTACGACGCTGATAAATCACCAGATCGCCGTTTTGGAAGCCATGATTATTAATTGTAATCGCAGTATTGATACCTGCTAAATTCACAGCTTGGGATGGTGCTAGGAAAAGCTGGTGTTGATGATCATTGCTACCGATGTCAAGGGCTGTACCCGCTTGAGCATTGGTTAAAGTGCTGGCTAGGCGGAAATTATTAGCGTCAACTTTGATGACATAGTAAGCTTTATTCGATTCTAGACCAATTAAAGCTTGTCTTGATGTTTGGTAAACAACGCGATCGCCTGTATTAAATCCGTGTCCTTCCTGTGTAATTTGATTATTGGCATTATCTGAACTATAAGTAAAACTAACTACGAACTGAGTTTCGGCTAGTTGAACTGTTTTATTATCCAGAACTTTGACGTAGTAAGGATTGCCTGAGACTAAACCACCGATAGCTGTACCATTTGCAGCTTCATAGATTACCTTGTCGCCATTTCTTAGATTGTGATTTTGATTAAATCTAATGGTGTTTGCTTGCTCATCTACGGCTGTTCCCTGAAACTCACTACCGAGTTTTACAGTTGTACTGTCAACCGCAATGACATTGTAAGTTCTGTCATTGCTAATACCACCAATGTCATCACCACCACCATTCGAGTAAATCACCTGATTACCGGTTTGCAAATTATGCTCGTTGCTGAAGGTAATGGTATCGGCGGTGTTATCGACTGCCAGACTAGGATCAATGTTTGTGTCAGCGATCGTAATGGGAACACCGGCACGGCTTTCAACGGTAACATTCCCAGCCTCAATGATAGTATTTGCTCCCACATAAGTATTAATTGTGGGTTGAGAATTAACTTCAGAGAAGGCTAAACCAACTGCTAAGCCGCCATAATTATCTCCTTCCGCAGCCGCATCACCATCTAAAATCACATTCGAGATCACATTGACATCTTGAGCAACGTTAATCAGATTATTCTCACCAATGTATACATTGATTTGAGGATTAACATTCACCTGAACGTCAACACCATTACCGGAAATAATACCTCCACCAGCTGCTAAACCAGTTGCTTTCACTAATTGATCGACGTTTGCAGTGATATTGAGGTTGTTTGTCTGCTGAACTTGCACACCCTGATCGAGATATGCTGAAGTTGCTCCAGTTTCTTCAGCTTTTGTCAATACAACCCCAACCGCAGCAGCACCGACACTAGCTCCCTGAGCATCTGTTTCTAACCGCGAAATGGAATCAGCAATGACATTAACTACCTGAGCTTGTCCATTCCTATTTACTGTAGTGTTTTCACCAATGTAAGCCGTCGAGTTATTGTCAGAAGTGAGATAAGCAACCGCCGCACCTAAAGCCGCACCGCCAGCAGCACCAGCTTGAGCGGTTAATTTTGTCGAGTCTACAAACCCAGTGGATTGAATAGTTGTGTTGGCAGCATTGACTCTCGAAATTGCGTCTACATAAGCCTTAGCATTATGGGTAATATCTGCAATTGCGATCGCTGCACCCGCACCTATAGCACCAACAGATGCGCCTGTGACTGAAGCATTCAGTTTGGTGGTTTCATGAGCATTCACAATTAAGTTACTTCTAGCACTTGCAGTTCCCGCAATAAACGCTGTAGTTCCCGTCAGGCTGGGGAGAGTAGATTCAGGTTTGAGAAATTGCTGTTGTTCATCTCCAGCTTGACTCAAAGTAATTGCTGCACCGTCTTTGGTTGCAGACAGTTGGAAACTATTTTCATCAATCACTTTGACATAGTATGTTTGCTGGTTGTTTAAGCCAGATGTATCTGTACCATCGCCTACTAACTCATAAACAACTGCTTCTCCATCTGTGAAGCCATGATTCTTCAGATCAATCGTACTGCCATCGGTGGAGCTAAACGCCCTGCTATTAGAGATATTTTTATTGGTAGTAATGTTTGATTCGCCATTACTATCTTTACCCATGTTGTCCAACTCTTTTAGTTGCTCGGCTACTATGCTGAGAGTATCGCTAATAGCTGTGATAGCATCACCAGACATATCACTGCTGACGTTAATGATGGAAACTGCTCCCTGAACGCTAAAACCTAACCCTCCACCCCAAGCAACAACATCAGAGGTTAAGGATTGTTGTGTTTTAGCTTCTACAATTAAGTCTTTGTTGGCATTGACAATCGATCCTTGAGAAAAGATCAGATCACTAGAGTCGATGTATGCAGTGGTAGCATTTTTCATGGTAGTGATATCAATACCAACACCTACTGCATTCCCACCAACCCCGGCAGTACCAGCATTAACATTTACCGTACTGTCATTGAAAGCCTTGATGTAAACGCTTTGTTCAGGAATCGTAGAGCCAATTGTGGCATTGATAGCAACATCTTTAACATAGGCTTGAGTCTGATTCTCGAAGGAATTGACGGCTATACTACCCACAAAGGCAAAACCACCAATGCTAGTAGTACCAATAGTTACGTCGAGATTATCTTGACTTGTGGCGAGTACCGCAACACCAAATAAGGATTGTGTTGTACCAGTGCCATCCGTTTGAGGAATTGTGATACTTTGTTTACCAACGCCATCAATAGCGGAATTATTCACATAGGCAGAGGTGGTATTTTTAAAATCATTGACTGCCATTGTGCCACCCATGCCCAGTAAACCGCCACTCAACGTTCCGCCTTCAGTGATGATTGAGTGGGTGGCATCTGCTAATATACCGACACTGCCTTGAGCTTTGATGTTGCTTTTATGGACAAACGCATAGACGTTGTTACTCATCTGATTGACTGCTACAGAACCAGCAGCCCCTACCACTGCACCACCAGAACCACCAACAGCGATGGTTTCAATTGTGCCTTTGTCTAATGCACTGACGATCGCATTACCTGATGTATGAATATTTGTGACTTTGCCATCATCGGCTGTAACATAGGCTTTCACAACATTGCCGATATTGTTGTAAGCTGCCGCCGCACCAACCCCAGCCCCACTAATACCAACACTAATTTGTCCGGCTAAAGACTTAATTGTTGACTCGTCTTTGGCTGCAATTTCTACACCATTGAAACCGGAAATGGTTGTATTTTTAACATAGCTCTCTGTGGTATTAGTGATATTGTTAACTGATACTGACCCTGTAAGTGCCGCACCGTCAGCAACAGCCGCCCCTGCTGACTCACTCTTGATTGTGCCTGTATTCTCCGCTATAACACTCACGTATCCTGCAATAGAAGTCACATTACTATCACTGATATATGCCTGTGTCGTGTTAGCAGAGTTGTTCACAGCTACAGATGCACCAAAGGCAGCACCACCCGCAGTGGCAACTTGTCCCGCCGAGGCTTGAATGGTTGCAGTATTCTTGGCTGATAAGTTGACATCACCCTGAGCGTTAATTTTCGCATCATTAGCTACATTAGCTCTCACCGTATTACTGAGGTTATTTTCAGTTATAGCCCCACCGTAAGCAAACAGCCCAGCACCACTACCACCGGCGGCTGTAGAATCAATTATGCCTGTGGCAATTGCATTGAGATTGACTGCACCTGTTGATGTTGTGAGTGTCGATTTATTCACCTCAGCAATGATTTGACTGCTGATGTTGTTTGTAGCGGATGAAGCACCATCAGAGGCTACTATACTCGCAGATACAGCACCAGCGAAAGATTCTATCTTGGCATCTTCTTGAGCAGTTAAATTGATATTGCCACTAGCTTGCACATTTGAGTCATTGACAATATTCGCCTGAATCACATTGGCAATATTGTTAACTGTTACCGCACCTGCGCCACTAAAACCAGGAGCAAGTGAGCCACTGACGCTGAAACTCTTGATGTTTGCTTCTTGGGAATTAGCATTTTTGGAACTAGCATTGAGGGTGACATCACCAGTGGTGGCGGTGACAGTGGAACTGTTAATTTCTGCTATGATTTGGTTGGCGATGTTATTGATGGCAATAGATTCACCAACTGCTGCTGTTGTACCGCCTGATACTTGACCGGCTAATGCTTGAATATTTGAGCTATCCCATGATGTTAAGGTGACGTTACCTTGGGCGGTAATTGGTTTAGAAGCAGATATATAACTCCGAGTAGAATTATTAATATTGTTCAATGCTTCAGCACCAGCCCCGCTTAGTCCGACAATTCCTCCTGCTACTGATGCGGCTACTGAGGAAGTTGTAATTGACGCTGTTTCTGTGGCGGTTAACTGAATATTACCAGTGGTAGTTGTGAAGCTATGGGTAATATTCCGAATAAAGGCTTGAACATCATTGGCAATCTCGTTTTTAGCCAGAGATACTCCCACTGTTGCAGCACCACCAAGGGCAAATGTAGCGGCTACGGCAACAGAGGCAGCATCAGCCGTAATTGTTGAGGTATCATGAGCCGTTAAACTGATGTTAGCAGCACTAATACCCGTGGTGCGATCGCCATCAATAAAGGCTTTGACTAAAGTCCCTACTTTATTGACTGTGTTCACTCCTGAACCACTACCAGAACCTCCCCCAACACCAGCAGCGATAGCCATCGCACCTGCACCCACGCCAGCGTTAATATTGCTATTGGCAACTGCGCTCAAGGTTAAGTCATCTTTAGCCGTAACGCTGGAATTTTGCAAATAAGCTTGCACTTGGGCAGGGTTACGAGTATCCCCATCATAGCCAATGAAGTTATTAGCGATCGCTGCACCGATGGCAACTCCTACACCAGCAGCCCCACCACCAGCAGATGCTGAGGTGGCGGCAATCTTGGCATCAATGTTAGCGGAGTTTGCTGCCGTTAAACTAACTCCACTGGCACTATCAACTACACTATTACTGATATAGGCGTTAGTCTTGCCCAGAATTGTATTTTTAGACTCCGCACCTGCACCACTCAAGGCTATACCTGCTGCGACACCAAATCCTGCTGCTAAAGAAGCGGCGACTGATACGGCTTCAATAGTTGCATCAGTAGTAGCAGATAGTGAAATATTGCCTGTGGTTGTCTTGAAGGAGTTATCTGCATTGTTGATATAGGCTTCGACTTCGTTAGAAATCAAGTTATCAGCTAGGGCAACACCGATAGACAAGGAAACACCAACCGCACCTGCGAATGATGCTGCTAGAGATGCTGCACCTGCATCAGCTTTGATTGTGGAGGAGTCTTGAGCCGAGATAATGGCAGATTTAGTCTGAATACCTGTTGTGCGATCGCCATCAATAAAGGCTTTAACTAAAGTCCCTACTTTATTGACTGTGTTCACTCCTGAACCACTACCAGAACCTCCCCCAGCACCCCCTGCTGCCACCGCCATCGCACCTGCACCCACACCAGCGTTAATATTGTTATTGGCAACTGCGCTCAATGTTAAGTCACCTGTAGCCGTGACGCTGGAATTTTGCAAATAAGCTTGCACTTGGGCAGGGTTACGAGTATACCCGTCATAGCCAATGAAGTTATTAGCCACAGCTGCACCAATGGCAACTCCTACACCAGCAGCCCCACCACCACCAGCAGATGCTGAGACTGCGGCAATTGTGGCATCAATGTTAGCGGAGTTTTCTGCCGTTAAACTAACTCCACTGGCACTATCAACTACACTATTGCTGATATAGGCGTTAGTCTTGCCCAGAATTGTATTTTTAGACTCCGCACCTGCACCACTCAAGGCTATACCTGCTGCGCCACCAAAACCTGCTGCTAGAGAAGCGGCGACTGATACGGCTTCAATAGTTGCATCAGTAGTAGCAGATAGAGAGATGTCCCCTGTGGTTGTCTTGAAGGACTTATCTGTATTGCTATCTGTATTGCCATCTGTATTGCTGTTTGCATTGCTAATATAGGCTTCGACTTCGTTAGAAATCAAGTTACTAGCTAAGGCAACACCGATAGCTAAAGAGCCGCCTGTTGCACCTGCGAATGATGCTGCTAGAGATGCTGCACCTGCATCAGCTTTGATTGTGGAGGAGTCTTGAGCCGAGATAATGGCAGATTTAGTCTGAATACCTGTTGTACCATAGCCATCAACAAAAGCTTTCACTAAAGTCGCTATCTTATTAACAGTGTTCACTCCTGAACCACTACCAGAACCTCCCCCAGCACCCCCTGCTGCCACCGCCATCGCACCTGCACCCACACCAGCGTTAATATTGTTATTGGCAACTGCGCTCAATGTTAAGTCACCTGTAGCCGTGACGCTGGAATTTTGCAAATAAGCTTGCACTTGGGCAGGGTTACGAGTATCCCCGTCATAGCCAATGAAGTTATTAGCCACAGCTGCACCAATGGCAACTCCTACACCAGCAGTTCCACCACCACCAGCAGATGCTGAGACTGCGGCAATTGTGGCATCAATGTTAGCGGAGTTTGTTGCCGTTAAACTAACTCCATTGGCACTGTCAACTACACTATTACTGATATAGGCGTTAGTCTTGGTGAGAATTGTATTTTTAGACTCCCCACCTGCACCACTCAAGGCTATACCTGTTGTACCAAAACCAGCTGCCAAAGAAGCGGCGACTGATATGGCTTCAATTGTGCCATTGCTAGTAGCAGACAGTGAAATGTTGCCTGTGGTTGTCTTGAAGGACTTATCTGGATTACTATCTGTATTGCTGTTTATATTGCTAATATAAGCTTCGACTTCATTAGAAATCAAGTTACTAGCTAGGGCAACACCGATAGCCAAGGAAACGCCTGTTGTTGCTCCAAATGATGCGGCTAGAGATGCTGCACCTGCATCAGCTTTGATTATGGAAGAGTCTTGAGCCGAGATAGTGGCAGATTTAGTCTGAATACTTGTTGTGCCATCACTATCAACAAAAGCTTTAACTAAAGTTGCTATCTTGTTCTCTGTGAAGACTCCTGAACCACTAATAGCCAATGCAGACCCAGGGTTAGGCGGTGATTTTCTTAGATCAGGTACAGAAGGGAGGGCAACTGCGGCCGAACCTGCACCCACCCCGGCTGTGATGCTGCCACTAGATTCGGCATTTAAGGTCAAGTTAGCATCGCTAGTGATCCTGGAGTTTTGAATGTAAGCTTGAACTTCGGCTGGGTTACGAGTGTTATCTTCATCAGTGTTATAGCCAATGTAGTTATTAGCAACAGCAGCACCAATCGCTACTGCCTGACCATTTCCTCCTGAAGCTGCCGTTGCTACAACTGTTGCATTGATATTAGCATTATTATTGGCTGTAATCGTCACATCCCCAATGTTGTCAGTGAGGGTGGAGTCTTTGATATATGCGTTAGTCTTGGTGCGAATAAAGTTATTGGAGAGTGCGCCACCAGCACTGAGAGCGAATCCATCTGGAGTGAATGTAAATGCTACAGCAACTGACTGGGCGGTGATAGTATTGGCAGATAAAGCTTCTATAGTAATATTGACATCTTGATCACTGGATGAACTAACTGTAGAACCCCCAATGTAAGCCTCTGTTGTGTTATCAATTTGATTCTTGGCGTTAGCTAGTCCTACGGCGAAAGTGGTACCCTTTTCTGTCTTGAATTCCAAGGCAGCAACCCCTAGAGCAAAAGACTCGATTGTAGTTTTGTCTTCGGCTCTCATGGCGAGAGTATTATCATCACCAACTTGAATGGTAGCAGCGTTAGTGATGGCAGCAATGGTCGAAGTCTGAATAGTGTTAATTGCAAAATTGGAGTCGGCTGAAGAACTGCCAAATGCGATACTCTTGATAGTGCCATCTGTAATTGCTGTAATATCTATGCCACCAGCATCAATAGATGTCTGGCCAGCGATGTGAGCATCATTTTTGATATTAATTAAGTTGACAGATATAGAATCAGAAGCCTGAATAACGGGTATAAAGGTTTTTGTGAAGGTACTGTCTGCTTCACTTTTAATATTATTATTGGTATTAGCATTAATAGTTAATTTCCCTGTAGTATTAATGCTACTGGGGTTGTTAACATTATCAGCAGATGTAGCAGATATATAAGCTTGGGTTTGGCTATTGAGTTTAGTAAATGCTAATGCTCCTGCTCTATCAAACCATCCTAGTCCCAAGAAGGGGGCAGTCTGTCCTTCTGTTAATTCGGAGATGGGTTTCTCGTTCTGAACCACTCCACTCGCAGCAGATTTGCCTGTAGTCTCCAGGGTATTTTTAGAGTCTGCTAATAATGTAATGTTGGCTGCCGAAATTGATTGATTGTCGGATAAGTCAATATAAGCTTGGGTAGTATTTGTAATTCTAGCTAAGGCAATACCTCCCCCTAGTGTTGCAAAAGTGGCTCTGGCTCTGGTAGTTACGTCAATTTCGTTAGTAGCGGTGATAGCTAAATCTCCCTTAACATCTAGGGAGCTTTTCCCAGAAATGTGTGCGATCGCTGAACTGTTAATATTGGAAGTGGCAGTTGCAGCATCAAGTAAAGTAATCAGTGGTATTGCTTTGGCTATTATTTCTCCTGTGACTACGGAACTACTAGATAAGGTGACATTACCGCTACTTTCAATCCTGGAGTCAATCACAGAAATAGTTGCGTTAGAAGTTAAATTAACCTCCATTTCAGTAAATTCCTCTACATTTTCTGTTACTTCAGAGGAGGCTGACATATTAATGTCACCAGCTTTAATAGTTGCTCCTGTCAGGTTAATCTGAACTTGTCCCTGAGCATCAGAACCGCTTTCTGTATCGGACGCAGTGAAATTTATAGTCCCGTCAATACCGCCTGGCTGTGTAGTGTCAATTGTGACTCCAGTTTTGACAAAAATACTTTCTGCATCTACTGTTAAATTACCCCCATTCAGGGTTAAATCTTTCTCAAAATTCACCTGGTCATTGCCGTCATTACCTTCAATTACTAAGGATTTAGTAAAATTGGCATCGAGTGAGTCTATAGTAATGATGTCATTACCTGCTAACCCCTTAATTGTTAAGGAATTACTGGGATTCCAGAAGGTAATATTTTCAAAGGTGTTATTGCTACTAAAAATCCTCGTTTGTCCTGTAGCTACTTTGCTGACAAGGATTTGATCATCTCCCTCAGTAGCAGTGAATACTCTATCTGCTGTTACACTGGTATCAAAAATTGGTGCTAAACCAGCATATTCAATTGTCTTGTCGTCTAGATGAATAATCCCGGAATGGGGACTATAGGCGATAAATTGAGCGTTGTTATAAGTTCCACCGTCAATAACTAAAGTACCTAAATTTCCATCTCCGCCATCGGCAATTCCATCTAAACTACCTTCTGGGGTAAAGACAAAGGTGGCATAATTATTAGCGGCAGCTTTGAGATTTTCAACGTTTTCAAACTCAATACTACCAACGTTACCAGCATTTTTGCTGGTTATATTCCATGTTGTGTCTAGATTGGGGCCAAATACGCTATCGTTACCTTCTCCACCATCAAAGGTAAGTTTTGCACCTGTACTATTGAGGGCATTTGTTAAAGAATTATCAATATATAGGCTGTCATTACCAAACCCTAAATTAATTGAAATATGACTATCTTGACCAACTACTAACCCACTTTGATAAAAGTCTGTGCCGTTGCTACTAAATTCTAAACTATTACCTATACCAACCTGTAAATACAGGCTATCTGCTTGATCTGTCCCCCAAAAAATCCCATTCCCTTCACCAGTCAAATACGACCAAGTACCAACAGGATAATTGAGTGTTGGTGTGGTCAAATCACTCGCTGATGCTGGATTATATAGCTGCTGTTCGTTTTGAGGATTAAATATATTTGTTTCGCTGCTCAATAATGGGTTTTGGGAAGCGGATGGAGTTCCATCAATAGTATTGGAAATAGGTTGCTGAATATCCATAATTATTGTCTTTACCTGAGTACCACTATTTATTTTTGTTGACTATGTATAGGCAAATGAGAAACACGCTAGTTACCTACAGAAAACTAGCTGATTCTTTCTTGCTGCAATTCTGGCGGCAAGTTTTTTTGTCACGAGTTTTTATTTTTACTTGTTACGTACCATGATGTATTCCTGTTCAGGTTTTTGTCAATATAATTTCAAAGAATTTGGTTAAAAAAACTAAGTTTCTCAAATATTTTAACAATACTAAATCAACATATTTTTTTCAGAAAAAATACTTGGTTTCTGACCAATAAAATTAGAGAATTATGTATATTTACAGAGGCAAAAATACATTTTTAGGCTTTTAGAAGATTACTCAGTCAATTTAACAGTTAAACTACTTACGCACTTACTTTAATTATCGTCTTAAAAAATACACGTACATAAGTAGGAATAATGTATAAATTGCTCAAAATTTAATTTAAGTTATGAAAATATAAAAAATTCCTGAATATTCTGCGGATGGGTAGAAAAAGTGAACTATGTTACATAACGACGTAGGAGAGAGTGAGGGAGAGGTAGGGAAGGGGTGCTTGGGGGGTGATACTTGAAAGACTGTGATGTTAATAATAATACTTGTCAAGCATCCTCTGATGGTGTAGTATACTCAGTTTGTTGCTCAGGGGTTGTGAAATAAGATGTATCAAAATTTTTCTGGACACGAGTTATCTTTGTATGAGTTATCGGTTGTGTTTTTGGTGAAAAACCAAAATCCAACTTTATTGAATTGGGATTTTCTGAAATATAGTGGCATTGTTCCCCAGGATTGGCGACTAGATAGCAATCCGGTATATACTCAACAAGGCTCTCAACTGATTTTTGAGAATGGGCTGCAAATCGCATCTGATAACAGCAGAACTATTTTTTTAGAAAATATCATTGGTAAATCAATTGACAACATAGTAGCTGCTCAGATTGCCCAGCTTTATACCCAGGTATTACCCTATGTAGAATATGAAGGGCTGGGGATAAATTTAACGGGAGTTGTCAGTTTTCGGGAACAACCCCAACTGGCTCAAACTTATCTAGCTAAAAATTTGTTTGCTGGTGGGAATTGGCTGGAGTTTGGTATTCAACCGCCAAAAGTAGATGTGAATATTTCCTATACTTTAGAACAAGGAAATCTCAATATGCAAATTAGTCAGATAGAGCTACCACAAGAGAATCAAGAGGCTAAGATGCCCGCTATCAGGTATTTTGGCAACTTTGACTATGGTTTACAACAAGTTCCAATAACAGAAAGATTAGGTAGGTTACAAAGTGTTTTAGTGCAATGGCAAGCACACATAGAAATGTTTACCAGCTTGATTAATGAGCGGTTTATGAATGAAAATAATTTATCGTTTCCGGGGGGTAATCAAAATCTAACGGGTGAGCCTATCGAGCAATTTTAATGCAGACATAAACAATTGTATATATTTAATACTTAAGTGTGCATCTAATACTAAAAATCTGAAATTGTATGTTGAATAATCATGAGGTTTAATAGATAATATTGACAATTTTTCAGAAATCAGCCAAGAAAAAATGAGGGTTTGCAAATTGAAATAATTTCAAAGGGACTCCCAAGTAAATCAATCTAAATGATTGCGAATTTAGATTGAGCTATACCAGAGGCGCAGATTTTGTTTAGGATGATTTTGACTAAATAAATCTAGTGCTTAACAACAACGCAAATTGGTATTTGCATCCCCAAAAGTTTACTACACAAAAAAAGAAGGTAATTTCATGCGTCTTCATGCTATTTACTGGTGTGCTATAAATCTAAAACCTATCAATAGAGGTTATCGGAAATTAATATTTCTACTATTTACAAGTTTGCTGTTGCCTACGGGATTGATATCTACAGGGATTCCTGTTGCTCAGGCACAAAAAGTCCAAATTGAACCAACCGATTTGGGTGGTACCTTCGTAAATAGAACACAGGGATTAAACGCTACGGCTATTGGTGCAGGAGCAAGTGCAGCAAGTAACAACAGCATAGCTATAGGTACTGACGCAGAAACATCAGGGACTGCAACTTCCGCACAGGGGGCAATAGCTATTGGACAATCTGCTACCGTAAATTCCGATAATTCATCATCTGCTGGTGCGATCGCTATTGGACGATCTGCCACTGTCAATGACGGCGTGAATGCCACAGCAGTTGGTAACGAATCCACAGCCGGTGCTTCAGGTACAGCTGTAGGAACTAATAGTAATGCGTCAGGTAGTTCCTCAGCAGCCTTCGGAGATAGCGCAACAGCACAAGGTGATAATTCCGTGGCAGTTGGTGCTAATGCTACCACTGGAGCAGGTGCGAGTAATGCAATTTCTATAGGCACTGGGAGTAATACGGCGGGAGCTTTAGCGAATAATGCTACAGCTATAGGTAATCAAGCTACAGTTGGAACAGGGGCAATAGGTTCTACCGCCATAGGTGAAGGTGCGACTGTAGATAATAATGTCACAAATGCGATCGCTTCTGGTACGAGTGCTAGTGTTGGTGCTAATAGCGGCATTGCTACAGGTAATGGAGCTACAGTTGGTACAGGGGCGACAGATGCGATCGCTACAGGTACGAATGCTACTGTGGGAAGTAGTAACTCAATCGCTACAGGTAATGGAGCTAACGTTGGTACAGGGGCAACCGGTTCAACTGCCATAGGTCAAGGTGCAACGATTGGTGATAATGCCGAAAATGCGATCGCTACAGGTACGAGTGCTAATGTGGGAAGTAGTAACTCAATCGCTACAGGTAATGGAGCGAACGTTGGTACAGGGGCAACCGGTTCAACTGCCATAGGTCAAGGTGCAACGATTGGTGATAATGCCACAAATGCGATCGCTGTGGGTACAGGTGCAAATGCTACCAGTAGTTTTGCTACCGCTACAGGTACTCAAGCCCAAGCTAGTGGGACTAGCGCAGTGGCTACAGGTACTCAAGCCCAAGCTAGTGGGACTAGCGCAGTGGCTACAGGTACTCAAGCCCAAGCTACGGGAGATCAGGCGATAGCATCAGGTAGCTTCTCTCAAGCCTCTGCGATTGGTGCATCAGCCTATGGAACATTTGCTAACGCTTCAGGAACTTCAGCGACAGCAGTGGGTGATACATCTAGAGCTACTGCTGACAGTGCCACAGCCGTGGGTGCAGGAGCAAGTGCAACAGGTAATGGCTCTCTAGCTTTGGGGGGTGGTACTTTTAATGCTGGTACTGGTCAATTTGAACAAGTAGCCACAGCATCAGGCACTAATTCCATTGCTGCTGGTAATACTGCTACTGCTAGTGCAGACAATGCGATCGCTGTCGGTACAAACTCAACAGTTGGAACAGGGGCGACAGGTTCAACTGCCATAGGTGAAGGTGCAACAATAAGTGATAATGCCACAAATGCGATCGCTGTCGGTACAGGTGCAAATGCTAGCCAAAATTCTGCCACCGCCACAGGTAACACCGCCCAAGCCACTGGTATTTCTGCTTCGGCTTACGGTGATGGTGCGAACGCTGGTGGTGACAATTCTACCGCCATTGGTAGAGGTGCGAACGCATCGGGGAATGATTCCTTAGCCACAGGTAATGCAGCGTCAGCAGGTGGACAAGGTGCTGTTGCCACCGGTTCTAATGCCAATGCCAA
>NZ_CAWMSA010000067.1:51659-52529 GCF_963870205.1 Anabaena sp. CA = ATCC 33047 | reverse complement strand
ACAGGTACAGGTGCAACAGTTGGAACAGGGGCGACAGGTTCAACTGCCATAGGTGAAGGTGCAACAATAGGTGATAATGCCACAAATGCGATCGCCACAGGTACGAATGCTAATGTGGGAAGTAGTAACTCAATCGCTACAGGTAATGGAGCGAACGTTGGAACAGGGGCAACCGGTTCAACTGCCATAGGTGAAGGTGCAACAATTGGTGATAATGCCACAAATGCGATCGCCACAGGTACGAATGCTAATGTGGGAAGTAGTAACTCAATCGCTACAGGTAATGGAGCTAACGTTGGTACAGGGGCAACCGGTTCAACTGCCATAGGTGAAGGTGCAACAATAGGTGATAATGCCACAAATGCGATCGCTGTCGGTACAGGTGCAAATGCTAGCCAAAATTCTGCCACCGCCACAGGTAACACCGCCCAAGCCACTGGTATTTCTGCTTCGGCTTACGGTGATGGTGCGAACGCTGGTGGTGACAATTCTACCGCCATTGGTAGAGGTGCGAACGCATCGGGGAATGATTCCTTAGCCACAGGTAATGCAGCGTCAGCAGGTGGGCAAGGTGCTGTTGCCACCGGTTCTAATGCCAATGCCAGTGCAAATAACAGCATTGCCACAGGTACAGGTGCAACAGTTGGAACAGGGGCGACAGGTTCAACTGCCATAGGTGAAGGTGCAACAATTGGTGATAATGCCACAAATGCGATCGCTGTCGGTACAGGTGCAAATGCTAGCCAAAATTCTGCCACCGCCACAGGTAACGCCGCCCAAGCCAGTGGTATTTCTGCTTCGGCTTACGGTGACGGTGCTAGAGCTAGTGGTACAAATTCTACCGCCATTGGTCAAAGTGCGATCGCATCA